>NZ_JBVVPC010000021.1:0-125020 GCF_055807355.1 Bradyrhizobium sp. Ken01
ACGAAGGACACCGTTAAAACCATCCGCGCAGGGAAGGCCGGGCGATCGGCCACCCTATCGGTCCACCCCGTGTGCACTCCCGTAGCGCACGGACCAACGGGTGCCGCCGGCGCCCGGCCTTCCCTGCGCCCTTTGGCCTCCATTGGGCGATGAACGGCAGCAAGGCTCGGGCAGAATCTGCCGCGGGAACGCGCGGCCGCGTTCGCAATCTGGATTGAGCGCCCCTTCTATTTCACCGTCGCTCTGAGGTGCCGGAGGGTAGCGGAGGCCTCGAAGGGCGACGGCGGCTGGCGGCTCAGCCGTTCATCCTTCGAGGCTCTCCACACGTCGCGTTGCGACGCATGGCTCGCGCCTCAGGATGACGGGATCGGCAGCAAGCGCTCGAGCGGCCTGCGCCGCTGCCCGCCGTCGCACCACTTTTCGCCGGCGCGCCGGACTGTTAGACTGACGCCATTATTTTGGGGAATTTTGATGCGCGCGAGAATTTTCAATCGCGTCCCGGGGCTGGCGACGCTGGTCGCAGCCCTGCTCGTCGTCGCCACGCACCCGGCATCGGCCGAGAAGCGCATCGCGCTCGTGGTCGGAAACTCCGCCTACAAGAACATTACGCCGCTCGACAATCCATCCAGGGACGCGAGCCTGATGGCGGACACGCTTGGCCTGCTCGGCTTCACCCTGGTCGGAGGCCGCGCCCAGCTCGATCTCGACAAGGGCGCGATGGACCTGGCGGTGCAGAGCTTTGGCCGGCAGGTGCAGGGCGCCGACGTCGCGCTGTTCTATTATGCCGGCCACGGCGTGCAGGTCTCGGGCGCCAACTATCTCGTGCCGGTCGGCGCCAATCCGACGCGCGAGGCCGACGTCGACTTCCAGATGACCGACGTCAACCTCGTGCTGCGCCAGATGCAGGGATCGGGCACGCGGCTCAACCTCGTAATCCTGGACGCCTGCCGCAACAACCCCTTCGGCTCGCGCGGCCTGCGCGCCTCAGATGGCGGCCTCGCGCAGATGCGCGCGCCTGAGGGCACGCTGATCTCCTACGCAACGCAACCCGGCAACGTCGCCCAGGACGGCAGCGACGGCCACAGCCCCTACACCAAGGCATTGGCCGCGACGGTCCGGACCGCGGGCCTCGACGTATTCCAGACTTTCAATCAGGTCGGCCTCGCCGTGAAGCGCGCCACCTCCGGCGCGCAGCAGCCCTGGGTGTCGTCCTCCCCGATCGACGGCACCTTCTATTTCGTAGCCCCGACGCAAACCGCGCCGCCGCAGGTCGCAGCGATGCAGCCCGATGTGCTTCCGGCGGATCGGTTGCGCGCCGATCCGGACCGCGTCCCCTTGCGCGATGCCGCCCTGCTGAGCGAACTCAGCGAGCGGCTCTACGAGCTCAATTTCGATCCTGACAGCCCCGATGGACTGACCCGCGCGATCACGAAGCTCCAGCAGCGGATTTCCATGGCGCCGACGGGCGAAGCCACCGAGGGCCTTCTGCTGCGGATGCGCAAGATGGAGGACCTGAAGCCATGGGGCTCGATCGTCTACGGGCCCGACGGCGGCAAATGGGGCATCTCCTGGAACCACGCCTCGCGGCGCGCGGCGGTAGCGGATGCGCGCGGCAATTGCGCCGGCGCCAAATGTCCCATCGAGCTGTCCTTCTATGGCAACCGCTGCGGCGCGTTCGCGATCTCCGACAAATCCTGGTCGCTGGTCCAGCGCGACAGCGTGCAGCGCGCGAAAGACGCCGCGCTTGACGAATGCGGCAAGGCTGGCAAAGCTTGCCGCATTATCGGTTCCGTCTGTGCCGACGGCTCCGGCCGCTGATACGATTTTTCATTTTTTGGATTTTTGCTCATGCGCAATGCCGTCATCCCTGCGATTGCCCTGGCCTTATTCCTGTCCGTCACCGTCGCTCCACCGTCCGCCGTTGCGCAGTCCGGCAGTGCCGGCGGCTCGATCGGCAATGACGAGAAATCGCTGTCCGGCTCGCGATCGGACCGTTCCGCCGAGCCGGCGTCCTCGGCGCGCCGCAGCAAGCCGGCCGAGGAGCCGCGCAGCTCCTCGCGACGCGGTGGTGGGGGTGGTGGCGGTGGCGGGAGTTTCGACGGCGCCTGGATGGTCGTCAGCGTCGGCTGCGGCGGCACCACGTCCGGCGCGGTCGTGGTCTCCTCAGGCAAGGTCATAGGCCAAGGCGTCACTGGTACCGTCAGCGCAAGCGGCGCGGTCAGCACGTTCGGTCAAGGCGACGGCGTGACCTTCACCGGTTCCGGCCGCCTCGCTGCCCGCAGTGGCTCCGGATCCTTCCGCCGCTCGGACGGCTGCGGCGGAACCTGGACTTCGACCAAGCAATAGCAGCGAAAAAGTCCGCTTCCGCCGCGGAACGAACGCCGCGCAGGCCCGATTCAGGCCACATCCTCTCCGGATTTGCGGCTCATTGCCACCCAAGTCTTTGACGACAAAGGGAAGGTAACGAGTTGCGTCATGCGTAATCGGGAGACCAGGATGGGCAACCGCACCGCAAAATTCTTATCCGCCCTTATGGGCAGCATCATTGTCGGCGCGCCACTTGCCGCCGTGTCGCAGAATGCAACGACGCCACCGAGCACGGCAAATGCCGCGAGCGACTGCCTCGGCTCGCCAAAGGGCGCCGCCCCGCAGGGCCAGCATTGGCATTATCGCCTCGAGCGCGCGACCAAGCGGCAGTGCTGGTATCTGCGCGCCGAAGGCGGCAAGGCCACCCAAACCGCACAGGCTGTGCCCGATACGCCTGCAGCGGATACACCCGTGCCGCAGCAGCACTCGGTCCAGGACGCGCGCGCCGAATATCTGACGCCGCAGAGCATCGCCACGGTGAAGACGCCTGCACAGGCGGGACCTGCGCCGACGCAACAAGCTGCGAGCCCCGCCGCCGACGCCAACGCGCAGCAGCCCGACGTCGCCGCGCGCTGGCCCGAGGCCTCCACGGCGTCCGCCGCGCCCACAGAGCAGCCCTCGCCTGCACCTGCCGCGGTCGCCGCGCAGCCGACCGCGAAGCCGGCGAAGTCCCCTGCTCCGATGGCTCTGGCCGCGGCAGACAGCACCGCCGACAAGCAGACCGGCTCGCTCCAGATGCTGCTGCTCGTGATCGGCGGCGCGCTGGCGCTTGCCGGCATCCTCGCCAGCGTCATCTACCGCTTCGCCGGTGGGCGCATCCGCGTTCAGGCCGCCGACCAGCGCCGCGTCAACTGGGACAATTTTGAGCCGCACGATCACGACGATGGCCGCGCGCCGTGGCTCAACGCAGCGCCCGCCGACGCGCCGGACGCTCGGCAGCCCCGCCCGGTGGATTTCGATGCCCTGCGTCCGCAGCCAGCCCAGCTCAAGACCGCGCAGCTTGCCGCGATCGATCGCGAGATTGATGTGATCGATGAGCGCGCACCGCAAGCGCACCACGATGCCGCAGAGCTCGACGATGCCGACATCTTCAACGGAGAATTCCAGATCGAGGCCGCGCCGCAGCTCGCGGCCAACGGCGTCAATGACGAAGAGCCGGCCGGTCGCGATGAAGATGCGGGAGCCGAGGACGCCATCGACATCGACGTGATCACGACGATGCTGGAACGGCTGGCGAAGGACGGGCCGCGGCTGACGGAGCCTAACCTTGAAGCTGGCCTTGCAGACCTCGCACGAACCCCACGAGGCCGGTCTGCCGCTCGCGCTTGAGGCGTTCGGCCTTCAGGATCGACTGTACCTCGGCGAAGGCCTCGTCGACGTCATGGTTGATGACGATGTAGTCGTACTCGGCCCAGTGGCTCATCTCGTGGCTGGCGCGGCTCATGCGCTTGCGGATCACCTCGTCGGAATCCTGCGCGCGCGAATGGAGCCGCTTCTCGAGATCGGCGGCCGAGGGCGGCAGGATGAACACGCTGACGACGTCGGCGCGTGCTTTCTCTCGGAGCTGCTGCGTGCCCTGCCAGTCGATGTCGAACAGCACGTCCTGCCCAGCTGACAGCGCCGCCTCAACCGGCGCACGCGGCGTGCCGTAGCTGTTGTCGAACACGGTCGCCCATTCCAGCAGCTGGTCGGCCTTCGCCATCGCCGCGAAGGTGGCCTTGTCGACGAACGAATAGTCCCTGCCGTCGACCTCGCCCGGCCGCATCGCCCGCGTGGTCGCCGACACCGACATTCGAAGGCCGGGCATGCGGTCGATCAACATGCGCGACAGCGTCGTCTTGCCCGCGCCCGACGGCGAGGACAGCACGAACATCAATCCGCGCCGCTCGACACCATCCGTTCCGTGACCGCCAATCGTCATCGATCACTCCAGATTCTGGACCTGCTCGCGGAACTGCTCGACCACGTTCTTCATGGCGAGCCCCGTATTGGTCAGCTCGATGTCGTTCGACTTCGAGCAACAGGTGTTGACCTCGCGGTGAAATTCCTGCGCCAGGAAGTCGAGCTTGCGCCCGACCGGGCCGCCCTTGCCGATCAGCTCGCGCGCCTGCGCGATGTGCGAGGCGATGCGGTCGAGCTCCTCGCGGATGTCGGCCCTGGTCGCAATCAGGATCGCTTCCTGCATCAGGCGGTCGGAATCGAAACGGTCGGAAGTGTCGAGCAGGCTCGCGATCTGTTCGGCGAGCCTGGCCTTGATCGCCTCGGGCTTGCGGCCGGGCGCGGCCTCCGCCTTCTTCGCCAACTGCTCGACCTCGTCCACGCGCTGGATCAATATCTGCCCGAGCGAGGTCCCCTCACGCTTGCGCATCTGGACGAGTTCGGCGAGCGCCTTGTCGAAGGCGTCCGCAGCGGCGGCGCGCGCGGCCTTGTCCTCTTCCTCGTCGCCCTCGGGCTCGGCGACCTCAATGACACCCTTGATGGCCAAAAGCCCGTCGACGCTCGGCGCGACCGCATCGACCTTGCCGGCGATCACAGCGGCGGCCTTGAGGACGGCGTTGAGCACGTCCTCGTTGACGCGGACGCTGGTGGCCGCATTGGCGCGCTTGACGGTCAGATTGGCGTAGACCGTGCCTCGCGAGAGCAGCTCGGCGGCGCGCTTCTTGGCATGAGCCTCGAGTTCGTCGAACCCCTGCGGCAGCCGCACCCTGAGATCAAAGCCCTTGGCATTGACCGACTTCAATTCCCATTCGAACGTATACGGCCCGCTCGCGCCGTGGCTTCGGGCAAAGCCGGTCATGGACGACAACGCCATCAGGTCAATTTCTCCAGAAGCTCGGGATTCGCGCGGCCATCAAGCCACGCGAATCTTAAGACTATTTTGCAGGAAAATGTAATCCGCAAAGTCCCGCGGGGCAGGTCTGCACCTGGCCTAGCGCTGGACCACCGGGGGCGAGGGCTGCACCGCGCCTTGCCGGGCCGGCGGCGGACCCGCGGGGCGAGCGGCCGGCGGCTTTTTCTGCTGGTTGGGGCGGGCCGGCGTGGTCGCCGTCGGCGTATCGGCGGTACCGGGCGCGGCGGCGGCGGGTGCCTGCGCGTCCTCGGCCGGCTCGACCGTGTCGTTCTGAATCTGCTTTTCCATCGCGCGCAGCTTGGCGACGTTCTTCTGGTGCGCGTCGTAGGTCTCGGTGAAGGAATGCCCGCCGGTGCCGTCGGCAACGAAATAGAGATCGCGGGTGCGGGCCGGGTTGGCGGCAGCCTCGAGCGAGGCCCGGCCGGGATTGGAGATCGGGCCCGGTGGCAGGCCCTCGATGACATAGGTGTTGTAGGGCGAGGGCTGCGTGATCTCGCTGCGCTTGATCGGACGACCGAGCGTGCCCTTGCCCCCGACGAGGCCATAGATGATCGTGGGATCGGACTGCAGCTTGATCCTCTGCTTCAGGCGATTGACGAACACCGCGGCGACGCGGCTGCGCTCGTCCGGCTTGCCGGTCTCCTTCTCCACGATCGAGGCCAGCGTCACCAATTGCTCCGGACTCTTGACCGGAATGTCCTGACTGCGGCGCTCCCAGATCTCGGTCAGCACGCGCTTGTGCGCCTGCTGCATGCGTTGGATCACCTGATCGCGCGGGGTGCCGCGCGGGAACTTGTAGGTCTCGGGCAGCAGCGTGCCTTCCCGCGGCAGCTCACGCACGCTGCCGGTGAAGATGTCGTTGTCGGAGAGCCGCGCCACGATCTGCTCGGAGGTCAGGCCCTCCGGGATCGTCACGGCATGCTGCACCACCTTGCCCTCGACGATGGTGGCAATCACGTCGCGCAAGGATGCGTTCTTCTGGAACGAGTATTCGCCGGGCTTGAGGTCCGAGCTCGCCTTCAACGCAGCGACGCTGGCAATGAACGCCCACGGATTGACGTCGGTCACGCCTTCGCGGTTCAGCGTCTCGGCGATGTCACGCTTGCCGGCGCGCTGCGGGATGTTGACGATCTTGTCTTCCTTCAGCGGTCCCGGCGCCTCGAGCACCTGTCGGCCGTAATAGTACGCGCCGCCCGCGCCGATCATCGCAATCAGCAGCAGGGTGATGATGGCGTTGCCGACGATCACGAAGGGATTGCGCGCGCGATCCGATCGCTTCGGCGGCGGCGGGACCTGCTCGGGCTCGAGCGCTGCCCGCGGGCTCCGGGGCGAAATGGGCGGCCTTTCACTCATCGAAGCAACCTGAATCCTGCCGGTTCAATCGCGACCTGACAATCGCTTGCCGAGCCAAATGCACGCGCCCGCTTCCATGACTATCGCCGAATACGGCAAAACGGTGGATTCGTCGCAACAACAAACTAGTGGACCAGACGCCGGAAGACGACCGATGCGTTGGTACCGCCAAAACCAAAAGAATTCGACAACGCGACGTTGACCTCGCGCTTCTTCGCCTGATGCGGCACCAGATCGATCGCAGTCTCGACCGACGGATTGTCCAGGTTGATGGTCGGCGGCACAACATTATCGCGAATCGCGAGAATGGCGAAGATCGCCTCGATCGCGCCGGCCGCACCCAGGAGGTGACCGGTCGACGACTTGGTCGAGGACATCGCGACCTTGGAAGCGGCATTGCCGAGCAGACGTTCAACGGCACCGAGCTCGATCTCGTCACCGAGCGGTGTCGAGGTGCCGTGCGCGTTGATGTAGTCGAGATCGGACGCGGTGAGGCCGGCGCGCTTGAGCGCCGCCGCCATGCTGCGGAAGCCGCCGTCGCCGTCGGGTGACGGCGAGGTGATGTGATAGGCATCGCCCGAAAGACCGTAGCCGATCACCTCGGCATAGATCTTCGCGCCGCGGCGCTTGGCGTGTTCGAGCTCTTCCAGGACCAGAACGCCGGCGCCCTCGCCCATGACGAAGCCGTCGCGGTCCTTGTCGTAGGGGCGCGAGGCCTTCTCGGGCGTTTCATTGAAGGCTGTCGAGAGCGCACGCGCGGCGTTGAAGCCGGCAATGCCGATGCGGCCGATCGGCGATTCCGCGCCGCCGGCAACCATGACGTCGGCATCGCCGAGCGCGATCAGGCGGGCGGCATCGCCGACCGCGTGAGCGCCGGTCGAGCAGGCCGTGACCACCGAATGGTTCGGCCCCTTCAGCCCATGCTTGATCGAGACATAGCCGGAGGCGAGATTGATCAGGCGGCCCGGAATGAAGAACGGCGAGACCCGGCGCGGCCCGCGCTCCTTCAACAGGACCGCGGTCTCGGCGATGCCGTTGAGGCCGCCGATGCCGGATCCGATCATGGTGCCGGTTGCACATTTGTCCTCTTCGGTCTCGGGGTGCCAGTTGGCATCATCGAGCGCCTGGCCGGCTGCGGCCATGCCGAAGATGATGAAGTCGTCGACCTTGCGCTGGTCCTTCGGCTCCATCCAGATATCGGGATTGAAAGTGTCGTTGGTGCCGTCGCCGCGCACGACCGTGCAGCCGATCTTGGTCTGAAGATCGGAGACATCGAAGCTCTCGATTTTGCGTGCGCCGCTTTGGCCGTCGAGGATGCGTTTCCAGGTCGGCTCGACACCGCAGCCGAGTGGCGAAACCATGCCAAGACCCGTGACGACAACCCGCCTCATATTCGAAAACTCCGCATCGAAAGATTCACGGCCAATAACAAGAAACCGGCTGACCGCTGTTGGGCGGTCCGTCCGGTTTCAATGTTGTCCCCGCGAAAATGAAGAGCCTTAGCTCTTCGCGTTCTTCTCGAGAAACTTGGTGGCGTCGCCGACGGTGAGAATCGTCTCCGCGGCGTCGTCCGGAATCTCGCAACCGAATTCCTCTTCGAACGCCATCACCAGCTCGACGGTGTCCAGACTGTCGGCGCCGAGGTCGTCGATGAAGCTCGCAGCGTCGACAACCTTCTCGGGTTCAACACCAAGGTGTTCGACCACGATCTTCTTAACCCGCTCGCCAATCTCACTCATTGCATAACCTCGTGTTGTTCCCTGTAGACCCGACCCCCCGGGACGATACGAGCCGTCGTGGTCGTTGACTGCCTTCGCTTACGAACTTTGATCTGGCCCCATCCTAACCGATGCAGGCCCGGCGAATGACGGCCAAGGCTCCGCATCGCCAATATACAGGGTTTCAAAAACCTGCAATGGCGTTCTTTGCCCATCCGTTGAAGGTCCGGTTATCATACTTCAATTGCGTTGACTACAAGCCTCATTTCGCTCCGGAAACGGCCGTTTGCCGCATTCCGCACCGCCAGGGGGCGGTGCGGAATGAAGCGTCAGATCATGGCCATGCCGCCGTTGACGTGGATGGTTTGGCCGGTGACATAGGCCGCTTCGTTCGAACTCAGGTAGACGGCGGCCGCCGCGATGTCCTCTGGCGTGCCCAGGCGATTGGCCGGAACCTTGGTCAGAATCGTTTCGCGCTGCTTGTCGTTGAGCGCATCGGTCATCGGCGTCTTGATGAAGCCGGGCGCGATGCAGTTCGCGGTGACGCCACGCTTGGCGTATTCGGCACCTAACGTCTTGATCATCCCGATCAGGCCCGCCTTCGACGCGGTATAATTGCCCTGCCCCGGGTTGCCGGTGACGCCGACAACCGAGGTGATGGCGATGATACGGCCGAAGCGCTTGCGCATCATCAATTTGGTGGCGGCGCGGGCAAGCCGGAAGGTCGAGGTCAAATTGATGTTGATGACCTCCTCCCAGTCCTCGTCACGGAGCTGCACGAAGAGATTGTCGCGGGTGATGCCGGCATTGGCGACGAGGATGTCGACCTGTCCCATCGCCGCTTCGGCGGCGGGCACCAGCGCCTCGACCTCGTCGGCCTTGGAGAGATTGCAGGGCAGCACATGGGTGCGCTCGCCGAGCTTGCCGGCAAGCTCATCCAGCACTTCCTTGCGCGTGCCTGATATCGCAACGGTGGCGCCCTGCGCGTGCAGCGCCTGCGCGATCGCGCCGCCGATGCCGCCGGTTGCGCCGGTGACGAGCGCCTTTTTGCCAGTCAAATCGAACATCGATAACTCCTCCAAGGCACGATCCGGAAAAGTGCGCAGCGGTTTTCCGAAAGGATCGTGCGTCAACTAAAGAACTCGCGCGCGACGACGAATTATCGCGCCTCAGGCCTGCTTGGCAGCGGCCAATGCATCCTTGGCGGCAGCAATGTCGTTGGGACCACCGACCGCAACGCCGACGGCACCGTCCGCAATACGCTTGACGAGGCCGGTCAGCACCTTGCCGGCACCGATCTCGAAGAAACGCGTGACGCCCTGCCCCGCCATATAGGCGACCGACTCGCGCCAGCGCACGGTACCGGTGACCTGCTCGACCAGGCGGCGGCGGATCTCGTCGGGATCGGTGATCGCGCTCGCCAGCACGTTCGACACCAACGGGGCCGCCGGCGCCTTGATCGTGACCTCGGCCAGCGCCTCCGCCATCGCGTCGGCAGCCGGCTGCATCAGCTTGCAATGGAACGGCGCGGACACCGGCAGCAACATCGCGCGCTTGGCGCCCCTGGTTTTGGCGATCTCGACGGCGCGATCGACCGCGGCCTTGTCGCCGGAGACGACCACTTGTCCGCCGCCATTGTCGTTGGCGGCCTGGCAGACCTGCCCCTGAGCGGCCTCGTCCGCCACCGCCACGGCGGCCTCGTAGTCGAGGCCGAGCAGAGCGGCCATCGCACCGACGCCGACCGGCACGGCTTTTTGCATTGCGAGACCGCGGATGCGAAGCAGCCGCGCGGTGTCGGAAATGGTCAGGCTGCCGGCCGCGGCCAGCGCCGAATATTCACCGAGCGAGTGGCCGGCGACGAAGGCCGCATCCCGCCCCACGGAAAACCCGGCTTCGGCCTCCAGCACCCGCAGGGTGGCGACGGACACGGCCATCAGGGCCGGCTGGGCGTTTTGGGTGAGCTGGAGGGTTTCAGCCGGACCATCCCAGATGGTCGCAGTCAGCTTCTCCCCTAGCGCGGCGTCGACCTCGTCGAACACGGCGCGCGCCACCGGAAAGGCATCGGCCAGGGCCTTGCCCATGCCGACCGCCTGGGAACCCTGCCCCGGAAATGTGAATGCTGCCGTCATCGGCGCTCCCTGCTTGTCGGGCGTGATCCCTGCGAGAACCGGCAGCCGATGACGCACGGCCTTAGGCCATGGTTCCGGATCATGCTCCAAAGGGGGCCGTAGACACTGTCCGGGGCCGGAATGTCAAGCCAAGATAGGAACTTCGACCAGCCTTCAACCGGCAGCCTTCAACTGGAGAGACGGGTCCCTAAAATCCGCCGGCCGTCTGGTTGGCGTCGACCTCGGACCCCGCCTGCGCGCGGCGCGCACTGTTGACCAATTGCCCCGGCCGGTCATCGCGGTTCGGCTTCGCGGTCGCAAGCCGCAGCACGGCCGCGTAACTCGGCTGCACCTCCATGCGACCCGCGTACCGGCTCTGGCTCAGCAGGCGGTGCACCTTCGGCAGATTGTAGCAGGGCACGTAGAACAGGAGATGATGTTCGAGGTGGTAGTTCACGTAATACGGCGCGATGAACAGACGCTCGAGGAAGTTGGCGTAGGTGGTGCGGGTGTTGCGCAAGGGATCGCTGCTGTCGGGCACGACCGCGTGCTCGGCGATGTTGCGGATGCGGGTGATGACCATCATCCAGGTCAGGAGCGGCACCAGCCATAGCAGCGGATAGGCCCACCATACGCCGGCCGCCGTGAGCGCTGCGAACATCGCGCCATTGACCAGAGATTGGGGCCCAAGCTTCTCCCAAAAATGCGCCGCGCGCTGTCGCAACGGCCAGTCCCTCGGCCCGAGCGTATTGAGCAACTGCGCCTTGCGCTGCTGGTAGCCGGTCTGCCCGGTGAGGTCGCGAATGAACTTGCGGCGATAGCTCAGCTTCGTGATGGGAAATGGCGCCGACAGCACGAGGTCGGGATCATCCTCCTGCTGCGTGCGCGCATGATGCTGAAGATGATAGCGCCGGTAGCTGCGCGTCTCCGCAAACAGAGGATAGGCGCAGAACCACTGGCTCAAGGTCAGATTGGTTTTCTCGTCGGCGGACAGGCAGCCATGCGCGCCGTCATGCATGAGGATCGCGAGCCCGAGCTGGCGCGAGCCGATGATAGCGACGGCGACAATATAGGTGATCGGATTGGGCCACCACGCGACCAAGGCGATTGCGGCGATGATGAGCGCCCAGGCGTGCGCGATCAGCGCGACGCCTTTCCAGGTCACGCGCCGGCGCACGTCGGCAAGCTGGTCGTCGGTCAGGAAATCGCGGGCACGCATGCGAAGCGCAGTCATGGCCTAACTCTCCTCATTCGAATGGCTTGAGGCGTCGCGCGCGTCGACGAGGCGCAGGCGCGCAGCGTCATGCTCGGATTTCGCCTGTTCGCCCAGCACGCGCAGCATCTCGGCGCATAGCGCCTCTGGCGACCGGCCCATGGCGTAACCCTCGAGGATGATTCCGATGGCGACGGCCCAGAACCGCCGCGAACTCTCATCGGGCGCGCGCAGGGAGCGCCAGCCGTGCCGCGCGACCTGGCTCGCATAGGCCCGCGCACCTTCACTGTGCAGGCGCTCGATGGTGCGCTCGACCAGCGGCGCGAGATCCTGGCGCCGCCGCGTCAGCGTCAGCGCCTCGGCGAAGAAGGTTACCGAATCGCTCGCCGTGACGGTCTCGGCCAGCGCGCGGGTATAATCCTGCGGCGTGCGCGCTTTCAGCGCCGACTGCTCGGTCGCTCGCGCCAGATACAGCAGCTCGCGGCAGGCGCATTCGACGAACAGCGCCTCCTTGGTGCGGAAGTAATAGGTGATCTGGCTCGGGAACGCGTTCGCAGCGGCTGCGATGTCGGCGATCGCTGTACCCGACAGCCCCCGCTCCCGAAACAGCGGGCTCGCGGCATCCAGCAGCAGCGAGCGCATTTTGCGACCGGCCGACCGCGTGGCGCGGGCGGCGTGCTTGGGATCGCCTGCCGCCTCGATCGGCTCGTGGGCCGGCTTTTCTGCCATTGGGTTTCGCTCCCGTTGACTTATTTGTATGATATACAAACAAACAAATCAAGCCGGTATTGTAGCCGGCGGGGGATCCACTCCGCATCGGGACCCCGCGCCGAAAACGGCGCCTGCAAGCTTGCCAAGTCGGCCGAAATCCGTATAACGCGCCCATCCGCAGACCCCGGCCGGGAGCTGAACGGACGGTCTCAGCAAATCATTCGTGATTTTGGTGTGGCAGGGCCAGTCGGCCCGTCGTCCCGTGTTTCCGCCTTCTGAGCTTAATCCCAGAGTCCTTTCCGAAGGCCTCTTAAGGGCTTGACGCCGGGCGATGCGCCAACATGAGGAAAGGACTTCCATGGCTCTCTATGAGCATGTTTTTCTCGCGCGCCAAGACGCGAGCACCCAGCAGGTCGAAGAGCTGACTGCGCAGATGACCGGCATCGTCGAGGGTCTCGGCGGCAAGGTCACCAAGACCGAGAATTGGGGCGTACGCTCCCTCACCTACCGCATGAACAAGAACCGCAAGGCGCATTTCGTGCTGCTCAACATCGACGCGCCGTCCTCGGCGATCGCCGAGATCGAGCGCCAGGAGCGCATCAGCGAAGACGTGATCCGCTATCTCAGCGTCCGCGTCGAGGAGCTCGAGGAAGGTCCGTCCGCGATGATGCGCAAGGCCGACCGTGACCGCGAGCGTGATGACCGTGGCGGCGGCTTCCGCGGCGATCGCGAAGGCGGTGGCTTCCGTGGCGACCGCGAGGGTGGTTTCCGTGGTGGCGATCGTGAAGGCGGCGGCTTCCGCGGTGACCGCGGTCCGCGCCGTCCGCGCGAAGACGTTGAAACCACCACCACCACCACGACGGATGGGGAGTAAGAACAATGGCTGAAGCTGGTGCACGCCGCCCGTTTTTCCGTCGCCGCAAGAGCTGCCCGTTCACGGGCGCGAATGCTCCGAAGATCGACTACAAGGACTCCAAGCTGCTGATGCGTTACGTCTCCGAGCGCGGCAAGATCGTGCCGAGCCGCATCACCGCGGTGTCCGCGAAGAAGCAGCGTGAGCTTGCCCGCGCCATCAAGCGCGCGCGGTTCCTGGGCCTGCTGCCCTACGTCATTCGCTAAGACGAATTCGGCCGGCGGCGACATCGCCGCCGGCCGAACGACCTAGTTTTTCATAAGGCTTCCGGGTCGTCCGGTCGCCGATGGTTGGGGCGAGATGCCTCTAACCGCTCGAAGGGAGCGGGACAGCTGATGATGGCCTTTGGACTGATAGCCCTGATCGCCGGCGCTGCGTCGGCCTTGATGTTCGCCTCGATCATTTCGGGCGCGCTGATCTCGCTCGTCCTGTTCTATCTCGCACCGCTGCCGCTGATGGTCGCTTCGATCGGCTGGGGACCGCTTTGCGCGAGCCTCGGCGGCATCGCCGCCGCGGTTGGCCTCGGCGCGCTGTTCGGCCTGCCCTACTGCATCGCCTTCGCCGTCACCGTCGCATTGCCGGCCTGGTGGCTCGGCCATCTCGTCCTGCTGAGCCGGCAGGTCGGCCCCACCGCGCCGCAGGCCGCCGCCGAGCCGCCCACCGAGCCTGCGCTCGAATGGTATCCGGTCGGCCGCATCCTGCTGTGGATCGCGGGCTTCGCCACACTGACCACGATCGCCGCGCTGCTCACGATCGGCACCGACGCCGAGACCATCACCGGCACGCTGCGCCGTGGCTTGATGCGCCTCCTCCGCGCCGCCGACCCGCAGAGCTCCGGCGAGACCGACCAATTCGTCGGCGCACTGGTGCGGATCTTGCCGGCCGGTGCCACCATCGTTGCGATGATGACGCTGACCCTCAACCTCTGGCTCAGCACCAAGGTCACGGCGACGTCGGGCCGGCTGCGGCGCCCCTGGCCGGACCTGATGACGGCGGAGCTGCCGCCGATGACGCTCGTGGCGCTCTGCATCGCGCTGGCGTTCTGCTTCACCGGCGGACTGCTTGCGATCGCGGCGCAAATTGCGACGGCTGCGCTGATGATGGGATATGCGCTGACCGGCTTTGCCGTGCTGCATACGCTGACGCTGGCGCTGAAGAGCCGCACCTTCTGGCTCGGCTCGACCTACGCCGTCGTGGTCGTGTTCGGATGGCCCGTCATCGCGATGGTGATCCTCGGCCTCGCCGATGCCGTGTTCGGCCTCCGCGAACGCTTCCTTCGTACGCGCCAGCCGCCGCCACTGCCGACCTCTTGAGTTCAAGTCCGAAAGTTCAAGTTCGAAATTCCACCTCACTCAGCACATCAAAGGAGAACGAATATGGAAGTCATTTTGCTGGAACGCGTCAACAAGCTCGGTCACATGGGCGAAGTCGTGAAGGTTCGCGACGGCTATGCCCGCAATTTCCTGCTCAAGCGCGGCAAGGCGCTGCGCGCCACCGCCGACAATCGTGCCAAGTACGACGGCATGAAGGCCGAGCTCGAGGCTCGCAACCTTGAGTCCAAGGGCGAGGCGTCCAAGGTCGCCGAGAAGATCCAGGGCAAGAACATCATCGTGATCCGTCAGGCTTCGGAAGCCGGCCAACTGTTCGGCTCGGTCAACGTGCGCGACATCGTCGTGGCGTTCGAAGCCGACGGCGTTTCACTGTCCCGCCCGCAGGTTCAGCTCGACGCGCCGATCAAGACCATCGGCAAGCACACCATCACGGTCGCCATCCATCCCGAGGTCGAGATCGAGATCAGCGTCACCGTGGCGCGCAGCCAGGACGAGGCCGAGCGCATCAACCGCGGCGAGGACATCTCGAGCCGGAACGAAGACCGGGATGCTGCGGCCGAAGCGATCGCAGCCGCCGGCGAGTTCTTCGACCCCGAAGCCCAGCAGGACGACGCCGAGCCGGCGCCGGCTGCGGAAGAGACCGAGAAGTAAGCCTCGCGCTCGTTTGCGCAGGCTGCGAAGCCCGGTCGCCTCAGGCGGCCGGGCTTTTCGTTGTGGCGGCAACGTCCTCGCCCAGCATCGCGGTCGACGCGAGCGCCGTTGCCGTATGCTTCTCGACGCCGTCGGTGACGCAGAAAACGTCGGCTGCGACCACGGAGACCTGACGCCCCGGCTTGATCACCCTCGCCCGGCAGATCAGCTTCTCGCCGGCCGCGGGCGACAACAGATTGAGCTTGTACCCAAGACATGCGAAGGCCGCGCCAGAGCGCGGCCTTCGCATGTCTATAAAATATGGTCGCTTATCGCGAAATCGGCGGCGCCGGCGGACCGGACGATTCGGCCGGCGCTGGCGGGGCCGCGGCAGTCGCGGGCGGCGCCGGCTCCTGCGACTTGGCTGGCGGTTCGGACCTCGCGGCGGGCTTGGGAGCAGCTTCTTCCGCGGCTTTGGGCGCAGTTGGCTCGGCGGGCTTCGCGGCGGATGGTGCCGCCGGCGTCACCTGCGGCACCGGATCGGGCCGCACCGCCGGAGCTTCGCTGCTGCCGCGCGGCTCCACCTTGGCGCTTTCCGGCTTGGCCTCGGCGGGCTTCTCGGACGGCTTGCTGCCTTCGGATTTGCTGCCTTCGGATTTGGCCTCGCCGGAATCCACCTTCGCAGTCTCGGGCTTTGTGTCGGGCTTGGACTCGACCTTCGGCTCGCTCTTCTTGTCGTCTGCTGTCGGCGCCGCGGCATCAACCTTCGGCGCCTCATCACTTCCCGGCTGGCCGCGCTTGCCGAGACGCTTGGCCTTGCGCCCTTCGGGTGCAGCCTGGCCCTCGGGCTTCACGCCTTCCTTCGTTCCTTCTTCGGCCGGCCGCGCGGCGCGCTTCTGACGCGCGCCCTCGGCCACGGGAGCGGCACCCTCGCCTTCCGGCTTGGCGGATTCCTGGGAACGCTGCCGGCGGCCCTGATGCTCAGGGGCCTGCACGGGATTGGTATTGGCTTCCTTGTCCTTGGCGCCGTCCTTCTTGTCCTTACCGTCCTTATGGCCGTCCTTGGCCTGGTAGCGGGTGTCGGTGGCTCCGTTGGAGACGAGATAGGAGGCAAGCACGCCGGCCATGTCGGGGCTGGTCGTGTAATGCTGACGCAGGAAGCCCGGAAGCGAGCCCGGCGCCACCGTCTTCAACAGGCCGCGCGGGCTCTTATGACATGCATTGCAGGTCTGCGCGAAAAGCTGGGATGGGGCCTTGCCGGCCTCGAGGTTCGTCGCCTGCGCGAGAACGGTATCGGTCGCGCCGAAGCCGATCAGAAGCAAGATCGTCGCGAGGCTGAGCGCTCGGCTCGACATTCCCATCATCTCCATTGAATTCCGAGAGGTGCAGCCGGCAGGCGGCGCCGCGGCGGGTCACCTTTTATCCGATTGAGCCGCGAATGGAAGCAGGCTCGGCGCGCAAGGATGTGATTAAGCGGTTTTGGAATATCCGCTTTGAACACAGCGCAATAGCAGGCCCGGAACACCTCCCTAGATTTGGATGCAAACGCATAGGAACCGCTGAGATGCCCGGACGTAGGGTGTGAAGGCCGGGTTAGTCGCATCTCTTCGGGTTCGCTCGAGAGGATGGGTGCCGATGGATCGATTGTTGCGTCAATTCCTGTCTCAATTCATCCGCCGCGGGTCGATGACGGTGACCACGGCGAAGGGCTCGAAGTTCACCGTCGGCGACGGCTCGGGCGAACCGGTCGCAGTCCGCTTCGTCACCGCGGACGCGGAGCGGAAGATCCTCGTCAATCCCGAGCTCGGGCTTGGCGAGGCCTACATGGACGGCGAGTTCGTCGTCGAGCGCGGCACCATAGCTGATGCCCTCGCGATCCTGCTCGATCAACCCGACCTATTGCCGCACTGGGCAAAACCCTGGTGGCACCTGCGCTATCTGGTGCGGCACCTGAAGCAGTTCAATCCGCGCCCGCGCTCCCGCAGCAACGTCGCACACCATTACGATCTCGACGCGAGGCTCTATTCGCTCTTCCTCGACGCCGACAAGCAATACAGCTGCGCCTATTTCGAGACGCCGGAGAGCACGCTCGACGATGCGCAGCTTGCCAAGAAACGGCACGTGGCCGCAAAGCTGCTCGTCAAGGGCGGCCAGCGCGTGCTCGACATCGGCTCGGGCTGGGGCGGACTTGGGCTCTATCTCGCCGAGATCGCAGGTGCTGACGTCACCGGCATAACGTTGTCGACCGAGCAGTTGCAGATCGCCAATGCGCGCGCAGCCGAAAAGGGCCTGACCAGATCGGCCAAATTCCTGCTTCAGGACTATCGCGACGTCGCCGGCCCGTTCGACCGCATCGTCTCGGTCGGCATGTTGGAGCATGTCGGAGCCCGCTTCTACGACATCTACTTCCAGCGTTGCGCCGAGCTGTTGGATAAGGACGGCGTCATGTTGCTGCACTCGATCGGCCGTTCGCAGGGCCCGGACTCCACCAATCCCTGGATCGCCAAATACATCTTTCCCGGCGGCTACATCCCCGCCCTCTCGGAGGTGCTGCCGGCGATCGAGCGCGCAGGCCTGCTGGTCTGCGACATCGAGATACTGCGCCTGCATTACGCCGAAACGCTGAAGGCATGGCGCGAGCGCTTCATGGCGCGACGCGAAGAAGCCGTACAGCTGTATGACGAGCGCTTCGCGCTGATGTGGGAATTTTATCTGGCAGCCAGCGAGATGACATTCCGCAAGCAGGATATGATGAACTTCCAGATCCAACTCACCCGGCGTCAGGGCGTCGTGCCGATGACGCGCAACTACATCGCCCGTGAAGAGGCCCGGCTGCGGGCTGTCGAAGCCGGCGCCACGCCGAGACTGAAGCTGGCTGGTGAATAGGTCCTAGTGGCGCAGGGTCGAAACCGGAGCGGACCGGTAAGAAGCCGTTAAGGCCAATTGTATCCGCAGTGCCTTCAGGATTTCGGGGGCGACCGGTTCCCGACGCACTTCCGGCCGCGCAGCGTGCTCCATGGCCGCGATCAGCCCCGACAGCCAAAGTCGGCTGCCTGCTTCGCTTCGCCAATTCCGGGGCTGCCGTTCTGGCCGCATCGCTTGCCTCGTTCCCTGGTGGCAGATCGGGAGACAACCCCCCGCCCGCTAACCTGTTCCGGCTGTACCCCCGAAAGAATCCGGGGAGATGTGATCTGCTTCACATAAGTCTCGTCGGCCCTGGCTTAGACCGTCGCCATGAGCAACGAGACCAAAACCTCATTCGACGTGCAGGACGACCTCCGCACCGATTACGCCCTGATCGCTACCGGCGTCGGGGCGGCTCTGGTTGCGCTGGTCTACCTCCTGCTGGTCTGAACCAAGCCGAAAGCGCCCAGCGTGCGTCATTCGCGCGCGTCTCGATATGTCGGCCCGCCGACCCCTCAGGTTCACTTCATCCGGCGTTTTCCGCGGCGACGGTAGCGGCCGCTTCCAGGCGGCGACCTGGTTCCACGAAAATCCGTCAAGCGCGGCGCGTGCTGCGGCGGGCAATCATCCACCATTTTAATGATCGGTTGATAGCGGCGAGCTTTCGCTTCCGCTTTGGTCTGAGGCGGCGCTTTATCCCGGCCCCGCATCCGCCCCAGAAAATTGCTATCGCTCGACCATGGCCCTGACTGATTCGAACGTTCTCAAACTCGCGCCCGAAGCCGGAACCCCCGCCTATCGAAGCGCGCCGCATAATATTGAAGCGGAACAGAGCCTTCTGGGCGCGATCCTGGTCAACAACGACGCGTTTTACCGCATCTCCGACTTCCTGGAGCCGAAGCATTACTTCGAGCCGCTGCACCAGACCATCTTCGAGACCGCCTCGAGCCTGATCCGGATGGGCAAGATCGCGACGCCCGTCACGCTGAAGACCTTCCTGCCCGCCGACACCGATATCGGCGGCATGACCATCGGACAATATCTGGCGCGCCTCGCCGCCGAAGCGACCACCATCATCAATGCGCAGGATTATGGGCGCACCATCTACGATCTGGCATTGCGACGCGACCTGATCGGCATCGGCGAGGACATGGTCAATGTCGCCTATGACGCCCCGGTCGACTTCGCGCCGCGGGCGCAGATCGAGGACGCCGAGCGCCGCCTGTACGAACTCGCCGAATCCGGTCGCTATGACGGTGGCTTCCAGAAATTCTCGCAGGCGCTGACGCTTGCGGTCGATCTGGCCGCGAAGGCGTTCCAGCGCGACGGAAAGCTGTCGGGCATCTCGACCGGCCTGCGCGACCTCGACAACAAGATGGGCGGGTTGCAGCACTCCGACCTCATCATCGTCGCCGGTCGCCCCGGCATGGGCAAGACGTCGCTCGCAACCAACATCGCCTACAACGTCGCCCGGGCCTACGTTCCAGAGCTCCAGGCCGACGGCACCATGAAGGCCGCCCATGGCGGCGTCATCGGCTTCTTCTCCTGCGAAATGTCGGCCGACCAGCTCGCCACGCGTATCGTGGCCGAGCGCACCGGCATCCCCTCCTCGTCGATCCGCCGCGGCGGCATCTCGGAGGCCGATTTCGAGAAGATCCGCGAGGTCTCGATCGAGCTGCAGTCGCTGCCCTTCTATGTCGACGAGACCGGCGGTCTCTCGATTGCCCAGCTTATGGCGCGCGCCCGCCGGCTGAAGCGGCAGAAGGGCCTCGACCTCATCGTCATCGACTACATCCAGCTGTTGTCGGGCTCGGGCAAGCGCAGCGAAAACCGCGTGCAGGAAATCACCGAGATCACGACCAGTCTGAAAGCGCTCGCCAAGGAACTCAGCGTGCCCGTGATTGCGCTCTCGCAGCTCTCGCGCCAGGTCGAGTCGCGCGACGACAAGCGGCCGCAGCTCTCGGACCTGCGCGAATCCGGCTCGATCGAGCAGGACGCCGACGTCGTGCTGTTCGTCTACCGCGAGGAATACTACCTCGGAAACAAGGAGCCGCGCCCGGGCACGCCCGAGCACGAAAAATGGCGACTGGACATGGATCTCGCGCATGGCAAGGCCGAAGTCATCATCGGCAAGCAGCGCCACGGCCCGACCGGCACCGTCGATCTGGCCTTCGAAGCGTCGGTCACACGGTTCGGCGACCTTGCGCCGGACAGCCAGGTGCCGGACCGCGGCGGCGGCGACTACTGAGTTCCCTGGGTTGAACCTGACCGGCCTCTTGCGTAAAACGGCGCCATGACAATGGCGTCCGACCCGAAAATGATCCCGCAATCCGGCCTTCTCTCCGCGGAGGCCAATCAGGCTGCCGCACTCGCGACCTTCGGCGGCGTGCTCACCGTCGATCTCGACGCCATCATCGCCAATTGGCGCAAGCTCGAGAAGACGGCGGTACCGGCCGAATGCTCGGCTGTGATCAAGGCGGACGCCTATGGCTGCGGCGCCGAGCAGGTCGCGCGTGCCCTGAACAAGGCCGGCTGCAAGACCTTTTTCGTCGCCACCATCGAGGAAGCGCGCAAGGTGCGCGCGGCGGTGCCGGAGCCCTCGATCTACGTGCTCGGCGGCTACTTCCAGAACACCGGCGAGCACTACGCCCAGATCAACTGCCGCCCCGTGATCGGCGATCTCAACGAACTCGCCGAATGGGACGTGTTCTGTCGCCGCACCGGCTGGACCGGTGGCGCCGCCATCCACATCGACACCGGCATGAACCGGCTCGGCCTGACGCTCGCGGAAGCGCAAGCCATCATCCCCCGCATCAACGCCGGCGATCACGGCATCACGCTGGTGATGAGCCATCTGGTTTCGGCCGAGCAGCTCAACAGCCCGGTGAACGCCAAGCAACTCGCGGCCTTTCGCGGCATCGCCAGCGAATTCTCCGGCGTGCCGGCGGCACTCGCCAATTCGTCCGGCGTCTTCCTCGGCGCGCCCTTCCAGTTCGACATGGTGCGGCCGGGCGCCGCGCTCTACGGCGTCAACCCGACGCCGGAGGCCGACAATCCGATGCAGCCGGTGGTCGATCTCAAGGCCCGCATCGTGCAGATCCGCAGTATCGAGCGCGGCGAGAGCGTCGGCTATGGCGGCACCTGGACCGCACGGCGGCCGACGAAACTCGCGATCATCGCGGTCGGTTATGCCGACGGCTATTTCCGCGCCGCAAGTTCCAACGACGGCACCCGCGGTGCCGAGGTCATCGTCGCCGGCAAGCGCTGCCCGGTCGCCGGCCGCGTTTCGATGGACCTGATCGCGATCGACATCACCGATCTGCCGCCGAACGCGGCGCGGCGCGGCCACATGGTGACGCTGCTCGGCGAGGGCATCACCGTCGACGAGCTCGCGCATCATTTCGGAACGATCGGCTACGAGGTGCTGACCAGCCTCGGCCGCCGCTACGCCCGTATTTACAAGGGCGGGAATGTGGTGGAGCCGCTGGCCAAGCCAGCTCTCGGGCAGGCAGCCGAGCAGCAGACGCCCGCTCCGCCACCGATCGAGCAGCCCGAAAGCCCGCCGCCTCTGCCGGGCTGAGCAGCTTGCCGCTTACTTCTTTTTCCTGCTGTCCAGCGCCGTCTTGCAGGTTGCGCTGAGCTTGTCGCGCTTGGCGTTGAGGCAGGCGACGATGCCGCCGCCCGGCGCAAGGCCGGCGCAGAATTTGTCATAGTCCGCCTTGCACGCGCCGCGCGGATCGGATGATTGTGCCGAGGCGACCCCGGAGAACGCAACGGCGACGGCAATAACGGCAAAGCTCAACTTGGACATTGTTTCTCCGGTAAGGGAAGGCAGGAGCCGGTAGCTCTACATGAAGATCGCGACGTTCAACATCAACAACATCAATCGCCGCCTGCCCAATCTGTTGGCATGGATGCGAACGGCGAAGCCCGATGTCGTCGCACTTCAGGAGTTGAAGGCAAGTGATGGCGAATTTCCGGCGGCCGCGATCGAAAAGGCCGGTTACGGCGCAGTGTGGTGTGGGCAGAAGACCTGGAACGGCGTCGCCATCCTGGCCCGCAATGCCGAGCCCGTTCCCACCCGCGATCGCTTGCCGGGAAAACCTGCCGATCACGAAGCCCGCTACATTGAGGCCGCGGTACGCGGTGTCATCGTCACCAGCATCTACCTGCCGAACGGCAATCCGCAGCCGGGACCGAAATTCGACTACAAGCTCGACTGGTTCGCGCGGCTCAAGCGCCACGCCAGAACCTTGATTAAGCAGGACCTGCCCGTGGTGCTCGCCGGCGACTACAACGTTGCGCCTGATGAGATCGACATCTATCCGACGCGCTCGTGGGACAAGGATGCCTTGATCCAGCCGAAGAGCCGTGCGGCCTTTGCCTCGCTGGTGGCACAAGGCTGGTGTGACGCGATCCGCGAACTGCACCCGGAAAAGCGCATCTACACCTTCTGGGATTACAAGCGAAACCGCTGGCCGCGCGATGCGGGCCTGCGGCTCGACCATCTCCTGCTCAGCCCTGCCCTCGCCTCACGCCTGGCAAAAGCCGGTGTGGACAAGAAGGTTCGCGGCGAGGAAGGCGCGAGCGATCACGCACCGGCATGGATCGTGCTGCGCTAGGTCAACGCCCGTAATAATCCTGCACCGTGTCCCACGCTGCTTTTTGCAGCAGCTCCACCGTCGGTGCGTCCAGTCCCATCGTGTAGGAATTGCCGACCGGCGATCGGCCCGTCAGCGCGGCGAACGTCACGCAGGTCGCCAGATATGTGCCCGCGGGGCTCGGGTGCCGCTTGTCCGGCGCATACAGATTGAGCTCGGGCTGCAGCTTGCGCACGCGCGCGAAGGCGAGACCTGCGGGGATGACCAGCGCATCATTGGCATTGCCTGCGATCGTGTAGGCCTCGGCCAGCGCTTCCGTCATCTCAGGCTTGTCGGCATAGGCCCATGACATGAACAGGACCGGGCGCATGCCGTGGGCGCGGACGATCTCGCTGTCCTTCTTCACGAAGGTCGCGAACGCGTCCTTCAATTGCGGATGGATCGGGCACTGGCTGCAATCCATCATCACGACGGCGTCGTACTGCCTGCCCGGCTTGTTGAAGACGACGTTGTTCTGCTCGTCGAACGAATAGGCGCCGAGGCCGCCCGGCCGCAGCAGATTGTCCATATCGTGCCAATCGAGGCCGGAGCCGCCGATCGTTGCCATGGTGTTGCGATAGGCCGCCTTGTTTTCGGGATCGGCAGCCCGCTCCATGAAGGAGAGATGCCCGGGCATGCCGTTGTTGTAGTAGAAGAAGCTGTTGCCGACGAACAGCGCGGCCTTGGGGAAATCCGGTCCTGATGTCGTGACCTTGGGCCTGGTCTGCGCCTGCGCATTGAAGCCGGCTACAACGGCCAGACACATCGCGAGCATCACTCGCGCGAAAAGACGCATCATCGGCTTCCTCCCTTGTTCTATCGGGCCGGAAACAGATCAGCTTTTCAGGAGTGCCTCAAGGGGACTGACGAGCAGCAGACATGCGCGAGAGCGCATGCTCACCACAGATTCTTGCCATCGATCATGGTCACCGGCACGGCCTCCAGATCGAATTCGTCGAACAGGCGCGCGTTGACGGCGACTCTCGGATTGTCGAAATCGGGCTTGCCGGTCGACCAGTCCGGCGACTCCGAATAGGTACCGCAGCCGCAGCTTGCGCAGAAATGGTGCTTGACCGTGCGGCTGCCCCAGAGGTAGGTCGCGACGTTCTCGGCGGGCGACAGCAGCCGAAACTGCGCCGGCGTGTAATAGGCCCACAACGCGCCGCGCTTGGCGCAGAGCGAGCAGGTGCAACGGGTCACGCTCGAGGGCACCTCCGTCACCTCGAACACCGTCTCACCGCAATGACAGCTCGCCTCGATCGGCATGACCCGCTCTCCGTTTTGTCAGGAGATGGTCGTAGCCGGACCCTGCTGCCAACATGCTGTCAGCAGCGCGCAGCCGGCCTTGGTCCACGTGCTGCGAGCACCGACTTGCCGCGCCAACTCGACAAAAAGATGAAAAACAACCCCATGCACAGTAGCCGATCGTTGGCGAATCAATGGGTTACGCATACTCCGAAACGCGGGTTTCACCGGTCGAGAGGCCTCGCCCGACACGCAATGGTGCGATGGGCCAGCAGCTGACCTCGTAGGCGACTTGCATTGCCTCCTTGTCCTCTGTGCAGGATGAGGACGCGTTACTGGGCCTCGGCGATCCTCGGTCCGGATGACGGGATCTGCGCGTGAGTTGCCGAGGACCGGTTCGACGGCGATGCCGGGTCCGGTAACCGGAAAGCGGCGTCGGCCGGCGCTCCCTGGGGTGGTCGGCGGGCAACGGTTGTCGGAAGCACGATCACTTTCGCGCCGACTTTCACGCGATCATAGAGGTCAACGACGTCCTCATTGGTCAGTCGGATACAGCCGGACGAGACCCGCTTCCCGATCGTATCGGGCTTGTTGGTGCCGTGAATTCGATATTCGGTGTCGCCCAGATACATCGCCCGAGCGCCAAGGGGGTTGCCGGGACCGCCTGCCATGAACCGCGGCAGATAAGGCTGACGCGAGACCATCTCAACAGGCGGATGCCAATCCGGCCATTCTGCCTTGCGAGCCACAGTCTGCTCACCGGACCATGTGAAACCTTCACGGCCAACACCGATGCCGTAGCGCAGTGCTTGCGCGTCGTTCAGGACGAAATAGAGGAATGTGTTCTTGGTATCGATGATCACGGTGCCGGGGGTCTGGCGGCTGGCGTAGTCAACCACCTGCCGAACGAATGCTCCGGGAACGTCGGCCGCTTTTGGCGGTTCGACCAGAGGCGCCGGGGTCGGAAGCGGAGCCGAAGCCGGCGTCGCTGCCGGAGCCGATGCATGAACCGGCGTTGCGACGTAAACCGGAGTTGACGACGCTTGAGCCTCGTGCGCGGACGACTTTCGTGCCGGTTGCAGCTTCGCCGGTCGGGACAGCAAACCGTACCCCAACGCAGCGACGGCCACGGCGCCAACCGCAACTCTCGCGGCCATCGGGATTGCGAATGTCTCCGCCTTTCCGCGTTTGGCCCGCTTCCCCATACTCGTCCCCCAAGATCACTATGCTCAAGAGAGGTACCCAGTAAGATTTAAGAAACTTCGAAGCGATTTCGCTCAGACTGGAACCGTCGGCGCCGGTTAACGCCGGCTCTCGTTCGGCAAAATAGGGTTCCCTCGCCTCGCTGATCGCCCCCGCCGCTGGCCACGTCTAAACTCTCCCGATTCGTGGAGACCGTTTTGGCTTTCCTCTTCGTCCTCATCGTCGGCCTCGTCGCAGGCACCATTTCCGGCATCGTCGGCACGGGCTCGTCGATCATGCTGATGCCGGTGCTGGTCTATGCCTACGGGCCAAAGGAGGCGGTGCCGATCATGGCGCTGGCCGCCGTCATGGCCAATCTCTCACGGATCCTGGCCTGGTGGCGCGAGGTCGATTGGCGGGCCTGCGCGGCTTATTCGGTGACAGGCATTCCGGCTGCCGTGCTCGGCGCGCGGACGCTGCTGGCGCTGCCCTCGCACGCCGTCGATCTCGCCATCGGCGTCTTCCTGATCGCGATGGTGCCGGTGCGGCACTCGCTGGCGCGGCACGATCTCAAGGCCAATCTCTGGCATCTGGCGATCGGCGGGGCCGTCATTGGTTACCTCACCGGCATCGTCGTCTCAACCGGCCCGCTCAGCGTCCCGCTGTTCCTGTTCTACGGCTTGTCCCGGGGCGCTTTCCTCGCCACCGAAGCGGCTTCTTCGCTCGGGCTCTATGCCGCGAAATCCGTGACCTTCGAACGGTTCGGCGCGCTGACTGGCGATGTGTTCGTCAAAGGCCTGATCGCTGGATCTTCGTTGATGGCGGGCGCCTTCATCGCCAAAGGCTTCGTGCTGCGTCTGAAGCCGGAGATGTTCCGCGTGGTGATGGACGCGATCATGATCGCCGCCGGCCTCTCCATGCTGTGGAATGCGGCGCAGCCGTAGCGGCGCTGCGCTCAGACCGCAAACTCGGGCGCGATCGACGGGCTATCCTCGATGACGCGGCTCTGGTGAGCCCGCCGTCCCTCGAGCCATAGCAACACGGCCTCGAGTGGCTGCGGCCGATGATAGAGAAAGCCCTGCCCGAACCTCACGCCCATCTCGCGCATGGCCTGGGCCTGCTCGGCGCGCTCGATGCCTTCCGCCACCAAAGTGAGGCCCAGCGTACCGGCGAGCGATGCAATGACGCCAACAATCGCCTTGTCTTCCGCACTATCGGGGATCTCGCTGATGAAGGCCTTGTCGATCTTGACCTTGTCCAGCGGAAACCGCCTGAGATGGGCGAGCGAGCTGTAGCCAGTGCCGAAATCGTCGAGCGCGATGGTGGCACCCAGGCGCCGCAGGCGGTGCAGCGTCTCGGATGCGCTGGCCATGTTGTTGATCAGCGATCCCTCGGTGATCTCGAGTTCCAGCAATGATGCTGCGACGTCGAAGCGCGCGCAGGTCGCCCGCAGCTCGGCGGCGAACGAATGGTCGGCGAGCTCGGACGGCGGCAGATTGATCGCGATCCGGATATGCGGCCTGCCGGCCGCAGCCAGATGTTGCAGCGCGCGGCAGGCGTCGGTGAGCACATAGCGCGTCAGCCGCGCATTGTTGCCGCTGCGCTCGATCAGCGGCAAGAATTCGCCCGGGCCGATCACGCCATGCTCCGGATGGCGCCAGCGGATCAGCGCTTCCAGGCCGACGATGTCGTGGCTTTCGAGATCGACCTGGCTTTGATACCAGACCTCGAATTGCCTCTCGTCGAAGCCTGTGGGAATGGCAAGTTCGAGCTCCCGGCGGCGGCGATAGTCGCGTTGAAGCGCTTCGTCGAGCACCGCGACCGTGCCGGGCGCCTTGCTCTTGGCATGGTAGAGCGCGATGTCGGCGAGCGCCGGCAGGTGCGAAAGCTCGGGATCTCCGGCACGGCGCACGGCAAGGCCGATACTGGCACGCGGCACCACCTGCTTGTCGTGAAGCCGGATCGGCTCGGAAATCGCATCCAGCAAGTGGCGCGAAAACTTCTGCGCGGTCTCCTCGTTGCTGACCTCGGGGCGAATGACGACGAATTCATCGCCGCCGAGCCGGGCCACCCAATCTTGCGGTTCGACCGCACCACGGAGGCGCTCGGAAATGTGCACCAGGAACTTGTCGCCGGAATCATGGCCAAAAGTGTCGTTGATGCCCTTGAAGTCGTCGAGATCGATGAAGCAGAGCGCGATCAGCGCGTCCGGCGAGCCGGCATCGTGACTCAGGGTCACGAGGTGCTCGGAGAGCGAGCGGCGATTGGGCAGCCCCGTGAGCGGATCGTGCGCGGCCATGTGCCCGAGTCGGTCGAGCGCACCCGACGTCGTGTGCTGCATGGCATTGAATGCATGGGCGAGCTGACCGAACTCGTTCGAGGATTTGACTTCCGCCGGATAGGCGCGGCCGTCCTGCTTGCTGCGCTGGATCGCGGACATCATCGCCGCCAGCGGCCTGCCGATGAAGAGGTTGGCGGAGATCCGCATGGCGATCAGGGTCGCAAACGTTGCCAACAGGCCGACGACCAGCAGCAGCACCAGCCGGCTGCCCGTGTCTGCGTAGAGCGCCGCTTGCGAATATACGATCGCGATGCGGCCGGCCTGGACTGCCATGTTGCCGTTGCTGTAGTTGATCGGACGCGAGATCTCCGCGACCGCCTGTCCCGCCGGGCGCGCCACCACGCGGGCAATCGCGATTCCGGTATCGTCGTAAACGGCCGCCGCGGCGATGCTCTCGTCGTGCATGATCTCGTTGAGCACGCTCGTGACCTGGTCGTAACGCATCTTCCAGAGCGGTTCGGCGATCAGTTCGGCGCGGCTCTCGGCGACGCGGGCAATGCGGGCGTCGAGCTGCCTGATCTGCGACCAGAAGCTCGAGGCCTCGACGCCGGCGGAGGCGAGCAATTGTACCAGCAGCAGAACAGGTACGGTGGCCCAGATCATTGCGCGGACGACCGAGCGCAAGCGCGGCGGCGCCACCTGCTGCCTGCGATCCGGACCGGTCATATCGTCACCGTTTCGCATCAGTCGGCAGCGCCTTCCACAGGGGTCAGCGACGAGATGAGCGCATCGACGGAGAAGTCGTACTGGCCGCAGTGCCCTGTTTTGGCCTTGAACCGCGCGAAATCGATCCGGTCGAAGGCGCGCGTCGTGATGAGGTCGCCGACCGCAGCGAGGTTGTCGCGCGTGATCGCGGAGGTCTTGACCTCGACGCGGGGTGATACGGCCGCGAAATCGCAGCCGTCGGCGTAATCGCGCAAGAGAACGATCGACCAGCCGCCGAGCAGGAAATGCCCGCCGTCGGTCAGGAGCAGGCGGCCCGCCTTGATCTCGCGCAGCGCATCCTCCGACCAGTTGAGGCCGACCAGCTGGATGTTCCGCCCGGGCGTGAGGCCGGCAGCGCTCACCGCGCGAAGCGCTCCCAGCGCCATCGGATCGTTTCCGGCCCATATGCCCGCAGGCCGGATCTCCTTGCGCGCGGCCCAGCTCAGATAATTCGTGGTGACATGCTCGGCCTCCGACTGCGTCCAGTTGGCGAACAGCATCCGATCCACCACGACGTCGGGCGCGGCGTCCACCGCGAGCTTGAGACCCGCGTTGCGCGCGATCGAGGCCGGCGTGATCTCGTCGCCACCGATGCCGAGAATGTGGATCTTGCCGTCCGGGCTCTGCCATTTCTCGGCACGCGCCGCGTCGATAAGGGCATTGGCCATCCGCGCGCCCGCGGTCTGAAGATCCGTCGTGATGTCGCCAAGCCAGGTCTTGAGTTTTTGGCGCGGCGGTCCAAGACGCGCCGCATCGTCGCCGATCAGCGTGTTCGAGAGCAGCAGCGTCCTGACCCCGGCGGCCTCGGCCGCCTCCATGATCGGGACGGCTGCGGATTCCTCATTCGAGAGAATTAGGAAGTCGGGCTTGTCGCTGCGTGCCACCACGCCGAACCCGAGCTCCTGCATGGTGCGGTAATTGCGCTTGCTGGTCAGCACCTCGACATGCGCGCCGAGCTTGCGGCCGGCGGCCTGCATGGTCAGCGAAACCATGTCCCAATAGACCTCGCCGGTCTTGCCCGGGTTGACGAAGACGACGTTGAGACGCTTCGCGTCGGCCGCACTAGCGCCAGGCGGCATGAGAAAGCCGCAGACGACCCCCACAGCAAGCAATATCCGCAAAAGTCCCGTCATTCGTTTCGCCATCCCGTATTGGTTCCGAAGCTGGACCCGCGTCCGCTAACATTTGGCAAAGTCCGGCCCGTTGCGGCGGCATACAGCTAACAAAGGGTGTATCCGGCGTACCGAATTGCGATATTCGAGGTGCGCCCGGACTCACTCTCTTGACCCGTCATTCCGTGCTATCAGCAAACCTGAAACCCTCGACTCGCTGTCCCCGGGCGCTCGCTGTCCTCATGGCCAAGAACACACTTTCCTTCGTCTGCCAGAACTGCGGCGCGGCCTATAACCGCTGGCAGGGCAAGTGCGAGTCCTGCGGCGAGTGGAATACGCTCGCGGAGGAGGACACGACCGGCAGCGTGCCGGTGTCGATCCGCTCCAAGCGCAAGGGGCGGACGTTCGCGCTGGAGAGCCTGTCCGGAAAAACCCAGGACGCCCCGCGCCTGTCCTCGGGCATGACCGAGCTCGACCGCGTGACCGGCGGCGGCTTTGTCCGCGGCTCGGTGCTTCTGGTCGGCGGCGATCCCGGCATCGGCAAGTCGACGCTGCTGACGCAGGCCACAAGCCTGCTCGCGCGCGCCGGGCACCGCGTCGTCTATATCTCCGGCGAAGAGGCGGTCGCGCAGGTGCGGTTGCGCGCCGAGCGGCTCGGGCTGTCGGACGCGCCGGTGCAGCTCGCAGCCGAAACGTCGGTCGAGGACATCGTCTCGACGCTGTCCGAGGGCGCGGTGCCCCGGCTGATCGTGATCGATTCGATCCAGACCATGTGGACCGACACGGTGGAATCGGCACCCGGCACCGTGACGCAGGTGCGCGCTTCGGCGCAGGCCCTGATCCGTTTTGCCAAAAGGACCGGCGCGGCCATCATCCTGGTCGGCCATGTCACCAAGGACGGCCAGATCGCAGGCCCTCGTGTGGTCGAGCACATGGTCGATGCGGTGCTGTCGTTCGAGGGCGAAGGCTCGCAGCAATTCCGCATCCTGCGTGCCGTGAAGAATCGTTTCGGGCCGACCGACGAGATCGGCGTGTTCGAGATGACCGGGCTTGGCCTGCGCGAAGTCACCAATCCCTCCGAGCTGTTTTTGTCGGAGCGCGATCTCGGCACGCCCGGCACCGCAGTCTTCGCGGGCATCGAAGGCACAAGGCCCGTTCTGGTCGAATTGCAGGCGCTGGTGGCGCCGACCTCGCTCGGCACCCCGCGACGGGCCGTGGTCGGCTGGGATCCGAGCCGGCTTTCGATGGTGCTGGCGGTGCTGGAAGCCCATTGCGGGGTCAAGCTGTCCGGCCACGACGTCTATCTGAACGTCGCCGGCGGCCTGCGCATCCACGAGCCCGCGGCTGATCTGGCCGCCGCGGCGGCGCTGGTGTCCTCCCTGGTTAATGCGCAGTTACCCACCGATGCGGTCTATTTCGGCGAGATCTCGCTGTCCGGCGTGGTGCGCCCGGTGGCGCAGACCCCGGCCCGGCTGAAAGAAGCGGCAAAACTCGGCTTTCTGCGTGCCGTGCTGCCCGAATCGGCCCGGGGCGAAGCCGGCGGCGACGCCGGCCTGTCGCTGAACGCGATCAACAGCCTGACGACGCTGGTCGCCGAGATCGCCGCGCGCGGCTCCCGGCGGGGCGACTCGAGCGCTCCGGCAGAGAAAAATGCCACACCGGCAAGATTCCGCCGTGGAGAGGGTTAGCCGGTGGTGACGTCCCCCGCCCCCGCCGCTATACAGCCGTCACAAAAGCAGCATGGGATTGCGTGGTTGCGGCCTTGCCGGGAACGTCGTCTGGCCCTCACTTAGGGCGGGCGGCCAAACACCGATTCGCTGAGCACCTTGAAGTACGAGCGGACCAGACCAGCCGATGCCAGTAACCATCCTCGACCTGATCCTGCTCGGTGTGATGCTGATTTCGGGCCTGCTCGCCATGGTTCGCGGCTTCATGCGCGAAATCCTGTCGATCGCGGCCTGGGGCACGGCGGCGATCGTCACCCTCTATTCGTTCTCGAAGCTGCTGCCGACCGCAAAGACCTATTTCAACAACGACACCGTCGCGAGCGTGGTCGTGGTCGCCGGCGTGTTCGTGGGCACCTTGGTCGTGGTCTCCGTGATCACAGTCCGGATCTCCGACATGATCCTGGATTCGCGCATCGGCGCGCTGGACCGCACCCTCGGCTTTCTGTTCGGGTTGGCGCGCGGGCTTTTGATCGTCGTGGTCGCCTTCCTGTTCTTCACCTGGCTGGTGCCCGACAAGCAGCGCCCGGATTGGGTCACAGGGGCCAAATCCCGCGTGGTGCTGCAGGGAACCGGGGATTGGCTGATGGCCCTCTTGCCTGACGACCCCGAGAACACCATCTTGAAGAGATTCAAGAAAAACAAACCAGATGAAGAGCAAACTGATTCCGAGCAGCAGCCTTCGGGCAGTGGCGACGGATACAGCAAACCGGCTCGTGACAGCCTTAAAAAGCTGATCGAGAAACCCGCGGCGCGATGATTAAGCCCTAACGAGAGGCTCGGACGAGATGCGAAATCCTGACCAGGACGCCCTACTTGATCTCGGCCCGGCCGCGCTGGAACTTCAAGACGATCTGGAGGGGGATACGCTGCGCGAGGAATGCGGCGTCTTCGGCATCTACGGCCACCCCAATGCCGCCGCCATCACGGCGCTCGGCCTCCACGCCCTTCAGCACCGTGGTCAGGAAGCAGCCGGCATCGTCTCCTATGACGGCGGTCGCTTTCATTCCGAACGCCGCCTCGGCCTCGTCGGTGACACCTTCTCCCGCCGCGAGGTGATCGACCGCCTCCCCGGCACAATGGCAGTCGGCCATGTCCGCTATTCCACCACCGGCGCCACCATCCTGCGCAACGTGCAGCCGCTGTTCGCCGAACTGAATGCCGGCGGCCTTGCTGTCGCCCACAACGGCAATCTCACCAACGGCCTGACATTGCGCCGCGAGCTCGTGAAGAGCGGCGCGATGATGCAGTCGACCACCGACACCGAAGTGATCCTGCATTTGGTCGCGCGCTCCAGGCGCAGCCGCTTCATTGAGCGCTATGTCGACGCGCTACGCGAGATCGAGGGCGCCTATGCGCTGGTCTCGCTGACCAACAAAAAGCTGGTCGGCGCGCGCGACCCGCGCGGCATCCGTCCGCTGGTGCTTGGCGATCTCGACGGCTGTCCGATCCTGACGTCCGAGACCTGCGCCCTCGACATCATCGGCGCGCGCTTCGTGCGCGACATCGAACCCGGTGAAGTCATCGTGTTCGACGAGAGCGGCCAGGACATTCACAAGCCGTTCCCACCGATTGCGCCGCGGCCCTGCATCTTCGAATACATCTACTTCTCACGTCCAGATTCCATCGTCCACGGCCGCTCCGTCTATGAGGTGCGCAAGGCTTTCGGCGCGCAGCTCGCCAAGGAGAGCCACGTGCCGGTCGACGTCGTGGTGCCGGTGCCGGATTCCGGCGTGCCCGCCGCGGTCGGCTACAGCCAGCATTCCGGCGTGCCGTTCGAGCTCGGCATCATCCGCAACCACTATGTCGGCCGCACCTTCATCCAGCCGACGCAGGCGATCCGCGAATCCGGCGTCCGCATGAAGCATTCGGCCAACCGCGCCGCGATCGAAGGCAAGCGCATCATCCTGATCGACGATTCACTGGTGCGCGGAACCACCTCGAAGAAGATCGTGCGCATGATGCGCGATGCCGGCGCCAAGGAAGTGCACTTCCGCCTTGCCTCGCCGCCGATCCTCTATCCCGACTATTACGGCATCGACCTGCCGGACCGCGGTGGTCTTCTTGCGGCGACGCATTCGCTCGAAGAGATGCGCGAGATCATCGGCGCCGACTCGCTCGCCTTCCTGTCGATCGACGGCATGTACCGCGCCATGGGCGAGCCGGGCCGCGACCCCGCCAATCCGAAATTCTCGGATCATTGCTTCACCGGGGCCTATCCGACCCACCTCACCGACCAGACCCAGACCGAGCAGCAGCCGCGGCAATTGTCGCTGCTGGCGGAGGCGAGCTGAGGCCGTCTCCCTGGCCTAGTGCGCAATTGCGCACGGGGGCCAGGACCCATTACCACAGTCCTCTCTGGTTCGAAGAAGGTGTGACAATCATCTTCCCTAGCCATAAACGTCACGGCGTATGGATCCTGGCTTTCGCCAGGACGACGCTGGATAGAACCTTTCAATGACAAATCCCCTCGCCAACCGCATCGCTCTCGTCACCGGCGCCTCGCGTGGCATCGGCTTCGCCACCGCCAAGGCGCTGGCCAAGGCCGGCGCGCATATCGTCGCCGTGGCGCGCACGCAGGGCGGGCTGGAAGAGCTCGACGACGAGATCCGCAAGGACGGCGGCACCGCCACGCTGGTGCCGCTCAACCTCACCGATTCCGACGGCATCGCGCGGCTCGGCGCCGGCCTGCACGAACGCTACGGCAAGCTCGACATCCTGGTCGGCAATGCCGGCGTGCTCGGCCCCTCCTCGCCGATCGGCCACATCGAGCTGAAGGCCTTCACCGACGTGATGGCGGTCAACGTCTCCGCGAACTTCCAGCTGATCCGCTGCATGGAGCCGCTGCTGAAGCAGTCCGACGCCGGCCGCGCTGTGTTCGTCACTTCCGGCGCGGCCAACAAGGCGACCGCCTATGTCAGCCCCTACGCCGCCTCCAAGGCGGCGCTGGAGACGCTGGCGCGCGCCTGGGCGCAGGAGACCGCGAACACCAAGCTGCGCGTCAATTTGTTCAATCCCGGCCCCGTCCGCACCCGCATGCGCGCCACGCTGATGCCGGGTGAGGATCCGGCGACGCTCGATACAGCCGAGCAGGTTGCCGAATTCATCGTGCCGATGTGCGCACCCGATTGGACCGAGACCGGCAAGTTCTACGACTACAAGACCCGCAGCCTGATGAGCTTCCGCTCGCCGGCCTGATTGACTCGACGGCCTCCCCGCGATTGACTGCCCGCGCTCAAGCGGCAGCAAGCTGCAGGCCAAAAAAGGGAGGTTGCCATGGCGCCATGGCGGAATCGCGCAGGCTCTACGCATGCGCTCGCAAATGTCTCTCGCGTCCTCTCTGTCCTGATCGCGGCCGTCGCGTTTGCGCTTCCGGGCACGGCGACCGCCGGCGATGTCCCGACCTTCGCGGTCGATGCGTCCTGGCCAAAGCCGTTGCCGAACAACTGGATCCTCGGCCAGGTCGGCGGCATCACCGTCGACTGGCAGGGCCACATCTGGGTGATCCATCGGCCGCGCTCGCTCACCGACGACGAGAAAGGCGCGAGCCTCACCCCGCCGCGTTCGAAATGCTGCGTCTCGGCACCGCCCGTGCTCGAATTCGACAGCGACGGCAATCTGCTGCGATCGTGGGGCGGCGCGGGCGAAGGCTATGAATGGGTCGGCCGCGAGCACGGCATCGAGGTCGACGAGCGCGGCTTCGTCTGGGTCGGCGGCAATGCCGACAACGACAACGCGATCCTGAAATTCACGCTCGACGGCAAGTTCGTCGCCCAGATCGGCAAGATCGCGCCGAGCCTCGGCAGCAACGTCACGGCGCAGCTCGGCAAGCCCGCCGAGACCGCGATCGACAAGGCCGCCAACGAAATCTACGTCGCCGACGGCTATGGCAACCGCCGCGTCATCGTGTTCGACGCGACCACGCTCGCCTACAAGCGGCACTGGGGCGCCTACGGCAACAAGCCCGACGACACCAAGCAGGCGGCGTACGATCCCAAGGCGCCGGTGTCCCAGCAGTTCGGCAATCCGGTCCATTGCGTGAAGCTCGCCAATGACGGGCTCGTCTACGTCTGCGACCGCATCAACAACCGCATCCAGGTCTTCAAGACAGACGGCACCTTCGTGAAGGAGTTCTTCTTCGAGAAGAACACGCTCGGCAACGGCGCCGTGTGGGACATCGCGATCTGGCCCGATCCGAAGCAGACCTGGCTGCTCAGCGCTGACGGCGAGAACAACGAGATCAGGGTCATCAGGCGAGACGACGGCAGCGTGGTCGGAAGCTTTGGGCACAGCGGCCGCAACGCCGGACAATTCCACTGGGTGCATGCCATGGCGATCGACGCCAATGGTAACGTCTATACCGCCGAGGTCGACACCGGAAAGCGCATCCAGAAATTCAAGCTGACATCGGACGCGCTGAAATAGCGTCTCGACGCATTTTGTCCAAAAGTTAACGGAGGGATGACGCTGCGACGCAGCGTCATCCGGCTTTAGGCGCATTGCCGCCGGCCGTGGGACACGGTAGAGCCATCAGCCGGAACAAGGCTCCGTTCAAGAGAGCCGTCCGCATGTTTGACAATGGAGGAAATCTTTTATGACGACGACGTTCGCGCGCCGCTCTGCGGCCCTTCTGGCCTGTGCCGCCTTCGGTTTTGCCACATCCGCCTTCGCCCAGGACAAGACCGTCAAGATCGGCGTGCTCAACGACATGTCCAGCCTCTACGCCGACATCGGCGGCCCGAACTCCGTGGTCGCGATCAAGATGGCGGTCGAGGATTCCGGCCTGCTCAAGAAGGGCTGGAAGATCGACGTCATCAGCGGCGACCATCAGAACAAGCCGGACGTCGGCGTCAACATTGCCCGTCAGTGGATCGACAACGACAAGGTCGACGCGATTGCGGACACGCCGAGCTCCGGCGTGGCGCTCGCGGTGAGCAACCTCGTCAAGGAGAAGAATGCGGTCCTGCTCAATTCGGGCGCCGCCACCGCGGACCTCACGGGTAAGGCCTGCACACCGAACACGATCTCCTATACCTACGACACCTACATGCTCGCCAACGGTACCGGCAAGGCGTTGACCAAGGCCGGCGGCGACAGCTGGTTCTTCCTCACCGCCGACTACGCGTTCGGGCATGCGTTGGAGCGCGATACCAGCGCCGTCGTCACCGCCAACGGCGGCAAGGTGCTCGGAGGCGTCAAGCATCCGCTCAACACGGCCGACTTCTCCTCCTTCCTGCTGCAGGCCCAGTCGTCGAAAGCGAAGATCGTCGGTCTCGCCAACGCCGGCGGCGACACCACCAACGCGATCAAGCAGGCCGCCGAGTTCGGCATTGTACAGGGCGGGCAGAAGCTCGCGGCACTGCTGCTGTTCATCAATGACGTGCATTCTCTGGGTCTGAAGACCGCCCAGGGGCTGACCTTCACGGAATCCTTCTACTGGGACATGAACGACCAGACCCGCGCCTGGTCGAAGCGCTTCTCGGCGCTGGCCAACAAGAATGCGATGCCCTCCATGACGCAGGCCGGCAATTACGCGATGGTGCTGCATTATCTCAAGGCGATGGACGCGCTCGGCGGCAACCCGCATGACGGTGCCAAGGTCGTCGCCAAGATGAAGGAGCTTCCGACCGACGATCCGCTGTTCGGCAAGGGTCCGCTGCGCGCGGACGGGCGTCGTCTCATCCCGGCCTATCTGTTCGAGGTGAAGAAGCCCGAAGAATCGAAGGGACCGTGGGACTACTACAAGCAGATCGCCACGATCGCGGCGGAAGACGCGGCCAAGCCGCTCAAGGACAGCGAGTGCCCGCTGGTGAAGAAGTAAGGCGTAGCGCTCAGGCAAGTTCCCAACGACGTCATGCCCGGGCTTGTCCCGGGCATCCACGTTTTGAGCCCGGACAAAGGACGTGGATCGCCGGGGACAAGCCCGGCCACGACGGACACGTCAGGCGCTCTTCGCCGCGCCCAGCGCCCGCACCGCGATCGCCACGCACGCCACCATCAGCACCGCCGCGAGCAGGAACGGCGCGCCGGGCAGCTGCCACGGCGCGCTGGCGCCGATGAAATATGAAAACGTCAGCGTGAACAGGAACGGGCCGACGAGCTGCGACACGCTCTGCACGCTCGCGGTCGCGCCCTGCAACTGGCCCTGCTGATCGGGCGCGACCAGCCGCGTCATCAGCGATTGCATGGCGGCGCCCGAAATGCCCCACAGCGACATCACGGGAATGCCGATCCAGAACAGCGGCCCGGTCGGGGCCGCGCCGAAGATCACGAAGCCGATCGCGCCACAGCACAAGCCCATCAACAAGGCGTTTCGCTCGCCGAGCACGCGCACGATCGGCCCGATCGCGAGCCCCTGCACCACCATGGCGCAGATGCCGACCATCGCCAGCGTCAACCCCACCGTTTTCGAATCCCAGCCGTAGCGATAGGTGGCATAGAGCACGAAGGTCGAGGGAAGCACGACATGCGCGACCTGCGCGATGAAGTTGACGACAGACAGCGCAGCGAGGACCGCGTTGGAACGCAGCAGGCGGAGCGCTCCGAGCGGATTGGCGCTCCTCCAGCGGAACGGCGCGCGCTTGTCCGGCGCCAGCGATTCCGGCAGGACAAAGAGCCCATAGAGCGCATTGGCGAAGCTTAAGGCCGCCGAGGCCCAGAACGGCAGGCGCGGATCGATATCGCCGAGCAGTCCGCCCAGCGCCGGGCCCAGCACGAAGCCGGCGCCGAACGCCGCGCCAATCCGGCCGAACACCGCAGCGCGCCGCTCCGGCGGCGTGATGTCGGCGATATAGGCAAAGGCGGTCGAGATGCTGGCCGAGGTGATGCCTGAGATGACGCGGCCGACGAACAACCAGACCAGCGACGGCGCCAGCGCCATCAGCACATAATCGGCCGCGAGCCCGAAATTCGACAGCAGCACCACCGGCCGCCGTCCGAACCGATCCGACAGCGCGCCGAGCACCGGCGAAAACACGAACTGCATCAGCGCCCAGGCGGTGCCGAACAGGCCGAAGATGCGGGCCGCATGCGCCGTGTCGTTGTCGACGAAGCTCTCGATCAGTTTTGGCAGGATCGGCATGATCACGCCGAGCGCGAGCATGTCGAGCAGGATGGTGACGAAGATGAAGGCGACCGCGCCGCGCCGGACCGGCGCTGCGCCCTGCGCCATCGCCTCGCCGGCCTCGTTGCTCACGACGGCCGCTTGCGCTTGTGGGCGAACGGATTGGCCTTCTCGCGCAGGGTGATACGCACCGGCGTGCCGGGCAGCTCGAAGGCCTCACGCAGCGAATTGGTGAGGTAGCGCAGATAGGACTGCGGCACCGCGTCCGCACGCGAGCAGAACAGCACGAAGCTCGGCGGGCGGGCCTTGGTCTGCGTGATGTAATTCAGCTTCAGCCGTCGTCCGGACACGGCCGGCGGCGGATTCGCCTGCACCGCCTCCTCGAACCAGCGGTTCAGCGCCGCGGTCGACACACGCCTGTTCCAAAGCGCATAGGCATCCTGGATCGCCTGCATCAATCGGTCAATGCCCTCGCCCATCAAGCCGGAGACGGCGACGATCGGCACGCCCTTGATCTGCGGCAGCAGATGATCGGCATCGCGGCGCAGGTTCGAGATCGCACCGCCACCCTTGCTCTCCATCAGGTCCCATTTGTTGACAGCGAGCACGACGGCGCGACCCTCGCGCTCGATCAGGTCGGCGATGCGAAGATCCTGCTCCTCGAAGCGGTTCTGCGCATCCATCATCATCACGACGACTTCGGCAAAGCGCACGGCGCGCAGTGCGTCGGCGACCGAGAGCTTCTCGAGCTTCTCCTCGATCCGCGAGCGCCGGCGCAGACCTGCGGTGTCGAACACGCGAAACTCGCGGCCCTTCCAGTTGATCTCGACCGCGATGGAATCGCGCGTAGTGCCGGCCTCCGGGCTCGTCAGCAGGCGCTCTTCGCCGAGCAGATGATTGATCATCGTCGACTTGCCGGCGTTGGGTCGGCCGACAATCGCGACCCGGATCGGACGCGTGGCGGCCTCTTCCTCCGTCAGCGGCTCGTCATCTTCGAACTCGTCCTCCTCCACCGGCTCCGGCATCAATGGGCGCAGAGCATCATAGAGCTCGCCCATGCCCTCGCCGTGCTCGGCCGAGATCTGGATGGGATCGCCGAGGCCGAGTGCGAAAGCCTCCATCGCGCCGGCATCGCCATGCTTGCCTTCGCTCTTGTTGGCGACCAGCAGCACCGGCTTGTTGGCCTTGCGGGCGAAATCGGCGAAGGCGCGATCGTTGGGCGTGAGGCCCATGCGGGCATCGATCACGAAGAACAGCGCGTCGGCCTGTGCGATCGCGGCCTCCGTCTGCTCCTGCATGCGAGCGGTCAGCGAGCCCTTGGCGCCCTCATCGAGGCCGGCAGTGTCGATGATCGTGAAGTCGAGATCGCCGAGCCTGGCCTCGCCCTCGCGGCGGTCGCGGGTGACACCGGGCAGATCATCGACAAGCGCGAGCTTCTGCCCGACCAGACGGTTGAACAGCGTCGACTTGCCGACATTGGGCCGGCCGATAATGGCAATCTTAAAGGACATGGGTCATTCGTGCGCTGCCGGAGCCGCGCCTGTCAATGAAATGAAGACAATTGTTTGAGCATGATCTTTTCGGAAAACCGCTTCACACTTTTCCGGATCATGCTCTAGCGCGAGAAGCTGCCGCTCGGCATCGGTGCCGGGAAGGCGCCCTGCGATTGCTGCTGGGTGGTCTGGGTCGGTTGCGCCTGCTGGACAGGCTGATCGGGCGGCGGCGCGGTGGTGCGCTTGCGCACGATCTTCTGCCTGGGTGGCGGCGTGGCTGCGGGCGGCGCGGCCTCGGGCTGGGCCTCGCCATCGACTTCGCCGGCGGGCGCCTCAGCCGGCGCAACGGCCGCGCTGGCCGGCTGCCTGGTCTTTTTCGCCTTGGCCCCCTTCGCCGGCTTGGCCGGCTCGGGCGGAGGCTCGGTGGGCAGAGCCGCGACGGCGGGTCCGTTCGGATCGGGCTGTTGCTGCGCGCCCTTGTACATATCCTTCGGAACGCCCTGCTCGAGGCCCGGCACGCCTTCCGGGAACACCGGCTTGCGGTCGCCCGGCAGCTTCTTCTTCGTATCGAGGAAGTCGAGCATGTCGCTCGGATCGAAGCTGGAGCAACCGCCCAGCACGCCCGTGAAGGCGATCAGGACGGCGGCTGCGATCAAGCGTGGCGTACGGCGCATATTGGTATCTCGTCTCAGCTCTCGGCTCAGCTCTTCGCTACGGGCGGCAGCAAGGCCTGCAGCGCCTCGGCGCGCGAGCGCAGGCCCGGCGGCGTTTCGCCGTCCTCGGCAATCGCGTCGAGCCATTTGCGGGCCGCGGTCATGTCGTTATTGCGCCAGGCCGACAGCGCCAGCATCTCGCGGGCGGTATGACGGAAGGTCGATTTGGGCGCCGTGGAGGCTTCCAGCCGCTGCTGCATGTCGGCATAGCCGGCGCTGTCGAGCAAGAGACCAGCGGCGCGGATCTTTGCCAGATCCTGCCACTCGCCGCCTACGCTGCGGTCGGCGGCGATGTCGTCATACAGCTTGGCGCCTGCCTTGGGATCGCGGGCCGCCGCCTCGGCCGCAGCACGCAGCCGCGCCAGGGTGCGATAGCCTGATGGAGCCTTGGCTGCGAGCTCGGTGAAGGCCGCCTCGGCCTCCGCATGCTTGTCCTGCTCGGACAGCTCGGCAGCCTTCTCGAAGGCAGCACCGGCCTCGGCAGCCTTCTTGGCCTCCACATACTGGTAAGCGCGCCACCCACCCACGGCGGCGACGATCAGCACCATCAGGGCGATGAACAAAATCGAATACTTGTCCCACAGCTTCTTGAGCTGTTCGCGACGTACTTCCTCGTCGACTTCGTCAAATAATTCAGACACTTATGCTAATCCCATGCCCGTCCGGGTGCGCGCGCCAAAGCGTTCGCGTCAGGAATCCCGTCCCCCACGTGGCGGCGGGGTACCCTAACGATATGGCGGTGGCAAGGCAAAGCGAGCCCGATCAAGGCGTTAACCACCCGAGACAGCCCGGCGAGACCACCTCCCCGGGTCAGTTTCCCAACAGCTCCCGCAGCTGCCGCTTCAGCACCTTGCCGTTGGCGTTGCGCGGCAAGGGCTCCGCGGTGATCACCATGGTTTCCGGGACCTTGTAGTCGGACAGCCGCTCCGCGCACCAGGCACGCAAAGCCTCGCTGTCCACCGGTGCGCGCGCCACCACCACGGCGTGAACGCGTTCGCCCAGCACCGGGCACGTCTTGGCGACGATCGCGCTCTCGACCACGGCCGGGTGGCCGGCCAGCACGGATTCGACCTCGGCCGAATAGATCTTGAGGCCGCCGCGATTGATCATGTCCTTCTGCCGGTCGAACACCCGGACAAATCCCTCCGCGTCGACCGAGCCGAGATCGCCGGAATGCCAGAACCCGCTGGTGAAACTTTCGGCCGTGGCTTTTGAATTGTTCCAGTAGCCCTTGATGACGGAGGCACTCTGGATCCAGAGCTCGCCGATTTCCCCAGATGGCAGCTCACGCCCGTCCGCGTCCATTGCCAGGATGCGTGCACCGGGACACGGCAGGCCGACGCTGTCGATATGGCTTGCCGTCAAGCTGCCCGGCATGATCGTGGACGGCGACGTTGTTTCGGTCGCGCCATAGCAATTCGCCAGCTCGAGGCCCGGAATGATGGCCTTGAGCTTCTCGATGGTGGCAACCGGCATCGGTGCGCCGCCAAAGCCGCCGATGCGCCAGCTCGACAGATCATAGCGCTCGAAATCGGGCTGGAGCAGGCAGAGATTGTACATCGCCGGCACCATCACCGTGTAGGTGACGCGCTCGCGCGCGGCGAGCTTGAGATATTCGGCGGCCTTGAACTCCGGCATGATGATCAACGCGCCGCCGCAGCAGACCATCGTCGTGATGTTGGCGACGACGCCGGTGACGTGGCCGAGCGGCACCGCCGCGATCGAACGGTCGGCCGCCGTCAATTGCAGGCAGGACACGAAGATCATCGAGGAATGGACGATGTTGCAATGGGCCAGCATCGCGCCCTTCGGCTTGCCTGTCGTGCCGGAGGTGTAGAGGATCATCGCGGTGTCCTCTTCGCTCGTCTCGACCGGCGCCGGGGCCGGCGCGTTGTCGACGAGCACCGCGAAATCCGACAGAGCCGGATCGTCGTCGACGGCGATACGGTGCATCACATCGGGCACGTCTAGTGCATCCGGTAGCCGCTCCGCGAGTGCCGCCTCGTGGATCAGGATTTTGGCGCCGCAGTCGGCGAGCACATAGGCGATTTCCGGTTTCTGCTGGCGCGTGCTGAGCAGCACCGTGACGAGCCCCTCATGCGCGGCAGCAAACAGCAGCAGCGGGAATTCGACGCGGTTGCCGAGCAGGATCGCGACGCGATCGCCGCGCTGCAATCCGAGCGTGCGAAATCCCGCCGCGATCCGCGCAGCCTGCTCCGCGGCCTGCCGCCAGCTCAGCCGGACATGGCCTGAGATCAGCGCTTCCCCGTCGGGATTGCGGGCGCAGGCGTCCGCGATCATCGCCCACAGGCTCGACGGCCGATCGCAAAATGCCGGCACGACCCGATCGCCGAAACGCGCCTCGAACCGCATCGGCGGGATCTGAGATTGCGACCAGTCCATCGGGATGCCCTTGGCTTGTTGCTCTTGTTACCTTCCGCGCATGGGCATGCGGCCCTGTCTCGTGCTGATCGGCTAGCCGCCCATCACGGGAACACCAATCACGACCGGATGGAACGCAAAAGCCAGTGCCAGATAAGCGACGATTCCGACCGCAACCGCGATCAGATCGTTGGTGACGCCGCCCACTGGAATCGGCGGACCGCCACCATCGGTGCGACGCTTCAGCGTGATGCGATCATACACCGCCCAGCCCAGGAAGGAGCCGAACAGGATGATGGAGCCGAGGTCACCATTGGCCAGAAGATGCGCCGCCGCCCACAGCTTGATGCCGGCCAGCATCGGATGCTTCAGCGTCGCATAGATGCGACCGCGCAGATAGGACGCAACCACCAGGATCACCGCGGGCAGCATCAGCGCGAGCGTGATGTGCTTCAGCGCCTTCGGCGGATACCAGACGTCGATCCAGCCGGTCGCACGGTAGTGGGCAAAGCCCCAGATGATCAACGCGAGCCCCGCGAGCGAGGCAAGCGAATAGAGGATTTTGTAGGTCCCCTCGCCCAGTCTCGCGATGGCCTGCGCGCGCGCCTCGCGTTTCGTCGTGAACACATGCGCCGTGAAAAACAGCGCAAGCCCCAGGATCATAACCAGCAGACCCACGAGATTCTCCCCTCAACCAGCGCCCAGCCCATGGCGTATCATCGATTGGCCGCCGGTCGCAACTGATGCGCTACTTGCCGATCTCGCGATTGTCGACATACCGGATCGCGATCGGCCGCCCGGCGAGGGCACCGCCAAGACCGCCGGTGAATTTCAGCGGCAGGCAGGCGTTCAACGATGAATTGATTGCATTGAGATAGGTCGTTTTCGTCTCGGCGGGCACGCCCGCGGTCGCAAAGGTCAGGCGCGGTGGGCCGATCAGGCCGCCCGATTTGTTGAAACTGAAGCGCACGGCCATCTGCATGCCCGCGCGCGCATTGTCCGATGGTGGCGACCAGCAGGTGCGCAGTTCGGCGAAGAGATCGCCGATCGTATCGAGATCGTGATCCGGCTTTTGGTATTTGGCACGATCGGCCTCCGCTGGCACGCTTTGGATCGTGAGCTGGAGGTTCTGGCCGTAGGGATAGTCGATCTCGGGAATACAGGGACCAGGCTCGAGCGGGCTGCAATAGGATGGCGTGCAGGGCCTGCCGTCGAGCACGCTGCACGGCTCATGCGAAAACGGAATCGGGTTGATTTGCCGGGGCCGCGCGTCGGCGGCGATCGTCGAGATCGCCAGCAGGAGGAAAACAAGGATGCCGCGCCACATGAAGCGAACTCGCAAGGCCACATGGGTGAACGTGGCATTGCCGTCGGCAACGTCAAGCCTGCCGCTGTTCACATGCGCGCGTCCAAGGACGGTGTCGTCGTCCGGCTTGACCGGACGACCCAGTACTCCGAGACGTTTGTGATTGAGGCGAGAGGCTGCGGCGTACTGGATGCCCCGCCTTCGCGGGGCATGACAGCGGAGGGGGAGTAGCTACAGCGCGGGCGAAGCCACACCCTACCCCTTCTTCTTCACGTCCTTGACGTTGGTGAACTCGATGCCTTCGGCCCGTTCCCTTGTGTAGCCGAGATAGAACTCGTTTCGCGCCAGATAGACGGGATCGCCGTCGACATCATCGGCGATGCTCGAGGTGTTGGCAGCGATGAAGGTATCGAGCTTCTTGCGGTCCTCCGAGGAGACCCAGCGCGCAAGCTGGAACTCGCTGACCTCGAATTCGACCGGCAGGGAATATTCCGCATCCAGCCGCGCCTTGAGCACGTCGAGCTGGAGTGCGCCGACGACGCCGACCAGCGCGGGCGCGCCGTCGCGCGGGCGGAACACCTGCACGACACCCTCTTCCGACATCTGCTGAAGCGCTTCCTTCAGCTTCTTCGCCTTCATCGCATCGGTGAGACGCACGCGGCGGACGATTTCCGGCGCGAAGCTCGGCACGCCCACGAAGTTGAAATCCTCACCATCGGTCAGCGTATCGCCGATCCGCAGCGTGCCGTGGTTGGGAATGCCGACGACGTCGCCGGCATAGGCTTCGTCCGCAACCGAACGATCCTGCGCGAAGAAGAATTGCGGGCTGGACAGCGGCATGCTCTTGCCGGTGCGCACGAGCTTCGCCTTCATGCCGCGGCTCAGCTTGCCGGAGCACAGCCGCGCAAAGGCGATGCGGTCGCGGTGGTTGGGATCCATGTTGGCCTGGATCTTGAACACGAAGGCGCTCATGCGCGGGTCGGTGGCTTCGACCTTGCGCTGGTCGCTCTCCTGCGCGCGCGGCTCCGGCGCGAACTTGCCGAGTCCTTGCAGCAGGTCGCCGACGCCGAAATTGCGAAGCGCGCTGCCGAAATAAACCGGCGTCAGATGACCCTCGCGAAACGCTTCGAGTTCGAACGGTTTTGAAGCCGCGGTGACGAGCTCGAGCTCGTCCTTGACCGCCGACACGTCGAGATTGGCATTGAGCTTGGCGAGCTCGGCGATCTCGATCTGCTGCGCCGCGCCGGTCTTGGCGCCGCCGCCTTCGAGCAGGCGCACGCCGCCATTGACGACGTCATAGGTGCCGAGGAACTCACGGCCGCGCCCGACGGGCCAGGTCATCGGCGTGGTATCGAGCGCCAGCGTCTTCTCGATCTCGTCCAGGAGCTCGAAGACGTCGCGGCTCTCGCGGTCCATCTTGTTGATGAAGGTGATGATCGGGATGTCGCGAAGACGACACACCTCGAACAGCTTTCGAGTGCGCGCCTCGATGCCCTTGGCGGCGTCGATCACCATGACGGCGGAATCGACCGCCGTGAGCGTGCGGTAGGTGTCTTCCGAAAAGTCCTCGTGGCCCGGCGTGTCCAGCAGGTTGAAAACGAGGCCCTCGAACTCGAAGGTCATGACCGAGGTCACGACCGAGATGCCGCGCTCGCGCTCGATCTTCATCCAGTCCGAACGCGTGTTGCGCCGCTCGCCCTTGGCCTTCACCTGGCCGGCCAGATTGATGGCGCCACCGAACAGCAGCAGCTTTTCGGTCAGCGTGGTCTTGCCGGCGTCCGGATGCGAGATGATGGCAAAGGTCCGCCGCCGCGACACTTCAGCGGCAAGCGAGGAACGGGCCGTCGATTCGGCTGTGATGGCGATGTCGGACATTGCGGCAGCGTTTGGCAGGGAAAATGAGCCTGATCAAGCCTCATTTGGTGATTGCAGAGCCTTCCGGCCAGCCCCATATCCGGCTTGGGATCAGGTTGGGAGGGACGGCCCTCCCTTCCCATCAGCACGCCAGTCGCGGGGACGACCCTGCCTTGAATGGAGGGTCGTCATGGCCTGGAGCATCCTGTTCGTCGCCGGTCTGCTTGAGGTCTCCTGGGCGATCGGCCTCAAATACACTGAGGGATTCACCAAGCTCGTTCCGTCGGTCCTCACGCTTGGCGCCATGGCCGGCAGCATCATCCTGCTCGGGCTCGCCCTCAAATCGCTCCCGATTGGAACCGCTTATGCAGTCTGGACCGGCATCGGCGCGGTCGGTACCGCGACACTCGGCATCATCCTGTTCGGCGAGCCGGCCACCGCGTTCCGCCTCGCCAGCATTGGGCTGATCGTCGCCGGGATCGTCGGACTGAAGCTGGTTACCTGAGGAAGATCTTGACCGCCCACCAGCTCAGCGCGGCGACGATGGCCGAGGCCGGCATCGTGATCACCCAGGCATAGACGATCGAGCTGGCGACGTTCCAGCGCACCGCCGAGAGGCGGCGTGCGGCGCCGACGCCGACGATGGCGCCGGTGATGGTGTGGGTGGTCGAGACGGGAACGCCGAGGAAGGTCGCCATGAACAGGGTCGCGGCACCGCCGGTCTCGGCGCAAAAGCCCTGCATCGGGGTCAGCTTGGTGATGCGCAGGCCCATGGTCCGAACGATGCGCCAGCCGCCCATCAGCGTCCCCATCGCCATCGCGGCCTGGCACGAGAGCACCACCCAGAAGGGGACGAAGAATTCGCCGCCGAGCTGGCCCTGCGAATAGAGCAGCACGGCGATGATGCCCATGGTCTTCTGCGCGTCGTTGCCGCCATGGCCGAGCGAATAGAGCGAGGCGGAGGCGAATTGCAGGATGCGGAAGGCGCGATCCACGGCAAAGGGCGTGGAGCGCACCGATGCCCAGGAGACGATCGCAACCAGCATCATCGCGAGCAGGAAGCCGACGAGCGGAGACAGCACGATGGCGATCACCGTTTTGGACAATCCGCTCCAGACCGCCGCCGAAAGGCCGGCTTTGGCTACGCCTGCACCAAACAAGCCGCCGATCAATGCGTGAGACGAGGACGATGGGATCCCGAGTGCCCATGTCACCAAGTTCCAGACGATGGCGCCGACGAGCGCAGCGAAAATCACCTGAGCATCCACGATCGCGGGATCGATGATGCCGGTGCCGATGGTCTGCGCGACGTGCAGCCCGAACACCATGAAGGCGACGAAATTGAAGAACGCGGCCCAGAACACCGCGTATTGCGGCCGCAGCACGCGGGTCGAGACGATGGTCGCAATCGAATTGGCGGCGTCGTGCAGGCCGTTCAGGAAGTCGAACAGCAGCGCGACGGCGATCAATCCGACCAGGACGGGAAGACCCAACGCAACATCCACGGCGTGGCCCCTGCCCTAAACTTGCTCGATGACGATGCTGTTGATCTCGTTCGCGACGTCGTCGAAACGGTCGGCGACTTTCTCGAGATGGTCGTAGATCTCCGCGCCGACGATGAAATCCATCGCGTTGCCGTCGCGATGCTTGAGGAACAGTTCCTTCAGCCCGATATCATGGAGATCGTCGACACGGCCTTCCAGCTTGCCCAGTTCTTCCGTGATCGCAGTCAGCATGGCCACGTTCTGACCGATCTTCTGCATCAGCGGCAGCGCACGGCCGACCAGATTGGCGCATTCGATCAAAAGCCCGCCGATCTCCCGCATCGGCGGTTCGAAGCTGCGGACCTCGAACAGCATCACGGCCTTGGCGGTCTGTTGCATCTGGTCGATGGCGTCGTCCATCGAGGTGATCAGGTTCTTGATGTCGCCGCGGTCGAACGGGGTGATGAAGGTACGGCGCACCGCCGTCAGCACCTCACGAGTGATGTTGTCCGCATCGTTCTCAAACTGGTTGACGCGCTGGCAATAGACCGGCGTCTCCTCGCCCCCGTTGAGCATGCTCTGGAGCGCGATCGAGCCCTGGATCACGGTCTGGGCGTGGCGGTCGAACAGGTCGAAGAACCGTTCTTCCTTGGGCAGGAAAGCGCGAAACAATCGCATCATGGGAGAGAAACTACCGGTTGGATGATGGCCCGGCCCAGGCGGGCCGTCATGAAACTGTCATAGACCATTTTCGATCCACGCGCGTGCCACCTCACGCCCGTGGAGCCGGATCATCCACCGCTTTCGCGCATCAACCCATCTTCCATTATATCAATGACTTACAGCGATCGCCGGAAGTAATGCGCGATTTCGCCGATGACGCCACGGCGGAAGGTGAGCACGCAGATCACGAAGATCGAGCCCTGGATCACGGTCACCCACTGGCCGAACCCCGCCAAATATTGCTGCATGGCGATGATCACGAAGGCACCAACCACGGGACCGAACACGGTTCCGAGTCCGCCGACCAGCGTCATCAGCACGACTTCGCCCGACATCGACCAGTGCACGTCGGTGAGCGAGGCATTCTGCGCCACGAAGACTTTCAGCGCACCGGCAAAGCCGGCCAGCGTGCCCGAGAGGACGAAAGCCAGGAATTTGTACTGATCGGTGCGGTAACCCAGCGAGATCGCGCGCGGCTCGTTCTCGCGGATCGCCTTGAGGACTTCGCCGAACGGTGAGTTGATGATGCGGAAGATCAGCAGGAAGCCGGCGAGGAAGCCGACCAGAACCACGTAGTAGAGCACGGTCGGCTTGGTCAGATCGAAGACGCCGAACATGCGTCCCTGCGGGATGCCCTGGATGCCGTCTTCACCATGGGTGAACGGCGCCTGGAGGTAGATGAAGTACAAAAGCTGCGATAGCGCCAGCGTGATCATCGAGAAATAGATGCCCTGGCGGCGGATCGAGATATAGCCCGTGATGAGCGAGAGCACGAAGGCACCGGCGACGCCGACGAGGATGCCGAGTTCGGGCGGCAGCGCCCAGACCTTCAGCGCGTGCGCGCTGCAATAGCCGGCCGTCCCTAAGAACATCGCATGGCCGAAGGACAGTAGACCGCCGTAGCCGATCAGGAGATTGAAGGCGCAGGCGAGCAGCGCGAAGCACAGCGCCTGCATCACGAAGAACGGGTAGACCCCCGTGAATGGCACCGAAGCCAGCAGCAGCGCCATCACCACGAACACGATCATCTCATCGCGGATCGAGCGCGGGGTTACCGGCAGCGTGTCGTCCGTCAAGGCTGTCATATCAGGCCGCCCTTCCCGTCAATCCCGTTGGCTTCACCAAGAGCACCAGCACCATCAGCACGAACACGACGGTGTTGGAGGCCTCGGGGTAGAAATACTTGGTCATGCCCTCGATCACACCGAGCGCAAAGCCGGTGATGATGGAGCCCATGATCGATCCCATGCCGCCGATCACGACCACCGCGAACACCACGATGATGAGGTCGGCGCCCATCAGCGGCCGCACCTGGTTGATCGGCGCCGACAGCACGCCGGCAAGCGCGGCCAGGCCGACACCCAAACCATAGGTCAGCGTGATCATGCGCGGCACGTTGACGCCGAAGGCGCGCACCAACGTGGGGTTTTCAGTCGCGGCACGCAAATAGGCGCCGAGCCGCGTCTTCTCGATCAGGAACCAGGTCGCAATACACACGATCAGCGAGAAGATGACGACCCAGCCGCGATAGATAGGCAGGAACATGAAGCCGAGATTCATGCCGCCCTTGAGCTGGTCCGGAATGGCGTAAGGCATGCCAGAGGAGCCGAAATAGTTCTGGAACACGCCCTGCACGATCAGCGCAATGCCGAAGGTCAGGAGCAGGCCGTAGAGATGGTCGAGCCCCGTCAGCCATTGCAGCATGGTCCGTTCCAGGATCATGCCGAAGATGCCGACGATGATCGGCGCGAGCAGCAACGCCCACCAGTAGTTGATGCCGCCGATGTTCAGCAGGAAGTAGGCGACGAACGCGCCCATCATGTAGAGCGCACCGTGGGCGAAATTGATGATGTTGAGCATGCCGAAGATCACGGCAAGCCCGAGACTGAGCAGCGCGTAGAACGAGCCGTTGATCAGTCCCACCAGTAGCTGAGCGTAAAGAGCCTGCATCGATCCCGCACCCGGTCCCTTCGGCGTTCCCTGAAAGTCGCCCGCAGGCCTGATGGCCTGCGGGCGGTTAGCTTACTTCTTCAACAGCGCGCACTTGCTCTCGGACAGCGGCGTGAAGGCCTGGTCGCCCGGCACCGTGCCGACCAGCTTGTAGAAGTCCCACGGTCCCTTGGACTCGGACGGCTTCTTCACCTCGAACAGATAGGCATTGTGGATGGTGCGGCCGTTGGGCTGGATCTCGCCCTTGCCGAACAGATCGTCTTCCGTCGGCATCGACTTCATCTTCTCGACGACCTTGGCGCCGTCATGCGGGTTGCCGCCGAGCGCTTCCAGTGCCTTGAAATAGTGACGCACGCCCGCATAGACGCCGGCCTGCACCATGGTGGGCGGCGCATTGTTCTTCATCTTCTCGGCGAAGCGCTTCGAGAACGCCCGGGTCTGGTCATTCATGTCCCAGTAGAAGGTCTCGGTGAAGTTGAGGCCCTGAGCGGTCTCGAGCCCGATCGCCTTGACGTCGGTGAGGAACAGCAGTAGCGCCGCGAGCTTCTGGCCGCCCTTGACGATGCCGAACTCGGCCGCCTGCTTGATCGTGTTGGTGGTGTCGCCGCCGGCATTGGCAAGGCCGATGATCTTGGCCTTGGAGGCCTGCGCCTGCAGCAGGAAGGACGAGAAGTCCGGCGTGTTCAGCGGGTGCTTGACGCCGCCGACCACCTTGCCGCCGTTGGCGGTGATGACCGCGGTGGTGTCGCGCTCCAGCGCCGCGCCGAAGGCGTAGTCGGCGGTCAGGAAGAACCAGGTGTCGCCACCGGCCTTCACCAGAGCCTGGCCGGTGGTGTGGGCCAGCATGTAGGTGTCGTAGGTCCAGTGCACCGTGTTGGGCGAGCACTGCGCGTTGGTGAGGTCCGAAGTCGCAGCACCCGAGTTGATATAGACGCCGTTCTTTTCCTTGACGACGTTGTTGACCGCGAGCGCCACGCCGGAGTTCGGTACGTCGACGATGAGGTCAACCTTGTCGACGTCGAACCATTGCCGCGCGATCGCGGTGCCGATGTCGGGCTTGTTCTGGTGATCACCAGAGATGATGTCGATCTTCCAGCCCTTCGCGGCCAGGCCGGAATCTTCAATGGCCATCTGCGCGGCGAGCGTCGAGCCCGGTCCGCCGAGATCGGCATAGAGCCCGGACTGATCGGACAGCGCGCCGATCTTGACGGTCTTGTCCTGCGCGAAGGCTGCACCGGCGGCGGTCACGGCCAGCGCCGTGCCGAGCAGAAACGACGCAATCGACTTTGTCATCATGCTACTTCCCTACGAATCTTTTTGTTGGCAGTTCTAGACACCGAGATAGGTGTGGAGCTTGTCCATGTTGGCGGCAAGCTCCGCATTGGAAAATCCGTCAATGATCTTGCCGTGCTCGACCACGTAATAGCGGTCGGCGACGGTGGATGCGAACCGGAAGTTCTGCTCGACCAGGAGGATCGTAAAACCCTCTTTCTTGAGCCGCGCAATGGTGTGGCCGATCTGCTGGATGATGACGGGCGCGAGACCCTCGGTCGGCTCGTCCAGCATCAGGAAATTCGCGCCGGTGCGCAGGATGCGCGCGATCGCGAGCATCTGCTGCTCGCCGCCGGAGAGCTTGGTCCCCTGGCTGTTGAGCCGTTCCTTCAGGTTCGGAAACAGATCGAAGATCTGCTCGAGCGGCAATCCGCCGGGACGCACCACCGGCGGCAACAGCAGGTTCTCCCGCACGTCGAGGCTGGCGAAAATTCCCCGCTCTTCCGGGCAGAACGCGATTCCCATCCGCGCGATCTTGTCCGAGGTCGTACGGATGATGTCCTGGTTGTTGAACTTCACCGAGCCGGTGCGCTTGCCGATGATGCCCATGATCGACTTCAGCGTGGTGGTCTTGCCGGCGCCGTTGCGCCCGAGCAGGGTGACGACCTCGCCCGCGTTCACGTCGAAGTTGATCCCGTGCAGGATGTGGGACTCGCCGTACCAGGCTTCCAGGTTGCGGACCTGGAGGAGGTTGCCGCCGCTCGCGGCCTTTGCGGGAGCTTCCGCCGTTGCAGTCTCAGCCATGACCGGCTCCCAGATAGGCTTCCTTGACGCGTTCGTCCTTGGTGAGCTCGCTGTAATGGCCCTGCGCGAGCACCTGCCCGCGCGTCAACACGGTGATGATGTCGGAGAGATTGGCCACGACGCTCAGATTATGCTCGACCATCAGGATGGTGTATTTCGCGGAGATGCGCTTGATCAGCGCCGCGATCTTGTCGATGTCCTCGTGGCCCATGCCGGCCATCGGCTCGTCCAGCAGCATCATCTCGGGGTCGAGCGCGAGCGTGGTTGCGATCTCCAGTGCGCGCTTGCGCCCGTAGGGCATCTCGACCGCGGGCGTATTGGAAAACTCGCTGAGGCCGACATCGTTCAACAGCTCGCGCGCGCGATCGTTGAACTGGTTGAGCACGGATTTGGAGCGCCAGAAATCGAAGGAGCTGCCGTGCTGGCGCTGAAGCGCGACGCGAACGTTTTCCAGCGCGGTGAGATGGGGAAATACCGCCGAAATCTGGAACGAGCGAACCAGCCCCAGGCGGGCCACGTCGGCGGGCGCCATCGCGGTAATGTCCTGCCCCTTGTACAGGATTTTTCCGGCAGACGGTTTGAGGAACTTGGTCAAAAGATTGAAGCACGTCGTCTTGCCGGCACCGTTCGGGCCGATCAATGCGTGAATGCTCCCACGGCGAACCTTGAGCGCAACGTCGCGGACGGCGAAGAAGCCCGCGAACTCCTTGGTCAAGCCTTCCGTTTCGAGAATGAACTCATCGGCCAAACAGTTTTCCCCCTGCCCGCACAACGCGCGTGGCTATCCTTGTTGCTTCGGCTTTCCGGAGGCCTTGGAGCCACTCCCTGAAGCCCATCCGGAACGCCGCCTCCGGGCGCGGAATATGCCGGAGGTGACGGGGGTTAGGCAAGGCGGAAAGCTGAGCAGGTCAGGCCTCCGGCCGGGAGACTTATGCTCCCTTAGTCGGACGTGTTTTGATGTCGCGCCTGCCCGGCCTCCCGGTTCGCAAAGCGCCGGTCATCAAGCCGTCGTTAACGGTCTTTCGTTCCATGCGCCAGCCTTCATGGAAAATTTTCCCGCGGCGAGGATCATGCGCGGGTTTCATGCGTCCGGAATTTCTATTCGTCGGGAATATAGTCTTGGATTTTGCAAGCGCCGCTCCTTCCGTGGTCAAGTCGATCAGGCAGCGTGATCTCCTGAACACGTGGCTGCGGCTCTATGCGCGCGAGCAGACGGCCCCGGCGATCTGGGAGTACCAGCCTGCGCGGCTCGAGGAAGAGCTCTCCGATCTGATCTACTATACGGTGGACATTTCGACGCCGACACCGCGTCTGACCATCCAGAGCGAAGGTACGCGCATCTCGCGCGCCTATGGACACACCGGCAAGGGCGCTCTGCTCGACGACTATATCGGACCGCGTCTCGCGCCCCTGGTGATGCCGGTCTATCATGAATGCGTGGCGCGCGGGCTGCCTGTCTACAGCGTTGCCGACGTCGATGACATCTACGGCCGTATCGTCGCCTATGAGCGCCTGCTGCTGCCGTTCCAGACTGACGGCGAGGTCTGTCACATCATCGCGTCGCTCAAGACCTTCTGCGAGGACGGCGGCTTCGAGATCAAGAATCTGATGCGCGGAAATGACGCGCTGCCGCGCCCGAGGTTGCGCGCGGTGATCGACCGCGACCTGTTCCACCGCACCCCCGGCCGCATCGCGCCGGCCGAGTTGGTCGAGTTCGCGGACCAGCAGGGCTCCGGTGTTCCCACCGAGATCATCGAGCTGAACTAGCGGGTCAGCGCGATTTGGCGGCGGCTTCCTTGGTCGTGACTTACTTGGTCGTGACTTCCTTGGCATAGACGTCCGGCTTGAAGCCGACCAGCAGCTTGCCGCCAACTTCAAGCACCGGTCTCTTGATCATCGATGGTTGCGCTAGCATCAACGCCTGCGCCTTTTTCTCCGAAAGGCCTTCCTTGTCGGCATCGGGCAGCTTCTTGAAGGTCGTTCCGGCGCGATTGAGCAGCGTCTCCCAACCGACCTTGTCGCTCCACTGCTTGAGCTTGTCCTTATCCACCCCCGTCGCCTTGTAGTCGTGGAACGTGTAGGCGACACCATGGGTGTCGAGCCAGGCGCGTGCCTTCTTCATGGTGTCGCAGTTCTTGATGCCGTAGATGATGTTGGGCAAAACGTTCCTCGCGCATCCGTCGTGTCGTGATCCCAAGGCGTTGTACGCAACTCCGGTTCGCGCGACAATATTGCGAACGATGCCATCTCTTGGAATGGACACTCCATGCACGTCACCCACGATCCAGGCGCGACTGCGTCGCCGACCATCGACTTCGACACTTTTCTCGCGGTCGATATCCGCGTCGGCACCATCGTCGATGCAAAGCCGTTCCCGGAGGCGCGCAAGCCGGCTTGGCGGCTGTGGATCGACTTCGGCCCCGCGATCGGCGTGCGCAAGAGCTCTGCGCAGATCACCGAGAACCATCCGCTTGAAACGCTGGTGGGCCAACAGGTTGCTGCGGTCGTGAATTTCCCGCCGCGCCAGATCGGCCCTGTTGTCTCGGAGGTGCTGACCCTCGGTTTCCCCGATGCCGACGGCAAGGTCGTTCTGGTGCAGCCAAGCAAGCCTGTGCCAAACGGCGGACGGCTGTTCTAGCCTCAAGCCGCTTCGACCTTACGGCCGCTTCGGAATGTTCAGCCCGCGCTCGACCGCCGGACGCGCCAGCCCGCGTTCGAGCCAGGCGGCGAGGGATTTGAACTGGCTGAACTCGACGAGATCGCCGGCGCCGTAGAAGCCGATGAGGTTGCGCACCCAGCCGAGCACGGAGATGTCGGCGATGGTGTAGTCGTCGTCCATGAACCATTGCCGGCCGGCAAGATGCATCTCCATCACCCCGAGCAGCCGCTTGGCCTCGCCCACGTAGCGCTCGAGCGGCCGCTTGTCCTCGAAGTCCTTGCCGGCGAATTTGTGGAAAAAGCCGACCTGGCCGAACATCGGCCCGATCCCACCCATCTGGAAATGCAGCCACTGGAGGGTCTGGTAGCGGCGCGCGGGATCCTGCGGCAGCAGCTTGTCGGTCTTCTCCGCGAGGTATTGCAGGATCGCCCCGGATTCGAACAGCGGCAGCGGCCTGCCGCCGGGACCATTGGGATCGAGGATCGCCGGGATCTTGCCGTTCGGATTGAGCGAGAGAAATTCCGGCGTCTTCTGGTCGTCCTTGCCGAAATCGACGAGATGGACCTCGTAGGGAAGCCCGATCTCTTCCAGCATGATCGAGACCTTGACGCCGTTCGGCGTCGGCAGCGAATAGAGCTGGAGCAGCTCCGGGTGCTTGGCCGGCCAGCGCTCGGTGACGGGAAAGGCGGACAGATCGGACATCAGGACCCCGGCTTCGTTCATGAGATGCCGCCTAGTTTAGGCAAGCGGACGAACGACGCAAGGTCGAGTGGTCAGATCATTTTCCCGCACAGGTCACAACGGCCGCAGCAAATGGTTGGTGGCGTGCATCACGTCGCGCTGTGCGCGTTGTTCGATGAAAAGTTGGCCGGTGACGAGCAGTGCTCCGGTGAACACGAGCGCAAGCATCGCGGTCGCGAATTGACTGGCATCCCTCATCGGACGAGCTTCTCCGTGTTCGGTTCGCACGAGGAACGCGGGCCGGCCATCGTCTGTTCCTGCAAGCTTCAAATAAATTGCAGCTTTTTCCCGATCCCTCGCACCCCGACGGCCTCAATAATTGATCTCCATCCGCAAGCCCCGCGGGTCGGTCTCCTCACCGCCGAACCGCTGCGTGCTGTCGCGCGCCGCGATCGCGCAGCCACAGGCGTCGATGAGGTCGTCGCGGCCGATGCCGGTGCCGTGCCGTTGAGTCAGCCATTTCGGCAAACGCGCGAAGCCGCGCTGCTCCAGGAGTGCGATGCGCTGCTCGCGGCCCTCCGCCGATGTCTTCTTTGCAAGCCGGGCCCGCCCAGCCAGATTCCAAAAAATCAATTCCGGATGCGCTTCGCCGATGGTCGCCTGCCGCGTCGGCGTCATGATCTCGTCGACGTCCCTGATCTTGTCCCTGATGTTCCAGAGCTGCGCCGACACGCCCCTGCCCTTGCCCTCGCACTCCCAGTAGTGGCGATTGGCTGCCGCCATATCGGAGAACGTCCAGAGATCGCGGCGTGCGCCGAGAAACACGGCGGGACCGACCAGCTCGCGTGCGCGCAAATCACAGATGCGGTATCCGCTCCATTTCAATCCGATCGGCATGTCGATCATCGCGCGCGCATGCGGCAGCGCGAGCAGCCGCGCGAGACCCGGCGAATAATCGAAGCCGTGATCGCCGCGCTCGTCGATCCAGGCGGCGACCCAGCCGGAGCGAAATCCGTCAAGGCCGAGATAGTTTGGCAAATTCCTGATCCCTGACGGACATCCGCCCGCTCCCCTATCGCAGTTCCTCGCCCCGGTGCCGCTCGAACAGGCGCTGCGCCAGCAACGCGTGGCCGAGCGTGCCGCCGGCGCGAACCGCCGCCGCAATCAGCGCGGCTTCCGCGATTTCTTCGCGCGTTACACCGGCTTTCGCCGCTTGCGCCGTGTGCACGTCGACGCAATAGGCGCACTGCGTGGTGAGCGCGACGGCGAGCGAGATCAGCTCGCGATATTTTGGCGGGATCAATCCATCCTTGCGCTCGACGGCGTGGTTGAACGCAAGGAACGCGTTGGCCTCGACCGGCGCGAGCGCCACGAAGGCCGGGATGGATTTCAGATCGTCAGGGCTTTGATAACAGGCCATGGCTCACCTCGTCAGATATTCGCGCATCAGGGCGCGGGCGCGATGCAAGCGGGCCTTCACGGCCTGCCGGGTCACACCGAGTGCGACGGCGATTTCCTCGATGGTCATTTCCTTGACGTCGCGCATCAGCGCGACATCGCGGTAGTGCGGCGGCAGTGCCTCGAAGGCCGCCGCGACGTCGAGCCGCAAATCGGCTTCAGGACGCGACAGCAGCAGCGCCTCCGCCTCTCCGTCGTCGATCGCCGACGCGAGGCCTGCCTTGCGGGCGAGCCGCAGGCATTCGCGGCGGACCACACTGAACAGCCAGGCCGAAAACGCCAGCCACGAGCGGATCGTGCCGACATGGCGAAACAGGATCCATAGCGCCTCCTGCGTCGCATCCTCGGCATCCGCCGAGCTGCGACAGGTGGCGCGGGCATAGCGGCGGATGTTCGGCTGCGCCGTCTCGAGCAGAGACGCGATCGCCTGGGGATCGCCGAGGCGCGCGGCCTCGAACAGGTCCGGCGAGATCACGGTGGCGCTCACGACACGCCTCCCCTTCCGATGCCGGCCATCGCACACATCGGACAATAGCCGACGAGGCCGGTCAGCGCGAAGCCGGCGCCGCCGAGCGCAACCAGCCAAGCCGCGGCGCCGGTAAGATATACGAATGCCGCGACGGCCACCGCGACGCCCAAGGCGATCCGCACGGCCTGATGCAGGCCCCCGATGTTCTTCCTGTAAAATGCCATCACATCCTCCGACATAAGCCGAAGCAAAATGCCTCGACCGTCAAGAGAGGGCGCGACGACTAGAAAGGATTCGCGGCAACATGCAGTTTTTTTTCGCGATCAGCCTCCGACGGCCTGATAGGCCAGCCGCTTGAATTCGAAGAAGAACGGATTCCAGAAGCCCATGTAGCGCTGCGTCATCAGCACACCGGCGGTATTGGCCTGCGGGCAGATCCACCAATGGGTGCCGGCAAGGCCGCCCCACTGGAATTCGCCGGTCGAATTCGGAGGATCGAACGGCATCGGCGCGAAGGTGACGGCGCCGCCGAGGCCAAAACCCTTGCCGGGGATCGGGCCGAGATTGGCGAAGCGGATGTTCTCGCCGGCGGGCAGCTGGTTCGTCATCATCAGCCGCAGCGTCTCCGGCTTCAGCAGCGCATCCGAGCCCGGGAGCAGCGCGCGGACCAGAGCAAGCATGTCGGGCAAGGTCGAGACCAGTCCGCCGCCGCCCGACAGCCGCGGGAATTGCCGCCGATAGGCCTGCGGATAAGGCAGGTCGTCGGCCCGGGCGAGGCCGGGCTTCATGGGATCGAGCACATCCGTGCCGTTGTAGAGCGCGACCAGCCTGCCCTGCTGCGCGTCCGGCACGTGGAAGCCGGTGTCGGTCATGCCGAGCGGCTCGAAGATGCGCGCCTTGAGGACGGCGTCGAGCGGCTTGCCGGAGACGACCTCCACGACACGCCCGAGCACGTCGGTCGCCACCGAATATTCCCAGGACGCGCCGGGATGAAAGGACAGCGGCAGATCGGCGAGCTGGTCGATCATGTCGGTCAGCGGCGTCAACGGATTGAGAACGCGCGCCTCGTTATAGCCTTTGAACAGCACCGTACCGGGATCGAAGATGCCGTAGCTGAGGCCGGAGGTATGGGTCAGAAGCTGCCGGATCGTGATCGGGCTTTTCGCCGGCTCGACGTCGGCAAGGCTCAAAGCGCCCGGCTTCAGAACCTTGCGATTGCCGAGTTGCGGCAGGAATTTCTCGACAACGTCCTCGAGCCCGATGCGGCCTTCCTCGACCAGCAGCATGATCGCGCAGGTGACGAAGATCTTGGTGTTGGAAAACGCGCGAAAAATGTGATCGGGCCGCAGCGCGGTGCTCGCCTCGCGATCCGCAAAACCGACGCACTGCTGATCGACGACCTGGCGGCCCCGCAGCACCGCCCAGGATGCACCGGGAATGATCTCCTGATCGACGTAACGCTGCATTGCCGTCCGCGTGGCGGAAAAATCAGGTGTTCTGGCGTCCATGTGCTTCCCCCAATGATGGTTGGGATCGATATAGCGTGAATTCGCCGGATGAGAAGCCTGACCGGACGGCGCGGCTCATTCCTGCTTCATGAACGCAGTGACGTGCAGGCTGCGCCGAATCCGCATTCCCTGCCGCTGGTACAGCGCGATGGCCGATGAGTTGCTCGAGAACACGTGCAGGAACGGAATTTCGCCGCGCGCCTCGATCTGGCGTGCGACCGCCGCCAGCAGCGCCTGCGCGTAGCCCCGCCCGCGATGGTCGGGGTGGACGCAGACGGCCGTCATCTCGACGAAATTTCCCGGCTTCATGCGCTCGCCGGCCATCGCGACCAATTCGCCGCCGGCACGGATGCCGAGGAACGTCCCGAGTTCGTGGGTGCGCCGCGCGAATGGACCGGGCTTGGTCAACTCCGTCAGAGCCATCATGGCGGGAACGTCGGCCACCCCCAGCCGAACGATCTCGGCATCGCGAAGCGGGCTGTCGGCCGGAGAGCCGATCATCTGCTCGCAGGGTCCGGCCACCACGACCTTGAACCCGGCGGGAACGTCGACGGCCTCCGGTGTGAACAGTGCGGCGACCTGCGCGCCCGACAGGAGATCACGGAGCGCAGCAAAGCTCGCCTCGGACATGTCGACCATGTCGGCAAAGGGCGTTACGTCCACCGGGTAGCGCAATGCTCGCGGGCCACCTTCGGCCAGATGTTTGTGGCTGGTCGTCAGCGCGCTCCAGATCGGGCGATCCAGCAGCGTCTCGTCACGGTCGGACACCGGCCTAGTCCTTATCGAAGCTGACGATGACGGCGGCATTGGCGATGAGGATGGGGTCGTTGCCCTGTTCGGGGGCCGACGGAATCTCCAGCCCGCCCTTCACCGCGTTGACGGTGACAGTGCCGTAAGGCAACTCCTTCGCGACCGCGTCCTTGTCGACGGCTTCGGGATTCGGCACCGCGATCGTGACGTCCACGAACATGTCGTTCGCAGTCTTGTCGATCATCCGGAAGAAGCCGAGGCTCGAATGCCTGATGGCATCAGAGACGGCACGCTTCGCCGCCTTGGTGGCGTCCCTGCCATGGACGTCGACGCCCATGCCCATCTCGGTGATACAGCGAACGCGAGCCATGTTCTTATTCCTGTGACTGATTGAATGGTGGGGAGTGTGGGGATTCGGACGGCACGATACAAGTGGGGTCGTCCCCTCTTATCCCGGACGCGGCGCGGCACGCCGTGGCGCTCCATCGTTGCGGCGTTGCAAGCCGCGTGCGCTGTGCTATCGCTCAAGCGATGACTCCCAGAACTTTCGAAACCCGCTGCCTGCGCCTGCCCGCCGTCACCAAGGTGGTGCAGTGGGAGGGCACCTCGGTGTTCAAGGTCGGCGGCAAGATGTTCGCACTCGGCGGCGGCTTTGCCGCGCGCTCCGGCGGCTACATGTTCAAAGTCTCGAACATGGCTTATGCCATGCTGATCGAGCACGGCCTTGCGCGGCCGGCGCCGTATCTGGCGCGCGCCAAATGGGTGCAGCTCGTCGGCAACAACGCGCTGCCGGACGCCGAGCTCACGGCCTATCTGGCGCAGGCGCACGCGATGGTCGCGGCAAAACTCACGCGGAAATCCCGCAAGGCGCTGGGCCTGGATTGAAGCGCAGTTCGCCGGTGAAGCGAAAGCCTGCGCTGATTGACATCGACGATATGCCTGACTAAAGTCAGACATCATGCTCGACCCTGTTCCACGCGTCCGCCGCTTCAATCGCGCCGTCACGTCCGCTGTCGGCGCCCTCGACACGTCATTCCTGGGACGCGGGCGGCCGCTGGGGGCAGCGCGCGTGCTCAACGCGATCGGGCACGGACGTTCGGACGTGGCCGAGATTCGCGACTATCTCGGCCTCGATTCCGGCCTGATGAGCCGCCTGCTGCGCAGCCTCGAGGACGAAGGGCTGGTCGAGACCAATGCGCATGAGGACGATGCGCGCCGCCGCGTCGCGACGTTGACACGTGCGGGCCGGCGAGAGTTCGCGGCCTATGAGGCGCTGTCGAACACGCAGGCCGAGGGCTTCCTCGCCCAGCACTCGCAACGCGAGGCGCTGCTGGCGGCGATGGATTTGATTGCTTCCGCATTGACGCGCGACCGCGTCACGCTGGATGAGATGGATCCGCGGAGCGAACAGGCCCGTTATTGCCTCGGCGAATATTATGGCGAGCTCGGCCGCCGCTTCAAGCAGGGGTTCGACGTCTCGCTGTCGCGCGATCCTGACGCCAAGGACATGCGCCGCCCGCGCGGCACGTTCATCGTCGCGATCTCGGACACGCTGCCGATTGGCTGCGTCGGGCTGAAGGGCACGGATCACGGCTATGCCGAGATCAAGCGGCTGTGGGTCGCACCGGCGGCGCGCGGATTGCGGCTCGGCCGGCGCCTGATGGACGCGACCGAGGATGCCGCGCGCGGGCTCGGCATCAAGCTGCTGCGGCTCGATACCAACAGCGCCCTGGCGGAGGCCGGCCAGCTCTACCGACGCAGCGGCTGGAGCGAGATCCCCCGCTTCAATGACGACCCCTACCCGGACCTCTTCTTCGAAAAACGTCTGTGAGCGCGGGCGCCGATCGCCCCGTTGCCGCGTTATGGCCGGAGCCGCAGGAGCAACGCCATGACCAGGTCCGACCTCGCCGACATCTACCGCGACTACATCGCCTGCCTGAACCGGCAGGATTGGCCCGCGCTCGGACAGTTCGTTCACGATGACGTCGCCCACAATGCGCGACAGTTCGGACTGTCCGGCTATCGTGCCATGCTGGAGCAGGATTTTCGCTCAATTCCGGATTTGCATTTCAACATCGAGCTGCTGGTCTGCGATCCGCCCCACATTGCCTCCCGGCTGAAGTTCGACTGCACGCCGGCTGGAACGTTTCTGGGGCTGGATGTGAACGGCAGGCGCGTATCCTTCTGCGAAAACGTATTCTATCAATTTCACGACCGAAAAATACGGCACGTGTGGTCCATCATCGACAAGCCCGCGATCGAGGCGCAGCTCTAGCGCTGCGCCTCGATGAACCTGCTTACGCCGCCGCCGGCGCCAACTCCGCTCGCGGCTTCGGGAACGGCCTGAAATTCATCGCCATCAGGAAGGCCCCGAGGCCCATCGCCCAGGAGGCGATATAGAGCCAGGCGTAGCTCGAGAACGCATCGTAGATCAGGCCGCCGGCGAGCGGGCCCGTGGCCATGCCGAGACTGCCCGCCATGGCGGTGCCGCCGATCACCGTGCCCATCATCTTGAGCGGAAAGTTTTCGCGGATCAGCACGGCGTAGAGCGGCATGGTGCCGGCATAGATGAAGCCGAAGACGGCCCCGACCGCATAGAATGTCGTGAGCTGGTGCGCGAAGACATAACCGAGTGCGCCGAACGCCTGCAACAGCAGGCCCGAGACGAGCACGCGCTTGGCGCCGAAGCGGTCACCCATCAGACCGAAGGCGATGCGCCCGCCGAGGCCGGCAAAACCCTCGATGCTGTAGATCGTCACCGCCGCGACCAGCGGGATGCCGCAGCTCACGGCATAAGAGACGGTGTGAATGATCGGGCCGGAATGGGTGGCGCAGCAGAAGAAATTGGTCGCGAGCAGGATCAGGAATTGCGGCGAGCGCAATGCCTCTCCCATCGACATCTCACCTTGCACGGCGCCCTCGCCCGCAGGCGCGGCCAAGGCGTGTGCGAGCGCCGGCGGGCGGCGCACCAGGAATGAGACCGGGATCATGATGGCGCCGACCACCAGCGCCACGATCTGCATCGAGGTGCGCCAGTCATGTCCGGAGACGAGCCAGGCCGCGAGCGGCGCCATCGTCATCGGCGCCATGCCCATGCCGGCCGACACCAGCGAGACCGCGAGGCTGCGATGGGTGTCGAACCAGCCGGTCACGGTCGCCATCATCGGCGCGAAGATCGCGGCACAGGACGCCCCGACCAGAAGGCCGAAGACGAACTGAAACGCAAGCAGCGAAGTGGCGTGGCTCGCCGCGAACAGGCTCACGGTCAGCACCGTCGATCCCGTCAGCACCACCAGCCGCGGCCCGAACCGGTCCGTCAGCGTCCCCCAGGCCATGCTGGTGCAGGCCATCGCCAGAAAGCCGATCGTCATCGCGCTGGAGATGCCGGTCACGGACCAGCCGGTATCCTTTGCGATCGGCTGCAGGAACACCGGCAGCGAAAACATGCCGCCGATGGCGACGCAGCCGAGCAAGCCGCCCGCGGCGACGATCACCCAGCGATAGGAGGAAGAGTTCATTTTTGGTCTCCCGTCAGGTCTGTCTGGGTGGAAGACGAATGGGAACATGGTGGGCCGACAGGCCGACGCAAGTTTTTGCGGCACGCATTTGTGACCTGCCAAACAAAAAAAGCGAAAACAACCCCATGCACAGTAGCCGGGCGCTTTGGGATCAAGGACTTACAGCGCAGCTCTTTGCAGTGCGAAGAAAGACTCGCCGTTTGACTCGTCGGGCAAAACACCTGCATCATGGCATCATCCCGCCGCTCTTGATCGTCTTCCCTTGCGCAGCCGACTAGCCGTCTCCTCGCCCGCAAGGGTTCCGGCCAGGAGCCTGCATGACCATTCGCCCGATCGTCCGCTATCCCGACCGCCGCCTCACGTTGCCGGCCCACCCCGTCACCGCGTTCGACAATGCGCTTCGCGAGCTCGCAACGGATCTGCTCGAGACCATGCGCGCCGCGCCCGGCATCGGCATCACGGCTCCGCATATCGGCGTGCCCTTGCGCGTCGTCGTGCTCGAGCTCGACGCCAAGGAAGGTGCGCAGACCTATGTCAATCCGGAGATCGAATGGGCCTCACCCGAGATGATCCTGCATCGCGAAGGCAGCGTCTCGATGCCCGGCGTCAACGACGACATCCAGCGCCACGCCCGCGTGCGGATCAACTATCAGGATCTCGACGGCGAGATGCACACTGAAGAATCGGAAGCCTTGCGTGCCGTCTGCCACCAGCACGAGATCGACCAGCTCGATGGGATGTTCTGGATCCAGCGGCTGTCGCGGCTGAAGCGGGAGCGGCTGGTGAAAAAGTTCGACAAGATGTCGCGCGGGTGAGCGTGCCGGCGAAGATCGGACTCGTGTGAAATCGCGCCGGCTGTTCGATGTGGAGAAGTCAAACGAGCCTGATATGATTGGAACGGTCGGCCCCGTCGGGAGGGAGACGAATGACATATTCAGGTCGTTGCGCCTGCGGCGCGGTTTGTTACACCATTGCGTCCGCGCCGATCCGCGGCTTCCAATGCCAGTGCAGCGACTGTCAGCGCGACACCGGCAGCGGCCACAGCTCCATCTTCGTGTTCGCGCGCAGCGCAGTCTCGGTGACAGGCGAGGTGCGCGAAATCGAGCGCACTGCCGACAGCGGCGCAGTCAAGCGCAAGGGATTCTGTCCGAGCTGCGGCTCGCCGATCTACAACAAGCCGGACGAGAAGCCGGAGTTCATCGGCATCCATGTCGGCACGCTGGACGATGCCAGCACGTTCAAACCGTCCGTCGTGCTGTTCTGCTCGCGCGGATATGCCTGGGACCACCTCGATCCCGAGATTCCCAAACTCCCGGAATGGCACCCGGGATCGCGCTGATTTCTTGCAGCTTGGGGGACAGCCAATGGCGATGAGCTTCGAGCTATCGATGCTGGCCGCCGCGATCGTCTGGGGCTTCGTACAGCTTGTCGCCGCCGCGCAAGCCGCGAACCTGCAGTACGGCCTCAGATGGGCTGCGAGCCCGCGCGACACCGAGATGCCGCCGCTCAAGGCCATCCCCGGCCGGCTCAACCGAAATTTCCGCAACTACATGGAGACGTTTCCATTCTTTGCCGCCGCGATCCTCATCTCTCACTCCGCAGGCGTTCACAACGAGCTGACTTATTGGGGATCGATCGCCTATCTTGGCGGACGCATCGCCTACACCGCGCTTTACCTATCCGGCATACCGCTCGTCCGCTCGCTGTTCTGGAATATCGCCAGCTTTGGTATGCTTGCTGTTTTGGCGGCGCCTTTCGTGCCTCACTGAAGCGGCGCGATGCGACTTTGCCGCGACGCCATCACGCCCGCTTCCCGCTCCGCTTGGTCATTGGCGCGTTGCGACGCTCGCGTTTGCCGCGTGCGATTTCCGTCGCCAGGGCGTCCAGCTTCGGCTCCCAGAAATTGCGGAACTGGCCGACCCATGCATCCACCGCTTGGAGCCCCGCAGCATCGACCGAATAGAGCCGTCGTTGCGCCTCCGCCCGAACGGTCGCGAAGCCGCTCTCGCGCAGCACCTTGAGGTGCTGCGACACGGCTGCCTGCGTGATCCCGAACTCCGCTCCGATCACTTCGACGACCTCACCGGACGCCATCTCGCCGGGCGCAAGCAGCTCGAGGATGCGACGGCGGACAGGGTCGGCGAGGACCTCGAAGATTTGCATCAGCTTCCTGTGCCCGGATGCGCCACGTCGGGCGGCGTCTCGCCGCGATAGAAAGCGATGGTGCGGTCCGACCGCTGTTTCGCGGAGGCAGGATCCACGCCGCTTGCGACATGCGCTGCGCGCCAATACTCGCCGCTACTCGTCATGAATTCCTTGCCCGCGGGAGAGCCCATCCACGCCTCGGCCGTCTCATGGTCGACCGATGCCCCGGTCGCAACATATCGCTCCAGCCCCGCAATGGCGAGATCCCAACCGATCCCGACTGCCCCTGGACCGAACTGATTCCAATGATCCTCGATCATCGCGGTGTGCTCAAGCGTCAGCCGCGCCTGGCTTCGTTCTGTCGTCAGCTTGACGTCGATCCAGCTCATCGCGCCGCCGAATTCCCACGTCGCCGCAAAATGGGTCGGCGGCGTACATGCCGTGATGGTCCCGCCTGCATTCCCCTTGAGCTGGTACTTTCCGCCGAGCCGGAGATCTCCCTCGACCGGCAAGAACCAGCGCGGAATGCGTTGCTCGCTGGTCACTGCGTCCCAGAGATCGTCGACGCTGGTCTCGTAAAGCCGCGTCAGTGTCACCGCACTGGCCGCTTTCCCGTCCTTCTCGAAATTCCTCACCGAACGCGTAACCAGCCCCAATACCCTGACCACGTCGATCTCCATAGCACTTGCTCCCTGTCGTTTCGTGCAAGGATGAATATCGATCTATACTAATATAAGTCAACTCTTATATTCTGGCGAGATGCCGCTCAGATATTTGCCCGGCGGTTTCCCGAGCGCCTTCTTGAACATGGTGATGAAGGCCGCGACGGAGTCATAACCGAGATCGGCGGACACCTGCTGCACGCTCGCGCCGGAGGTCAGCTCGCGCAAGGCGACGATCAGGTGCAATTGCTGGCGCCAGCGCCCGAAGCTTAAGCCCGTCTCGCGGACAACGAGACGCGCGAGGCTGCTCTCGCTCAGCGCGACGCGAGCGGCCCATTCGGCCAGCGTCCTGCGATCGGAAGGGTTTTTTGCCAGCGCCGCGGCAATCTTCTTCAACCGCGGCTCGGGCGAGAGCGGCAGATGAAGCTGCTGAACCGGCATGCGGGGAAGCTCGCGCAGAAGGACGCTCGCCAGAAGGTTCACCCTCGCCTTGTCATCCGCGATCTGATCAGACAATTCGACGATCACTTCACGCAGCAGCGGGGAGATCGAGAGCGTGCAGCATCGATTCGGCAGGTCCACGGCGTCAGGCTCGATATAGACGAAGAACAGCCGGGCATTTTCTGTCGCGAGGTTGCTGTGCTGCAGGCCCCCGGGCACCCAAACCGCGCAATGCGGCGGCACCATCCACAGGCCGGTGGGAACGCGGCACGTCACGGCGCCTCCCAGCGCAAAGACAAGTTGCCCCTTGCGGTGCCTGTGATCGGGCACCTCGCCCTTGGTCCCGATCACGTCAACGCGCACCGCGATAACGGGTGCGGAGACATCATCGACGTCGAGATCAGGCCATGGAAAACGGAGCGGCTGCCGCATGCTTGCCGGTTTTTAGCAATCGATTGGCAGAATATCTAAATCGAGCGGAAAGGAATGTCGATAGGCTGCTGTCTCCCGGCGGTGGTCGGGCACGCTCTGCGATCAGGAGAAACGACCATGCATGGTTTCACCAGTGCGACAGCAGCCGAGCTGGAACGCGGGGTCCGCACGCAAGCAGGCTCCGTGCGTGGCGGCCCGCGCGATGCAAGCGGCGTGATCGCGTTCAAAGGCATTCCGTATGCCGCGCCACCGGTCGGGCCTCTGCGTTGGTGCGCACCGCAGCCGCCGACGCCCTGGGAGGGCGTGCGCGATGCGCGCTTGTTCGGCGCGGGCTGTCTGTCGGCGCTCGAAAACGACCAGCGGCCGGGACCGCGCGACGAGGATTGCCTCTATCTCAACGTCTGGACCGCGGCGAAGCGCGCGGATGAGAAGCGGCCCGTGATGGCGTGGATTCACGGCGGCGGCTTTCAGTTCGGCTCCTCGGCCAATCCTGCAACCGATGGCAACGCGCTAGCAGTGAAAGGTGTCGTCGTCGTCAGCTTCAACTACCGCCTCGGCATCCTCGGCTTCTTGGCTCATCCCGAGCTCGATGCGGGGGCGCCGTCAGGCAATTACGGCCTGCAGGATCAACTGGCGGCGCTGCGCTGGGTCAAGGCCAACATCGCCGGCTTTGGCGGCGACCCCGGCAACGTCACCCTGTTCGGCGAATCCGCCGGCGCCATGGCCATCGGCATCTTGATGGCCTCGCCGCTCGCGCACGGACTGTTTCACAAGGCCATTGGACAGAGCGGCGCGTTCTGGGACGGCAAGCACGGCCCACTCCAGGGCTTTGAAGAAGCCCGCGCGCGTGGTCTGGCTTTTGCCCGGCAGCAGGGCAACGGGTCGGTCGCAGCTTTGCGCAGCATGCCGGCCGATCGGTTGAATGCAGCCGCGCCATGGAGTTTCAGGACCAGCCCGGTCGTGACGGCCTTCTCGCCGAGCATCGATGGTCATGTCGTGCCTGACGTGCCCGCGCGGCGCTTCCTGCGCGGCGAACAGATGCACATCCCGCTGCTGGCGGGCTGGAATGCCACCGAGGAATTTCCTTTCCGTTCGCAGTCACTTCCCGATCAATCGGCGCAAGCCTTTGTCGCCGCGGCCGAGGCGATGTTCGGCAGGGAGCGCATGGCCGATTTCGTGAAGGTCTACCCCGCCGCAACCGACGCGGAGGCCAAGGCGTCCGCGTCCGCGCTCACCGGCGGCATCGTGGTCGGCGAGCAATGCTGGCAGTGGCTGCGTCTGCATCGGCGCGGGGGACGCGCGCCGGTCTACGGCTATCACTTCAGCCATACCTCGCACTACACGCCGATCGCCTCGCATGTCACCGAAATCCCGTTCGTGTTCGGCACACTGACACCGCAACAGGTGATCGGCAGCTCGGCACCGCCGGCCGAAGAGGACCGCGCGCTGGCGCGGACCATGATGGCCTATTGGGTGAATTTCGCAGCGCATGGCGATCCCAACGGATCAGGCCTGCCACCCTGGCCCGCCTATGACGAAGCAGACGTCGTGCATATCCTGGGCACACCGATCGAAGCCCGCCCCAATCCGCAAGCCGCCCGCTTCCGCTTCCTCGCCAGTTTCAGACGGGACGGCATTTTGCCGATGCGCTGGCGGGAGCTGCCGTAAGGCTCAGGCCGGTTTCGCGTCACTATCCGCATAGGCGCGCATGAGGTTCGGCGTCGACCATGTCGCGACACCGGTTCCGGCGAAGTCGCGGTCTGTCGTCCAAACGTCAGCCTCGACGCTCCAGGCCAGCGCCAGCACATGCGCGTCGCGCTCGGACCCATTGCGGCTTGCCACGGCGTCGCGAAGCGTCTCTTCGCATCGGGCGAGCATAGGCTCCAATGCGGCTACCGGAACGATCGTGAGCAGCTCAGCCAACGCGTCCAGCAGCTCGATCAGCTCCGGGCGCCGCAGTCCAAGCGCGATACGGCGACGCGCTTCCTGGACAACGCGGTCCGTCGTCACCAGGATCGCCATTTCAGCAGCCTTCAGGAGCGCGCCGGAGCTTCGGCCTCGAACGGCGGCAATCAGAATGGCTGCGTCAATGACGATCGTGGTTGACGGTCGTCTCATGCCTTCGACTTGGCCGTGAGCTTCTTCACGGCCGAGACCGACCAATCGACCGGATCGACGTCACCGAATTCAGCCAGCGCTGCGTTGTCCGCGGCCACGTCGCGTCCCTTCGCGAACCGCTCGGCCCGCGCCAGAACCGCCGCGAGCTTGCCTGAATCGACTGCCTTGAGGGGGATGAGCAGCCCTACGGTCCGCTCACCCGATTTGACAGGCGTCGGGCCGGGCAACGCACCGATGGCCTCGCCTGAAATCTTTTGCAAATCGCGGATGCTGATGTGCGCCATAGGGGCTTACATACACCCATATGTAATGCTTCGCAAGATGATCGACAGGCACCCGCGCCCTCACTCGCCCGCCATCAGCTCCTTCGCCAACGCCATGTAGGCCGGCAGCGTCATGGGGTCGTTGGCGGCATTGCCCGCTGCGGGGTGCGAGGCGTAGCGCGCGATCACCATCTCGGCCTTGGGATCGATATAGATGCCCTGGCCGTGAACGCCGCGCGCCATATAGGCGCCGTGGGCGTTGTGCGTGACCCACCATTGATTGCGATAGGACGCACCGGGGAGCGTGGTGTAACCGGCGGGCTTGAATTTTTCGGGATCGCCGCCACGCGCGATGTCCTCGACAACAGATGAAGGCACGATCTGCCGGCCGTTGAAGCGGCCGTGATTGCGCATGATCTCGCCGAAGCGGGCGAGATCGCGCAAGGTGGTGGAGAGGCCGCCGCCGCCGCTTTCGGTGCCGACGCGATCGACGTGGTAATGCGCGTCTTCCTCCGCGCCCATCGGCTGCCAGATGCGCTCGGAGAGCAGATCGGACAAGTTCATGCCGCTGACGCGCCGGATGATCCAGGCCAGCACGTCTGTGTTGACGGTCTTGTAGGCAAAGGTCTTGCCGTGCTCGCCCTGCTTCTTCTGCGCCATCAGAAACTCGAAGATGGTGGTCGCACCGTCATAGTCGGGTGGAATCGGCGCCATGCCGTTGGCGCGCCGCAGTCCCCACACATGCGAGTTCTTGTCGGTGTAGACTTCGGTGTATTCGAGCCCCGTGGTCATATCCATGACCTCGTGCATGCGCGCATCGCCGAACGCGCTCGCCTTCAGCTCCGGCACATAGTCCGTGACGGGCGCCTGCGGGTCGATCTTGTCCTCGGCGACCAGAATGCCGGCGAGCACGCCCGTGAACGACTTCGTCACCGACATCGCGATATGCGGCTTGTGCGGCTTCAACGCGCCGAAATAGCGCTCATAGATCAGCTTGCCCCGATGCAGCACGGCGATGCCGTCGGTGTAGGTCTCCTCTAGCATCTTCGCGAAGGTCATGGGCCGGCCGTCCATCGTGGTCGAGGCCGACGCGCCGATGTCATGGTCTTGCCGCGGCAGCACCGACGCAGGCCCCGCCCCGCGCCAGACATTCACGGTCGGCACCAGCTGGCGGATGTTGCTCCAGGCCCAGCGCAGCTCGGGGAAGCTGCGGAACGAACCATCCTGGAAGCTGATGGTGCGGTCGGGGGAAGGCGGGAAGCCCTTCATCCAACCGAGTGTTTCGGGATCGGTTTCGGCGGCGGTCGCGGGCGACTGACTCGGGGCGGTGGCGGCGGACATCAATATTGAACTCCGGAAGCGAACGACGGGGTCTCGTATCATGGAGATACGTGGCGAACATCCAATGTTTGCGCCGAGGTGACCGTCGCCGCGCGCTTGGCGGGTTCGTCGTCACGTCAGGCGGACCGACATGCCACCGTCAACCGTCATGGGGCTGCCCGTCATGAACGATGCCCGGTCGCTCAGGAGAAAAACGGCCGCCTGCGCGATCTCCTTGGGACTGGCCATCCGCTTCATCGGGTGAAGCCCGGCGATGAAATTCAGGGCGTCTGGATTGCCCTCGCCTGCCGCCGGGGTGATGGTTCCTCCAGGCAGAAGCGCGTTGACGCGAATGCCTTCGGCCGCATGCTCGGCGCCCAGTGATTGAGCCAGGCCGATCAGTCCTGCCTTCGAGGCTGCGTACGCCGCCATTCCCGGCATGCCCCCGTTGCTGAAGCCAACGAAGGACGAGGTGAAAACGATCGAACCTCCGCCCTGCTTGCGCAGCGCCGGGATCTGCGCCTTCGCGCTGAGGAACGCCGAGGTGAGATTCACCGCAAGCACATCGGTCCAGTTTTCGACGCTCATCTCGGGGACCGGCATCATGTCGCCGAGGATGCCGGCATTGTCGAAAGCGCCGTCAAGTTTTCCGAAGGTCGTGACGGCGTGCGCGACAAGGCGGGCTGCATAGCCCTTGTCCCGAACGTCGCCCGCGAGAAAAGTCGCGCGCCCTCCGGCGCTCTTGATGCTTGCAACAACGGCCTGCAGCTCGGCGGGGCGACGCGCCCCGAGCACCACATTGGCGCCTTCGGACGCGAACAACGACGCTGCGGCAGCACCGATACCGCTGCTGGCGCCGGTTATGATGATCGTCTTGTTTGCAAGTTCCACCGTGAGACTCTCCTGATGTCGAAAAGGAGCCGAACAAGACATCAGGCACCGGCGAGCGGCCACCCGTTTCCCGAGGTGAACGCGGGATCACATCGTGGCGGTATTGATCCGCCAATGGCGGCCTGCCGGTTTCCGTGATCGGAAGCGACAGGCGCCGTCAGCGGACGCTACTTCAGCGGCAAGAAAACGTCCGCGACGGTCTCGTGCTCCGGCACCTCGGGGAAGAAGCTCAGCCGCTGGCAATAGACCGGGAAGTCGCGGGCTTCCTCGCCGCTGGCCGGAAGCCAGTCACGATAAAGAAAGAGCGCGGCAGGCTCCAGATTGTCGGTGTAGCCGACGACGCGCAGCACCGCGCAGCGTCCGCCGGGGATCTCGCCGGTCTTGATCGCTTCGCCGTTCGCCGCGATCGGCTGGTCGGTCCCGACACAAAGGTCGATGCTGTATTCGTCCTGCTGCGCCGGACGCCCCTCGGAATGCCAAACAGTGAAGGTGGGATTTGTCCTGGGGTGCAGGCCGGCGGCCCTGCGCCACGCGATGAACCGCCGGATCGTGTCACCAAGTGTCTCAGGGCTTCCCCGATGCTCCATGATCGCGACCGGCGTAGGGGGCACATCGCGGATCGTCACGTCGTCGGTGGTAAACGTTTTCTGCATGAGCTTGCTCCTGGCGTTGTCGAGAGGCCCTAAGGCCGCAAGCCACGGCTCCCAGTCGGGAGACTTCCGGAACGACGACGGCGATTGCCCGAACCGTTGCCGAAAGGCGCGGGCGAAGGCATCCGGTGCGTCGTAACCGGCATCCATCGCAATCTCCGTGACATCAAGGGCGTCCATGTAGGCCAGTTGATGCGAAGCGCGCTTCATGCGGGCCAGCTGGACATAGCGATGCACTGATAACCCGAAGGTTGCCGAGAACTGCCGGTGGAAATGATATTTTGAGAAAGCCGCAACAGCACTCACCGTGTCCAGATCCAGATCATCGTCGAGATGCCGATCGATATGATCCAGCACCCGTCGCATCCGGTCCTGATAGTTCTGCAGCGCCGCCTTCATCGTCCCTCCTCCGTGGCGGCTCCATCTAGTCGCTGACGGCCATGACACGCTCGACCGATCTTGCGGTTTGGCACGGATTCCGTCGACCCTATTTTTAGCGTGATGGGCGCCTGCGCAAGGATCAAGACGGCGGCAACGGACGTGGCGAACTTCATCAAGATCTGGCCGCCGTCAAAACGGAAAAAGGGAGCCCGCATGTCGCGGGCTCCCTTCTCGTACATTCCGACGTAGCCGGCTGTCAGTGGCCAGCAGTCTCCAGCGCCTTCTGCACCATCGCGGTGTCGACATATTGCGTCATCCCGGCGATCTTGCCGTCCTTCACCAGATAGAGATGCGCGAAATTGGCGCGCATGGATTTGCCCGTCGCCTTGTAGGTCCCGGAGTAGACGCCGAAGGCGGCGACGCGATCGCCGTCTTCCAGATAGGTGTGAACGTCGGCACGATAGCCGGTCCATTCGGTGGCGAGACGTCGGAACACGCCTGATATAATCGCGTCGGGTCCGACATAAGTGCCCGCATAAGGAAACCCTTCCGCTTCGGTCCATGCGGCATCGGGAGCGAGAGCGGCCAGCAAGTTGCGGCCGTTCTCTTCCGACGACGATCCCTCATAGGTGGCGCGGATCAGGTCGAGGTTCGCCCCCATCTCAGCCCCACTTCATCTCGCCGGTGGCGACCTTGGCGCCGATGTCGAGCGCAACGCCCATGCCGAGGCCGGGGAAGCGCGCTTCCATCGCCGCCTTGAGCGCGGCGGAATCCTTGGCCTTGGCCAGCTCTTGGTCGAAGGCCTTAAGGTAGGTGATGGTGTGCTCGACACCGGACAGATCGGTCTTTGCATCTACCGACAGATGGCCGGGGACGACGATCGCCGGCTTGCGCGCCGCGATCTTTTCGAGATTGGCGATCCAGGCGGCACGCTGCTCCCTGGTCGGCGTGTCGGCGATCCAGACATGGACGCCGGAGAAGATCAGCATGCCGCCGAACACCGCGTTGAGCGAGGGAACGAACAGATAGCGCCGGTTGACCAGGCCGTCCGCGCTGACGATCTCGATGGTCCCGCCGTCCACGCTGAGCGTCTTGCCGTCAAACGCCTCGGGGATGACCACATCGGCGAGCACCTGCGGGCCGTTCGCCTTGAGTTGCGGCCCCCAAACGGCAAGCTTCTTTTCGACGCTGGCGTTAATGGCCGCCACAGTTGCGGGCGCCGCGAGCACGCGGGCCTCCGGGAACGCCGCCTTGATGGCGCCGAGGCTGAAATAGTAATCCGGGTCCGACTGGCTGATATAGATGGTGGTGAGCTTCTTGCCGGTTGCCTTGATGGCGTCTGCGACAGCCTTGCCATCTGACAGCGTGAAGCCGCCATCGATCAGCACGGCTTCGCTCGGCCCGGACACCAGAACGGGAGCCCGGAAGAAGCCGTTCGGTCCTGCGGGAAAATGCTTCCAGGCGAGCCCGCCGGCGGCATGGCCGAGGCCTGCGGGTGCGAAGATGGCGGCAGCGCCTGCGGCGAGAGTGGTTTTCATGATGGTTCTCCTTGTCGGCATGCTGGTCTCCTGGTGCTGGTCTGGGATCGCGAAATGAAAGCTGGATGGTCCGGTCTGTGTTGATCGCTGCGCTCAGGCCGCCTTCAGTCCGTCGACAAGGACGTCGAGGCTGCCGAACAGCGCGCTTGCTTGCACGAGGCGGCGATCATGGCGCGTCCCGACGATGAGGGCCGGGACGCCGTTGGCGCCGAACCGGCGCATCTCGGCACGCGCAGCCTCGAGGCGCGCGCGATACGCGGCGATCAACGCGGCGTCGGGCGTTGCCAGACGCGCGGCAACCTGCGGCAAGTTCATCGCGCGCAGTACGTCCGACAGCACGGACATGTCCGTGCTGTCGCGGCCTCCGACATAGCGGACGAGTTGGAAGGCCTTCAGCGCCGCGAACTCCCGATCGGGTGCCGTGAGCGCAACAGCCGTGAGCGCCAGTGTTGCCGGGCCGGAATCGAACAGGCGCGTGCGGTCGCCCAGCACATCGCGGCGATAGGCTTCGCTGAAAGGCTGGCCGCTCAAGCGCGAAATCCGCTGGTCGTTGGTCCAGGCATAAGCGGCAAAGCCGTCGTCCATCGGACGGGCGCCCTCGCCGGCGAACAGGCCTGTCGGCGCAAGTTGGACCGCGAAATCTGGTCGGGCCACGAGCTGTTCGAGCAGCGCGGCGGCGCCGTAGCACCAGCCGCAGAGCGGATCGAACAGGTAGGTGACATGAATGGGCGCGGACATGGCGATCTCCTTGAAATGCAATGTGGCACGCGCGCATTGGTAGATAAATATCAACAAAATATACAGAATGTATGGTATTGGCTGACAATAGATCTGACCGGACGAACCAAATGAACCTGAACCGACTGGCCTATTTCGCAGCCGTCGTGGACACCGGATCCTTCACGCGGGCCGCCGAGCGGCTCGGCATCACCAAGGCCGTGGTGAGCCAGCAGGTGGCGCAGCTGGAGCGCGATCTCGGCACCAGTCTTCTGGTGCGCACAACGCGCCGGGTCCATCCGACCGAGGCGGGCCGCATGTTTCATGCGCGCTGCGTCATGATCTTGCGCGAAGCGGAGGATGCCTTCGACGAGCTCGCGCAGGCGGCCGCCGCGCCGACCGGCACATTGCGGATCACGGCGCCGAACGACTACGGCACCGCCGTCGTGGTCGCCGTCGTCACGGCCTACGCGGCACGCTATCCCAACTGCCGCGTGGAGTTGACGCTCGAAGATCAGACGGTCGACCTCGCCTCAGGCCAGATCGACATGGCGATCCGCGTCGGATGGCTGGTCGATTCCAGCCTGCAGGCGCGCAAGATAGGCGCGTTCCGGCAAATTCTGGTCGGCGCTCCCGCGTTTGCGGATCGGATCGCCGCCGCGCGCGATCCCGACGATCTCGTGGCGCTGCCGTTCATCGCCAACATGGCGCTGCGCGAGCCGCTGCTATGGCAGTTCTCGCGCGGCGATCTCGATCGACGCGCCGTGCGGCTGCAAGCGAGCATTGCGATCGACACGACGCCGGGGGTGCTCGCAGCGGTGCTCGCCGGCGGGGGCCTTTCGGTGCTGCCGGATTTCCTGGTGGCCGACGATCTCGCGGCCGGGCGCCTCATTCACATCCTTCCGCAATGGCAACTGCCATCCGGCGGCATCCACACGGTCTACCCGGCGGCTCGATTCCGCCCACCCAAGGTGACGGCGTTCGTGGAGATGCTGATCGCGGCTCAGCGACGGGCGGGTTCGGTCGAATGAGCCGCACGGCTTTGCTTACTGTTTGAAACAATGCTCGCGGTGCCACTTCAAGAAATGCGGATGTGGCCGATCCGACGCCCGGCGCGGCGCAAGCGCACGCCCCGTCTTGTTGATGATCGATTGCACTCCCCCCAGATCATTTGTCTGGCGCGAGATCAATATCTCCAAATCATCCGCGAAGCTGATGAGACCACGATCGAACATCCAATGTGCGGTGCCCGAAAGAGCAACCCCGTTGCTGATGATGTCCGGCCCGTTTGCCTCGACGGGTCGTATGTGAGCCGCCGCGACCTCCGCGCGCCCCATTCCATTGATGAGCTTGAGGCCGGTGACGGCGCAACGCTCGTCGTAGGCGCGGAGGACGACCCGGCGAAACACTCGATCGCGCAGAATTCTCGAAATCGTCACGCTAACACGGTCGCGCTGCTGCTCAATCGCGAATGGCACCTGAGGCTGGTCGTTAAGCTCGAGCAATGGGAGGTCGCCGTCGCGCCGCGGCAGCAGCGGCGCGTTCTCCGCGAAACCAAGCTCGCATATTCTGCTGAAATCGTCGGAAGAGATTGGGCGGACTGCGGACTGAGCGCGTCCTGAAATCCGTCCCTGCTCGTTAAGGACGCCGCGCTCTACTGGACCTGTCGGTCCATTGAATGGGACTGGATTGGCAAAATCGAGATAGCTTCCGGGTTCAATCAAAGCGAGAAACATCCCGGAAGTACCGGGATCGGGAACAACCTGCTGAACCCGAGCGATTGCAAAGTAACCGCGCGTTTCAGCAACCTTGCTCGGTTCGTAATATACTATCCAATCGCCGATGCAGGCTTCAACGCGATGAAGATATTGACTGGGAAATTGGTACTGCTCAGCGGGGCTGTCATCGTAGATCGAGTCCAATCGATGGATGAATACCCCAAATCCCATGATCTAAGCGGCGCTGCCTCTCCAGGAAACAACACCCAGCAACGCTGGTTCAATAGCAGTCACAACCCTACTCCCACTCGATTGTTCTGAAGCACGATAACGCATTGATCTGTCGAGGCCAACCTTTACGCCCGTGACTTGCCGCCCGTCAGTCGCGCGCCACCGACAGCCCCGCGAGAAGCGGCGCGTACGCGGCGAGCCTGCCGGATACGAACTCGGTGAAGAGCCGCACGCGCTTGGTCTTGCGCGTCTCTCCCTGTGTGAGGAGCCAAACCGTTCCGTACATGTGCAGGTCGGTGCCCGGCACTCGCACCAGCAGCGGGTCGGCATCGCCGACGAAGCACGGCAGTGTCGTGATCCCGAGCCCTTGTCGGACAGCAGCGATCTGCGCCCCGGCGTCCGAGGTCCTGAATGGAACGCCGGTAGTGCGAACCTCACCCGCGCTGGCCCAGTCCGGGATGCCGTGAATGCTGATCACAATCCAGCGGATCGGATCAGGCGCGCCGGCACGCCACGCGGCCAGTCTATCGCGCGACATGTAGACGCCGCCGAACAGCTCCGGTCCCTTCACGCCGTGAAGATTTTGCGGCAGGGTTTTGCGGTCGTAGACGACGCGGATCGCGACGTCGGCCTCCCGGTTGGTCAGGTTTGCAAGCTCGCCGAACGACAGGATATCCATCTCGATGTCGGGATGCAGACGCGCGAAATCGGCGAAATCAGGCATGAGCAAATGTGTCACCAGCGGCGGCGCCAGCGTCACCCGCAAAAGCCCGCGCACGCCCTGGTCGCGCCCGAAGACGCGCGTCTCCAGCTGGTGCGACGAGGCTTCCATCTGGTCCGCGAATTCGAGGACCTCCTCGCCCGCAGCCGTCAGGCGGTAGCCCGAAGGCAGCTTTTCGAACATCTGAACCCCGAGGCGTTCCTCGAGCTGGGCGATGCGTCGCAGCACGGTCGCGTGGTTCACACCGAGGCGCTCGGCGGCCGCCCGCACCGAGCCTCCGCGCGCAACGGCTAGAAAGTAGCGAACGTCATCCCAGTCGATCATGGTGCAATCCCGCACCGCGCGGTGCGCCTTTCAAGTCCCATCCAACGCCTCGTACCGCAGTACGGGCGATCATCATAGCCGGTTCCGGCCAGCAGGGCCCATTCCGAACGGCGGACACCGCTCGTCGCGGCTGGCGTCGCTCGTCCGGCCGGATCGATTTCGCACCACCGATGTGCGCGCTTCCGCACTCAACGCCTGACGCCGCCGGACCTATCTCGGGGTCGTCGGGGGCAGATGCTGTCCCGACACCACGACAGGAGAAATCATGGGAAAGCTCGACGGCAAGGTTGCGGTCATCACGGGTGGCGCGACCGGCATCGGCCGCGCCGCGGCAAAGCGCTTCATCGAGGACGGCGCTTTCGTCTTCATCTTCGGCCGCCGACAGCAAGCGCTCGACGCGGCTGTCACCGCGCTTGGGCCCAATGCCCGCGCGGTGAAGGGCTCGGTCTCGGATGAGGCCGACCTCGACCAGCTCTACGGGGCGGTGAAGGCCGAGCGCGGAACCCTCGACATCGTCTTCGCCAATGCGGGAGCGGGAAGCCAGCTTGCGCTCGGCAAGATCACTGCCGCGCACATCGACGAAACCTTCGACACCAATGTGAAGGGTACGATCTTCACGGTGCAAAAGGCGCTGCCGCTGATGCGCCAGGGCGGTTCGATCATCCTGACCGGATCGAGCGCCGGCACCACGGGAGCCCCGGCCATGAGCGCGTACAGCGCGAGCAAGGCGGCCGTGCGCAACCTCGCGCGGACCTGGGCGGAGGACCTGAAGGGTAGCGGCATCCGCGTCAACGTGCTGTCGCCCGGGGCGACTGCGACCGAACTCGCGAAGGAAGCGTTGGGCGAGGAAGGTCAGAAGGTGTTCGCCGCGATGACCCCGCTGCAGCGCATGGCCGATCCCTCGGAGATCGGGGCCGTGGCCGCCTTTCTCGCCTCATCGGACAGCAGCTTCATGACCGCCAGCGAAGTCGCCGTCGACGGCGGCCTGGCGCAACTCTGACCCCGGCGCGGTCCCGCGCCTGGCCCACACACAACGAAAGAGAAAACATCATGAAAAAACTCGAAGGCAAGATCGCCATCATCACCGGCGGAAGCAGCGGCATTGGGCTGGCCACAGCCAAGCGTTTCGTGGACGAAGGTGCGCATGTCGTGATCACCGGACGACGCGAGAAAGAGCTGAAGGACGCCGCAGCCTTCATCGAGAGAAACGTGACGACGGTCATCGGCGACGTGTCGCGCCTGGACGATCTCGACCGTCTCTACGCCGTCGTGAAAGAGAAACACGGTCACATCGACATTCTCTTTGCGAACGCGGGCGCGGGAACGATCGCACCGCTCGCGATGGCTACCGAGGCCCATTTTGACCAGACCTTCGACGTCAACGTGAAGGGGCTGTTCTTCACCGTGCAGAAGGCCCTCCCCCTCTTTAGGGACGGCGGTTCGATCATCTTGAACTCTTCGGTGTCGAACGTGAAGGGGCTGCCGGGGTTCAGCGTCTACGCCGCGAGCAAGGCGGCGGTGCGCAGCTTCTCGCGCGCTTGGACGCTGGAGCTGAAGGACCGCAAAATCCGCGTGAATACGATGAGCCCCGGACCAACCGAGACCCCTGCCCTGGAAACAACGACGGGCTTGACGGCCGAGCAAGCCAAGCAAGCCGCCGCCGGATTTGCTTCACAGGTCCCGATGGGTCGCAGGGGCAAGCCGGAGGAAATCGCGGCTGCCGTCACCTTCCTCGCCTCCGATGAAAGTTCTTACATCACCGGCGTGGATCTCGCCGTCGATGGCGGCATGGCGCAGGTCTGACCGCGCCATCGACAGAAGATCGGAGAAACATCATGAGCTACGCAATTATCGGCTTCGGCCATATCGGCCAGGCCCTGGCCAGGGCGTTTGCCCGCAATGGCATCGAAGTATCCGTTGCAACCACGCGCGACCCGGAAAGCTTTGCATCCGCCGCGGCCGCGATCGGACCCACGATCATTCCCAAAAGACTGGCGGACGCCGTCAAGGCGGACATCATCTTTTTGGCGGTCCGTTTCGAGTCGCACCAGGATGTCGCGAAGGCGCTGCCCACGTGGCAGGGCAAGACCATCGTCGATGTGACCAATGCCTACGGCGTGCCGCCTGAGAAACTCGGAGGACAACCTTCGTCCAAGGCCCTCGCGCAAGCCTTCACCGGCGGTCGACTGGTCAAGGGCTTCAACCATTTGGGTGCTGCCGTGCTTGGCCAGGATCCGGCCGTCCATGGCGGCAGGAGAGTCGTGTTCCTGGCGAGCGACGATGACGCTGCCGCAGCGGAGATTGCCGCGCTTGCGGAAAAGCTCGGCTTCGCGCCGGTCAAGCTCGGCGGGCTTTCGGAAGGCGGGCTGCTGGTGCAGGCGCGCGGAAACAGCTGGGGCCAGCTGATCTTCAAGGATCTGGTCAAGTTCGACTGACGAACACGACGTCCCCACCCTTGGGGATACGACACACGGGATCGGATCGCGCGCGATCCGATCCGAGCGAGATGGAGAAATTCCCATGAGTATCGAGAAGAACATCCAGACCGTGAAAGACTTCTTCGCCGCGATCGGCCGTGGCGACAGCGAGGCTCTGCTGGCGCTGATCACTGAGGACATCGAGTGGATCATCCCCGGGGAGGACTGGCCGCTGGCCGGAACGCATCGCGGGCACGACGGGGTGACGGATCTGGTGGAGACGGCATCCAAGTCGATCGAAACGTCCACCGAACCCCGGGAGTTCGTCGCGCAAGGAGACCGGGTCCTGATCGTCGGCTTCGCGACGGGAAAGATCAAAGCCACGAGCAAGACGTTTAGGGACGACTGGATCTTCGCCATCACGGTTCGCAACGGCAAACTGACGAACATCCGGGAGTACGTCGACACGCAAGCACTGGCGCAAGCCGCGCGCGCGTCGAATGCCCAAGCCTAAAGGAGATCCAGATGTACGACCAATCCAAGCTGTCCGAGTTGATCCGGTTCGCACGCATCCATGCGGGCTCCACCGTCATCGACGTTCGCAAGGAGGTGGAGGCGGCCGGCTTCGTGCTGGACGCGGAAAGCACCCTGCTCGCGAACAAGGACGATCCGCACACGATCAAGGTGTTCGATCCCGCGATCAAGGGCAAGACCGATCACTTCGCCTATCGGTTCGTGAAGCCGTGAGAGAGATCGTAGGGCGGACTATAGAAGCGTAACCCGCCATCTTGCGCGCGACTCGGCGAGAGAGGGCGGATGACGCCTTGCGGCTAATCCGCCCTACGCATCCGCCGCGGGTCAATTGCAGGTCTTGAGCTTTCGGTGCAGCCGGATCACTTTTTCGGCGTGCCGGCAGATGGCAGCTCTGCCGACCCGCCGATTTTGTTCGCGACCACGTAGACGTCGACGCCGCTCATCGAGCATTCCTCGCTCGATGCCTGGTTTTTCGTGATGACCTCGATCGTCTTGCCATCCTCGGTGTGAAACGTGATGTCGTAAACTTGCTGGTAGAGGTCTTTACCGATCTTTTCGGACGCGAGACGAACGGCCTTGGTCTGCGCCTCGATCACCGATGGGATTTCAATCAGGCCGGCGTTCTTGAGGTGCACGAGGGCCATGTTCGTGGGCCAACTCGCGCAGTCCGGAGACTTCGCCAGAGCCGCCGCAGCTGGCATGGCAAATATTGCGGCCATCACCACTTTCAAGGCGGCGCGCATCAGCATGCCTCGGTCTCTAAAAACTACTCCCACTCAATCGTCCCCGGCGGCTTGCTCGTCACATCATAAACCACCCTATTCACGCCCTTGACCTCGTTGATGATGCGCGTGGCGGTCTCGCCGAGAAACTTCATGTCGAACTGGTAGAAGTCCGCGGTCATTCCGTCGGTGGAGGTCACCGCACGCAAGCCCACCACAAAGTCGTAGGTGCGACCGTCGCCCATGACGCCCACCGTCTTCACCGGGAGCAGCACGGCGAATGCCTGCCAGATGTCGTCGTAGAGGCCGTGCTTCCTGATCTGGTCGATGTAGACCGCGTCGGCCTTGCGCAGGATGTCGAGCTTCTCTCGTGTGATGTCGCCGGGGCAGCGGATGGCGAGGCCGGGGCCCGGGAACGGGTGGCGACCGACGAAGATTTCGGGCAGGCCGAGCTCGCGGCCGAGCTTGCGCACCTCATCCTTGAACAGCTCGCGCAGCGGCTCGACGAGCTTCATGTTCATGCGCTCGGGGAGACCGCCGACATTGTGGTGCGACTTGATCGTCACCGAGGGGCCGCCGGTGAAGGAGACGCTCTCGATCACGTCGGGATAGAGTGTGCCTTGCGCGAGGAAGTCGGCGCCGCCGATCTTCTTGGCCTCGGCCTCGAACACCTCGATGAAGAGGCGGCCGATGGTCTTGCGCTTGGTTTCGGGGTCGGTGACGCCTTCGAGCTCGCCCAAGAACTGCTTGGAGGCATCCACATGCACGAGCGGGATGTTGTAGTGGTGGCGGAACAGGTCGACCACCGTCTTGGCTTCATCGAGACGGAGCATGCCGTGATCGACGAACACGCAGGTGAGCTGCTCGCCGATCGCTTCGTGGATCAGCACGGCCGCGACCGCGGAATCGACTCCGCCGGAGAGGCCGCAGAGCACCCTGCCCTTGCCGACCTGGGCGCGGATCTTGGCGATCTCCTCCTCGCGGAAGGCGCGCATGGTCCAGTCGCCGGAGAGGCCCGCGATCTTGCGCACGAAATTGCGGATCAGTTTGGCGCCGTCGGGCGTGTGCACCACTTCGGGGTGGAACATCAGGCCGTAATATTTACGCGTCTCGTCCTGGATGATCGCGAAGGGCGCGTTCGGCGACGTGCCGGCCACCGAGAAGCCCGGCGGCATCTTGGTGATGCGATCGCCATGGCTCATCCAGACCTGATGTTTGCCACCGAGAGACCAAGTGTCCTCGAACAGCTTGCTCGGCGCCTTCACCTCGACATCGGCGCGGCCGAATTCGCGGTGATGGCCGCCCTCGACCGTGCCGCCGAGCTGCTCCGCCATGGCCATCTGGCCGTAGCAGATGCCCATCACCGGCACGCCGGAATCGAAGATCGCTTGCGGGGCGCGGGGCGAGCCCGCCTCGTGCACCGATTCAGGGCCGCCGGAGAGAATCACCGCCTTCGGCTTCATCTCGTTGAAGGCCTGTTCGGCCTTGTTGAACGGGACGATTTCGCAATAGACGCCGTCCTCGCGCACGCGACGCGCAATGAGCTGCGTCACCTGGCTGCCGAAGTCGACGATGAGAATCTTGTCGTGCGCCGAGGCCACTGAGGGCGTCGACGCGGAGCGGTCGGTCTGTGCTGCTGTCATGGCAAGCAAATACGCGACCGCGCCCCTGCCCGCAACCGCGCGGGCCGCGCGCCCACATTCTTCTTTGGGCATGGACAAATCGATATAGGTCAGTATTATTGACCCAATATGGCCCATCAATCATTAAGAGCCGATCAGGGAGAACGCCATGCCACAGCACCATCAGCCATCAACGCTTGCCGAGCTCGGCCGCACCTGGATCGAGGCTTGGAACGCCCGCGATCTCGAACGCGTGCTCACGCTCTATGCCGACGACGTCGTGATGACATCGGACCGCATCCCCGTGTTGGGCTTCGATGAAAGCGGCACCGTGCGCGGCAAGGATTCGTTGCGCGCCTATTGGGGCAAGGCGCTCGCCCTGTTGCCGAACCTGCATTTCTCGCTGATCGAATTGTTCGTCAGCCCTGATAGCATGGTGGTGCTCTACGAGAACGAGCGCGGCAAGCGCATCTGCGAATATCTGCGGGTAAATGCGGCCGGAAAGATCATGCAGGGGTCGGCGAATCATCCGGCGCATTAAGCGGTGCCAACTACCCACCACTGTCATTCCCCGCGAAGGCGGGGAATCCAGTACGCCGCGGCTTCTCCGTATCACAGCGCGGCCTCTGGAATACTGGATCGCCCGCCTTCGCGGGCGATGACAGCGAGAGTTAGGCGCGAGCATGCCCCAAGCGCTTCAGTGCGGGCGCAGCAATGACGGAGACTGTGGCGGGCGCATACGCTAACAACACCGCCGCCGGCACCGAGACAGGACCCTCCCCATGAAGCTCCCCACCTCCCCCTTCACCGTCACCGACTGGAGCAAGGTCGAGCCGACCATCCATCCCGGCGAGACCGGGCAAGCGCAGTGGCGCACGCTCAATATCGGCGATCTCCGGGTGCGGATGGTCGAGTATACGCCGGGGTATCTCGCCGATCATTGGTGCGACCGCGGCCACGTGCTCTACGTGCTGCAGGGCGAGCTTGACAGCGAGCTGCGCGACGGCCGCAAGTTCAAGCTCACGGCGGGGATGAGCTACCAGGTCTCGGATTTCGGCGATGCCGCGCACCGGTCCTCGACGGCGACGGGGGCGACGCTGTTTATCGTCGATTGAGCGCCCCGGAAGGGTTAATTTGCACCGCAAAATAGCAAAATTCGGCGACATCCCGAGCGGCGGGTGGTGCCTTGAAGTGGCCCCAAAATCTCGCTATATTGTGATCATCGATACTTGGCCGAACGACTGGGCCGCTTCGCTTCGTTGCTGACGGGCGCGCACGCTTCAGATGATTTCTCCAACATCGACTGATCAGGATTATGGGCGCAATAGTGCGTACCGGTCCGCGTGTTAACTTCTTAAGCAAAGGAAATCCCCATGGCTATGGGCACCGTGAAGTGGTTCAACAATCAAAAGGGTTTTGGTTTCATTCAGCCGGATGACGGCGACAAGGACGTGTTCGTGCACATCAGCGCTGTCGAGCGCGCTGGCCTCTCGACCCTCAACGAAGGTCAGAAGGTCTCGTTCGACATCGTCGCCGATCGTCGCAGCGGCAAGTCCTCGGCCGACAATCTCCGCGTCGGCTAAAGCCCGCGCACCGTTCTGACCACGGACGTACCGGCAGAACGCAGACTTAGAAAACCCCGCGACCGGGTTCCGGTTCGCGGGGTTTTTGTTTGGGATCCCGTCATTCCGGGGCTCGCGAAGCGAGAGCCCGGAATCCATTCGGCCGCGGAGACTGCCGAGCGATGGATTCCGGGCTCGCCCTGCGGGCGCCCCGGAATGACCGTGAGATCAACCCGCCTTCTTCAAGACCGAGACGAAGAACCCGTCCGTCTCCGTCCGCCGCGGCGTCATCAGCCAGCCTTCCGGCGATTGCAGCGCGGCTTGCGCAAACTCCTCCGCCTTGTCCCAGAGCACGCTCGCGGTCTGCTCGGGCGGCACCACCGCGAATTCGGGATGGCGGGAGGTGAACGCCCTCACCTGCTCCCCGTTCTCCTCTGAGAGCACCGAGCAGGTGATGTAGGCGATGCGGCCGCCGGCCTTGACCAGCGGAACCGCGCGCTCGAGCACCTCGGTCTGGTCCCGCAAGCGAATCTCCAGCGCGCCGGGGCGCATGCGCCATTTGGCATCGGGGTTGCGGCGCCAGGTTCCGGTTCCCGTGCAGGGCGCATCGATCACGACGAGGTCGGCGGTGGCGCTGATCTCGGCCAGCGGATCGGCCTCACCCTTGGGCGTGCGCACGTCGGCATTGTGGACGCCGGCGCGCGACAGTCGTTCGTGAATGGGCGCAAGTTGCCGCTTGTCGCTGTCGGTGGCGATCAGCCGGCCCTTGCCCTGCATCATCGCGGCGAGCGCCAGCGTCTTGCCGCCGGCTCCCGCACAGAGATCGATCACCTGCTCGCCGGGTTTTGCCGCGGTCAGGGCAGCTGCAAGCTGCGACCCCTCATCCTGCACTTCAATGGCACCCTTGATGAAATCCTCTTCGGCCTGGATGCCGGGGTTGCGCGCATCGGCCGAAAGCTCGATGCGCAGCCCGGTTGTGGACCACTGCGTCGGTTTCGCATGAAGATGAGCAAGCGCCCCCAGCACCTTGTCGCGATTGGATTTTAGCGTGTTGACGCGCAGGTCGAGCGGCGCCCGGCTCGCCATCGCGGCCGCCTCCGCGACGCGCTCGTCGCCGAACGCCTTTGCCAGATACGGATCCAGCCATTCCGGATAGTCGCCGGCGATCGCAGCCGGGGCACCTTGAAGCGACCGCGAGGCGAGCGCGGCCTGCTCGGCCTCGGTCAAGGGCGCCGGAGCAAAGCGGCTGCCGTCGAACAGCGCGGCCATGGTCGCGATATCCATGTTGCGTTCGAGGCGAAGCATGCCGATCAGCCGAGCACGCGCGGTGTCGGAATCCATCAGGTAGGCGCTCGAGGCATAGCGGCGCAGCACGTCCCAGACGAGGCCGGCAATGGCGGCGCGGTCGCCGGAGCCGGCGAAGCGGTGCGCGGTGCCCCACTCCTTCAGCGCCTTGGCCGCGGGCACGCGGTCTTTCTCGATGGTGTCGATCAGTTCGATGGCTGCGGACAGCCGGGCAGCGGGAGTCATTTGAATCTTTCAGATCAGGATCGGCGAGTAGCGCCTAGATCAGCAACAGCATTTTCAACGCGAAGTAGATCCACATCGCGAGCAGGACAAGCACGCCGGCGAGCCAGATCGTGGAGCGGCGGCCAAGATTGTTTGAGGAGACGAAGATTCCGGCATGGACGAAGCGCGTCACCACGAACACCCAGGACATCAGCACGATGAACAGATCGGCATGGCGCAACGGGAGCGCCAGCGCGATCAGGGCGTAGAACAGCACCGGCAGCTCGAACTGGTTGCGGTAGCAATTGGCGATTTGTGTGGCGCCCTTGGGCCAGTTGGGCTCGCCGAGCGCAACGTCGCGGCTCTTGGTCTCGCCGGAGACGAGCGCGCGCCGGCGTCCCATCGCCATGGCGATCAGGAGCGCGAAGGTGAGACCGACCTGCACGAAGACCGGCAGCAAAACCATTTGAATGGACATCGGAATTTCCCGGGATTTTCCTATCCGGCGGAAGGCACAGCTAGCGTCCCTTAGCGGTCACCGCTGGTCCTGACAATCAACGAGTTGAACCGGCGTTCCCGATGAGGCGACCAACTGCCGACAGTTAAAGCGATTTTGGCCCCTCGGGGGCGCAAGGCGAGAGACCGCCATGAACACCCTCTTCAGCCAGTTCGCCAGCCTGAGCGGCGCGTTGACCGAGTCGGCCGACGGCCAGTTCGGCATCCTGATGTCGGCGCTGGCAGGCATCGCGACGGCGCTCGCGGTGGCGCTGGCGATGACGGTCTACTTCCGCATGAGCTATCGGACCTGGCGCGATGTCCTCAGGCATGGCCTCGCTGCGCTCGCCGCCCTCGCTCTGTTCGCTTTTGCCGCCTACGACATGCGCCATGCCGCGCTGGCCTATCTCGGCCTCAATCCGTCAAAACCCGCGGTCGAGTTCGAGATCCGCATGCCCAAGGAGACCTTGGCGGCGGCGTCCGACACCCAGATTGAGCTGCATACCGACCGAAACCAGACGCTGGCACTGGTCGAGGGCGTGCGGGAGCTCGGTGATGGCCGCTCCGTGCTTCGCGGCGCGGTGGTGCTCAACCACCGCACTGCGGACCGCGTGCTGGTCGTGAACCTGCCAGGCAAGGGCACCTTCGAATTTCGCCTCCGCCTGCCCGCCGAGCCGCATCGCTCCGAGCAGTTCGGTCCTCAGTTCGGTCCTCAATTCGGTCCTCAATTCGGTCCTCAATTCGGTCCTTGGCACCTCGCCGACCGCATCGCCTCGCCGTTGACAAGCGCGGTCGCGCCGCAGGACGCCTACACAATCCGCTATCGCGTGCTTTAAACTTTGTTCGATCGCTGACCGCGGACGCGCCGTCATCGTTCCGACGTCGGGCGTGGCCTATGATCGATCCATGCCCGAATTTCGCCTGACGCAGATCTCCGACACCCATCTTGGCCGGCGCTTCCCCGGCCTGATCGCCAACTTCCAGGCGCTCAGCGAGCATATCGACACCGATAGGCCCGATCTCGTCGTCAACACCGGCGACGTCTCGTTCGACGGGCCGACCAGCCGCGACGATGTCGAATTCGCCAAGCGCCTGCACGATGCCCTGCCCGTCGCCTGCCGCTACATCCCCGGCAATCACGACATTGGCGACAATCCGACCGCGGTTGGCCCCGCGCCGAAGCCGCCGGTCGCGGAAGCGCATCGTCAGCAATTCCGCGAGATCATCGGCGAGGACCATTGGTCGTTCGAGGCCGCGGGCTGGTGCTTCATCGGCCTCAACTCGCTGGTGATGAATTCAGGGCTCGCCTTCGAGGCCGAGCAGTTCGACTGGCTTGCCTCGGAAGTTTCGCGCACGAACGGCAAGCCGATCGCGCTGTTCGTGCACAAGCCGGTGTTTCTCAACGGGCCCGACGACCCCGAGATGCCGGAGACGTCGATCCGCTACGTGCCGCAGCCGGCCCGCGCGCGACTGATCGAGATGTTTTCCAATGTCGACGTGCGCCTCATCGCCAGCGGTCACGTGCACCAGCGGCGCGACTTCACCTGGTGCCACACCCGCCACGTCTGGGCGCCGTCAGCCGGCTTCAAGATCAACGATGCGCGCCAGGACCGGATCGCGATCAAGGAGGTCGGCCTTGTGGAGTACCGCTTCCAGCCCGACGGCTTCGAGGTTCGCCACGTCAGGGCCGCCGGCCAGGTCGACATCGATATCGAGGAGCTGCTCGCCCAGATGGACGGCGAGCATTGGCGCTTCCCATGGCTGCTCAAGCGACGCTTTTGAGATCCTGCTGGATCGCTGCAAGCAAGGACTGCAGCGCGTCGCTGTTCACCGGCTTGGCCCCGGTGTTGGCGGGCTGAACATTGGCAGGCCGCGCGGCTTTGACCGGACGCTTGGGGAATGGCGGCGCGGGCATCGCGGATTGCGGGAACGCGCCAGCGTCCTCGGTGTGAACGAACTTGCCATGGATAACGTCGTCGCGACGGCCCATGACAAACATCGTCGCCCAATAACCGGCGGCCAGCAGGATTACGCAGAAAACAACAAGCTCTAACATCATCGCACCTGAAATATGCGCAATGATTCAATGCCTTCGCGAGCGCGTCAATGAACCGACGGTCACACCTGCGGCTTTTACGGGCGGGTGTGGCCGATCGGTCACTCTTTGTTAACCATACCGGCTCCCGAGGGGCCGAGAACGGCGGATCAAGCCCTATCCGGCCCGACCCGCACCAGCTGCTTGCCGAAATTGGCCCCCTTCAGAAGCCCCATGAAGGCGTCGGGCGCGCTCTCCAGGCCCTCAGTGACGAACTCCTTGTACTTGACCTTACCCTCGCGGACCCAGCCGGACATGTCGCGCAGGAAGTCACCATGGCGGGAGGCGAAGTCGGAGACGATGAAGCCGCGGAAGGTCAGCCGCTTGGTCAGGGTCGCGCGCATCATGCTGGCGGCCCATTTCGGCGGCTTCGCTTCAGTGTCGTTGTAGTGGGCGATGAGGCCGCAGACGGGTACGCGCGCAAACGCATTGAGCAGCGGGAAGACCGCCTCGAACACGGCGCCGCCGACATTCTCGAAATAGACATCGATGCCTTTTGGGCAGGCCTCCTTCAGCTTCGCCGCAAGATCGGGATCGCGGTGATCGATGCAGGCATCGAAGCCGAGCTCCTTCACGACGTAATCGCATTTGTCCTTGCCGCCGGCGATTCCAACCGCGCGTGCGCCCTTGATTTTCGCGATCTGTCCCACGGCCGAACCGACCGCACCGGAGGCACCGGCGACGACGACGGTCTCGCCCGCTTGCGGCTTGCCGATATCGAGCAGGCCCGTGTAGGCGGTCATGCCGGGCATGCCCAGCACGCCGACGGCCGTCGAGATCGGCGCGAGCTTCGGGTCGATCTTGTTCAGCCCCTTGCCGTCGGAGATCGCGTGCGTCTGCCAGCCCGCGCGCGAGAGCACGATGTCGCCCTTGGCGAAGTTCGGATTGTTGGAGGCTGCGACCTCGCAGACCGTACCGGCTTCCATCACGCCGCCGACGGGCACCGGGGTCGCGTAGGACGGACCGTCGCTCATGCGCCCGCGCATATAGGGATCGAGCGAGAGCCAGATCGTGCGCAGCAGGACTTCGCCTGCCGCAGGCGTAGGAACCGCGAATTCCTCGATGCGGAAATCGGACGGCTTTGGCTCCCCGACGGGACGCGCGGCGAGAACGATGCGTTTGCCTTGGGACATGATGGCTTCCTCCTGATTGCTTTGTCGCAATCATTTAGGAGGTGGGTGGGAATGAAGCAAACCCAACAGGCGCTGTCATGCCCAGCGATGGCGGGGCATCCAGTACTCCGAGACGGTCTTAATAGAGCCGAGAAGCCGCAGCGTACTGGATGCCCCGGTCGAGCCGGGGCATGACAGCGGAATGTGGAGCGCCTAACCCCCGCCCGGATAGTTCGGCGCCTCGCGCGTGATGGTGACGTCGTGGACGTGGCTTTCGCGCAGGCCCGCGCCCGTGATGCGGACGAACTGGGCCTTGTCGTGCAGGTCCTTCATGTCCTTTGCACCGACATAGCCCATCGCGGCGCGCAGGCCGCCGGCGAGCTGGTGCATGACGTTGCCGACCGGGCCCTTGTAAGGCACCTGGCCCTCGATGCCTTCGGGCACGAGCTTGAGCGTGTCCTTGATGTCCTGCTGGAAGTAGCGGTCGGCCGAGCCGCGGGCCATCGCGCCGACCGAACCCATGCCGCGATAGGCCTTGTAAGAGCGGCCCTGCCACAAGAACACTTCGCCTGGCGTCTCGTCGGTGCCGGCGAGCAGCGAGCCGACCATCGCGATGTCGGCACCGGCAGCGAGCGCCTTGGCGAGGTCGCCGGAGAACTTGATACCGCCGTCGGCGATGACGGGGATGTCGGACTTCTTCGCCGCCTCGACCGCATCCATGATCGCGGTGAGCTGGGGAACGCCGACGCCGGCGACGATGCGCGTGGTGCAGATCGAGCCCGGGCCGATGCCGACCTTGATGCAGTCCGCGCCTGCATCGATCAGCGCCTGCGCACCCTCGGAGGTCGCGACGTTGCCGGCAACGACCTGCACGGAATTGGACAGGCGCTTGATGCGGTTGACCGCATGGAGCACGTGACGGGAATGGCCGTGCGCGGTGTCGACCACGACGAGATCGACGCCGGCGTCGATCAGCCGCTCGGTACGCTCGAAGCCGCTGTCACCGACCGTGGTGGCGGCGGCGACGCGGAGGCGGCCCTGCGCGTCCTTGCAGGCCAGCGGATGGGCGACCGCCTTCTCCATGTCCTTCACGGTGACCAGACCGACGCAGCGATACTGCTCGTCGACCACGAGCAGTTTCTCGATGCGGTGCTGATGCAGCATCCGCCGCGCCTCGTCCTGGCTGACATTCTCGCGCACCGTAACGAGACCTTCATGCGTCATCAGTTCGGAGATTTTTTGCTGGCGGTCGGTGGCGAAGCGGACGTCGCGGTTGGTGAGGATGCCGACCAGCTTGCCCGGCGTGGACTTGCCCGCACCGGTGACGACGGGAATGCCGGAGATGCCGTGATCGCTCATCAGCTTGAGCGCGTCGTCCAGCGTGGCGTCGGGGCTGATGGTGAGCGGGTTCACCACCATGCCCGACTCGTAGCGCTTGACCTGCCGCACCTGGGCGGCCTGCCCTTCGGGATCGAAATTGCGGTGGATGACGCCGATGCCGCCGGCCTGCGCCATGGCGATCGCCATGCGGGCTTCGGTGACCGTGTCCATGGCGGAGGCCATGATCGGGATGTTGAGCGGAATGGCGCGGGTGACGCGAGAGCGGATGTCGACCTCGCCCGGCATGACGTCCGACAGGCCCGGCTTCAGCAGCACGTCGTCGAATGTGAGGGCTTCGCGAATGCCTTGTTGCACCGTGGCCATGTGCCAACTCCTTCCGCGGCCCTGCCGCAAATAGCTATGGATGAGCGCCGCCCTCGGCGTACCTTGCGGCAACGCCGGAGAATCGGAGCCCATCGGTGGGGTTGACGCGGGTCGATAGCACGGGCGGGCGACGAATCAAAGCAATTCGGACCGCCGGCCAGCCATGCACAGGCTTTTTGGGCAAATTCAGCGGGGGATAGCCTCGCGGTGCCTCCTACTGGTGAACGGCGTCCCCCCGTGCCGGCCGATCATCGTGATCTCCGGTGAAGGGCGCACCCACCCGGGGTCACCCAGGATTTAGGTGCCATGCGTCGATCCGCAATGGTCGCGGCCCGGTGGCGGTGATAAGCCGCAATCCGCGCCCTTCCTTCCGATGTCCATTACCAATCCGTCATGGTCGACAAGCAACGCATCATTCCGCTGATCGTGGCCACTGCTCTCTTCATGGAGAACATGGACTCGACGGTGATCGCCACGTCGCTGCCCGCGATCGCGGCCGACATCGGCACCAGCCCATTGACGCTCAAGCTCGCGATCACGTCCTATCTGCTGTCGCTTGCGGTATTCATCCCGGCTAGCGGCTGGACCGCCGACCGGTTCGGCGCGCGCATGGTGTTTGCGATTGCCGTCGGCGTTTTCATGGTCGGCTCGGTAGGCTGCGCGCTCTCGTCATCGGTCACCGATTTCGTATTCGCGCGCATCCTGCAAGGCATGGGCGGGGCGATGATGACGCCGGTCGGGCGCCTCGTGCTGTTGCGGTCGGTCGACAAGAGCGCGCTGGTCAATGCCATGGCGTGGGTGACGGTTCCTGCCCTGATCGGCCCCGTGATCGGGCCGCCGCTCGGCGGCTTCATCACGACTTACGCGTCGTGGCACTGGATCTTCTTGATCAACATCCCGATCGGGCTGCTCGGCATCTTCATGGCCTTGCGCTTCATCGATCCCATCAAGAGCGAGGAACGAGAGCCGTTCGACCTCTACGGCATGGTGCTCGCGGGCCTCGGGCTCGCCGGCATCGCCTTCGGGCTGTCGGTTGCCGGACTCAATCTGCTGCCATGGAGCACGGTTGCCGCCCTGGTCGTCGGCGGATCGATCTCGATGACGCTGTATGTCCTTCACGCGCGGCGAACGGGGTCACCGGTGCTGGACTTCACGCTGTTGAGGCTGCCGACGCTGCGCGCGGCCGTTCTCGGCGGATTCATGTTCCGCCTCGGCATCGGCGCGCTGCCGTTCCTGTTGCCGCTCTTGATGCAGATCGGCTTCGGCCTCTCGCCGTTCAAGTCCGGCCTCGTCACGTTTGGCTCCTCGCTCGGCGCCATGGGCATGAAGGCGCTCGCCGCGCGCATCATCCGCGCCTTCGGCTTCCGCAACCTGATGACGATGAACGCGATCATCAGTGCAGTTTTCCTCGCCGCCTGTGCGCTCTTCACCGTGACGACGCCGCTGCTGATCATCATGATCATTCTGGTGGTTGGCGGCTTCTTCCGCTCACTCGAGTTCACCGCGATCAACACGGTGGCCTATGCCGAGGTCGAGCAGGCGCAGATGAGCCGCGCCACCACGCTCGTCAGCGTCAACCAGCAGCTCGCCGTCTCGGCCGGCGTCGCCGTCGGCGCCGCCTCCGTGGAGACGACGATGTGGCTCAGCCACGCCAGCGAGCTCAACGCCAGCGTGTTCGCGCCGGCCTTCCTCGTGGTCGCCTTGACCTCGGCGGCGTCGAGCTGGTTCTTCTGGCAGATGCCCGCCGATGCCGGCCACGAAGTCTCCGGCCGCAAGGCCGTGGAGATCGCAAGCCGCAAGGGTGCCGGCAAGGGCGCGGCCAAGGCGGCCGTCAAGGCCGCAACCGAGGATACGCAGGACGTGCGGGATCAGCGGCTGGGGTAGCCTCTCTTCTCGTCGTTGTTGCTATTCCGTCGCTCCGCCCCGAAATCCCGTCGCCAGCACATAGCGCTCCGAGGAATCCGCACGGCTCGCGGCCGGCTTGACGTGACGCACCGTGGCGAAATCGCGCTTGAGCTGGGTGAGCAGCTCGGCGTCGGCGCCGCTCTGGAACGCCTTGGCCAGGAAGGTCCCGCCCGGCTTCAGCACATCGCAGGCAAACGCGGCGGCGGTCTCGATCAGGCCGACGATGCGAAGCTGGTCGGTCTTGCGATGACCGGTGGTGTTGGCAGCCATGTCGGACATTACGATGTCGGCGCCGCCGTCGAGCATGGCCTTGAGCTTGTCCGGCGCGTCATTGTCCATGAAGTCGAGCTGTGCGAACTCGACGCCGGCAATCTCGGGGATTTCCAGCAGGTCGATCGCAATGACCTTGCCCTTGCCGTCGACCGAGCCAACGCGCTTGGCGGCGATCTGGCTCCAGCCACCCGGCGCAGCGCCGAGATCGACCACCGCCATGCCGTGCTTGAGCAGCCGGTATTTGTCGTCGATCTCCAGCAGCTTGAAGGCGGCGCGCGAGCGATAGCCCAGCGCCTTCGCCTTCACCACGTAGGGGTCGTTGAGCTGCCGCTCCAGCCACAGCTTCGACGACAATTTGCGCTTGCCGTGGGTCTTGACCTGGACGTGCAAGCGGCCGGTGGTGTCCTTGGCCATCTCACCAGCTCCTGAGCGCGCCGTCTTCGCGCATCATCTCGACCAGCATGCCTTCGCGCAAGCCCCGGTCCGCGACGCGCAGGCGTGGCAGCGGAAAGGCGCGGCGGATCGCGTCGAGGATGGCGCAGCCGGCCAGCACGAGATCAGCACGCTCGACGCTGATGCAGCTGTTCGCGGCGCGCTCCTCGTAGCTCATGCCGAGCAGCTTGTTGATGGTCGCGGTGACGTCGGTATCGTTCATCCAGACGCTGTCGATGCGGCGGCGATCGTAGCGCGCGAGATTGAGATGGATGCCCGCGAGCGTCGTCACGGTGCCTGACGTGCCGAGCAGATGCATATCAGTGAGATCGCCGCCATGCTGTTCGGCGAACGGCGCGATGTGATGGGCGACCTCGCGCTCCATCGCGGCGTAGATCTCGGGCGTCACGTCGCGGCCCCCGAACTGCTCGGCCAGCGTGACCACACCGAACGGAATCGACATCCAGGCTTTGATGCGCGGCTCCGGATTTGCGGCGTCGCGTTCGATTCGCACCAGCTCGGTCGAGCCGCCACCGATGTCGAACAGGATCGCGCCGCGTCCCCTGGGATCGACCAGCGGCGAGCAGCCGAGCACGGCGAGCGCCGCCTCGGTCTCTCGGTCGATCACCTCGAGCTCGATCCCGGTCTCGGCAGCGACGCGGCTGCGAAAGCCCTCTGCGTTCGAGGCGGCGCGGCAGGCTTCGGTGGCGATCAGCCGCAGCCGCCGCGCTTTGCGCAGGTTGATCTTGTCGCGGCAGATGCCGAGCGCCACGATGGCGCGCTCGATCGCAGCCTCGCTGATGCACCCGGTTGCCGAGACGCCCTCGCCCAGCCGGATGATGCGCGAGAAGGAATCGACCACGCGAAAGCCGTCGTGGGTCGGACAGGCGATCAGGAGCCTGCAATTGTTGGTGCCGAGGTCGAGCGCCGCGTAGACACCGGTTCCCGGCGCTTGCGCGCCGACGGCCGGTTCAGTGGCGAACGCCGCCGCCATCGACCCCAGCTCACCGTGCGGCGCAAGGCCGTCGCGGAGCCGCGTGTGGTCATTCATACAAACTGTCTTTCCGCGGCCGATTGGGCCGATCTGGAATTGCTTTTTCGCCTGAAACATTAGCAGCGCGCCAATCCTGCGCAACAACGCATCACATGGGACCATGCCCATTCGTGCGTTGTCGTGAACGGGCCGGTGGGTTATTTTTGAGGGGTCCGGTCCCCCAGGCGCCCCCCAAACCGCGCATTTGCCGGCTTTTCAGGTCAATTCCATGCAAGAACACACCAAATCCTCCACGCTCGAAAACGCTATTGCACTGCAAAAATATGGTGTCGGGCAGCCGGTCCGCCGCAAGGAGGACGATACCCTGGTGCGCGGCAAGGGCCGCTACACCGACGATTTCAACCTGCCGGGCCAGGCCCATGCCGTGATCGTCCGCTCGACCCATGCCCACGGCGTCATTCGCGGCATCAACATCGACGCCGCCAGGGCGATGCCGGGCGTGCTGGGGGTGTGGACCGGCAAAGACCTCGATGCGGCCGGCTACGGCCCCTTCACCTGCGGCCTGCCGCTGAAGAGCCGTGACGGCTCACCCCTGCTCCAGACCAACCGCCAGCCGCTCGCAACCGACAAGGTCCGCTTCGTCGGCGATCCCGTCGCCTTCGTGGTGGCGGAGACGCTGGCCCAGGCGCGCGACGCGGCCGAGGCGGTCGAGCTCGATATCGAGCCACTGCCGGCGGTGACCGATCCCGAGGAGGCCGCAAAACCCGGCGCGCCGCAGCTCTACGACCACATCCCGAACAATGTCGCGCTCGACTACCACTATGGCGACATCGAGAAGGTCAATGCGGCCTTCGCCAGCGCCGCTCACGTGACCAAGGTCGACATCGAGAACACCCGCGTCGCCGTGGTCTCGATGGAGCCGCGCGTCGGCCTTGCCTCCTACGACAAGAAGACCGAGCGCTACACCATCCAGATGCCGACGCAGGGCGTCGCCGGCAACCGCGCCAACCTCGCCAAGAACCTGAAGGTGCCGAACGAGAAGGTGCGCATCCTCACCGCCAATGTGGGCGGCTCCTTCGGCATGAAGAACGTCAACTATCCCGAGTACATGTGCATCCTGTACGCGGCCAAGGAACTGGGACGGCCGGTGAAATGGCTCGACGAACGCTCGACCAGCTTCTTGTCCGACAGCCACGGCCGTGCGCAGAAGATTCACGCGGAGCTCGCGCTGGACGCCGAGGGGCATTTCCTCGCCGCCAAGCTATGGGGCTACGGCAATCTCGGTGCCTACATCACCGGGGTCGCGCCCAGTCCGCTCTCGCTCAATACCAGCAAGAACTTTTCCAGCGTCTATCGCACACCGCTGATGGCCGTCGACATCAAGACGGTGCTGACCAACACCACGCTGATGGGCGCCTATCGCGGCGCCGGCCGGCCCGAGGCCAACTACTACATGGAGCGGCTGATCGACCGCGCCGCCGACGAGATGGGCATCAACCGCCTGACGATGCGCAAGCGCAACTTCATCAAGCAGAACCAGATGCCGTTCGCCGCGTCCTCCGGCGTCACCTACGACAGCGGCGACTTCCAGGCTGTCTTCAACAAGGCGCTCGAAATCTCCGACCACGAGAATTTTGCCAAGCGCAAGAAGGAGAGCAAGAAGTCCGGCAAGTTGCGCGGCATCGCCGTCGGCTCCTATCTGGAGGTGACCGCACCTCCCGGCGTCGAGCTCGGCAAGATCGTGTTCGATCCCGATGGCTCCGTGCAGCTCATCACCGGTACGCTCGACTACGGTCAGGGCCACGCGTCCGCATTCGCGCAGGTGCTCTGCCAGCAGCTCGGCGTCCCCTTCGACAGCGTCAAGCTGGTGCAGGGTGACAGCGACATCGTGCACACCGGCAATGGCACCGGCGGCTCGCGCTCGATCACCGCGACCGGCATGGCGATCGTGGGCGCCGCCAAGCTCGTGATCGAAAAGGGCAAGCGCGCCGCCGCGCACATGCTGGAGGCATCCGAAGCCGACATTGAATTCGAGGGCGGCAGCTTTACGATCGCCGGCACCGACCGCAGCATCGACATCATGGAGCTCGCCAAGCGCCTGCACGACGGCAAGACGCCGGAAGGCGTGCCCGACAGCCTCGACGTCGATCACACCAGCGAACCGGTGCCCTCGGCCTTCCCGAACGGCTGCCATGTCGCCGAGGTCGAGATCGACCCTGAGACCGGCGTCGTGCAGATCGTGCGCTACAGCGCGGTCAACGATTTCGGCACGGTGATCAATCCGCTGCTGGTCGCGGGCCAGCTCCATGGCGGCGTCGTCCAGGGCATCGGCCAGGCGCTGATGGAGCACGTCCGCTACGACGAAAGCGGCCAGCCGATCACGGGCTCGCTGATGGACTACGCTCTGCCGCGCGCCGAGGACGTTCCGAACATGACGATCGGCGACCACCCGGTGCCGGCCACGACCAATCCGCTCGGCAGCAAGGGCTGCGGCGAAGCCGGCTGCGCCGGCAGCCTGTCGACCGTCGTGAACGCGGTGATCGACGCGCTCTCCGACTACGGCATCAAGCACATCGACATGCCGCTGACCCCGGAGCGTGTGTGGCGCGCGATCCAGGATGCGAAGAGCGCGGCGTAAAGCTGCCCTTCTGCCCTCCACACGCACACTGTCATCGCCCGGCTCGACCGGGCGATCCAGTACTCCGAGGCAGCAGTGATTCACGGAGAAGCCCCGGCGTACTGGATGCCCCGCCTTCGCGGGGCATGACACCGAGCTTGGAGCGGTGTACTTGCCTCTCTCCGCCCGCGCCTACGCCGCCGCCTGCTCGCGCGGCTGGTAGATCGCGGTGTGCTGGCAGTGCGCCAGCGGCGTCGTGCCGTTGGCGACCACCAGCGCGTCGAGCTCGACGAAGCGGTGGCCCTTCTTCTCGTAATTCGCGGTGACTTTTGCCCGCGCGGTGATCTCGTCACCGGCGCGTGCGGCCGACAGCAATTGCATGCGGCTGCCGACATGGATCCAGGGGCCGAGGATCGTGTTGTCCACCAGCACGCGGTTCATCACGCGCTGAATCAGTCCGGGGTGGCCGAGCCCCTCGCCCGCGAAGATCTGATCGGCCTCACGGATGTCGGCGAGATAGTCGGCCGCTTCCTGCCCGGCCCAGCGGCGCGGCGTCGTGCCGAACCATTTACCGGTGTCGAATGTTGCCGGGCTCACCGGTTTGCGCTCGGCAACCGCGGGGACATCAACGTAGTCGCTCAACGACACTGCAGTCGCAGTCGCCGGCAACGACGCCGTCCCCGTCGCGCAGAGCTCGGTGCGGCTGAACACCTCGATGGTGAGCAGGCCGTTGTGTTCGGTCGCATCGACATCGGCGATCTCGCCGTCATAGACCGGCTTGATGAAACGCGCCTCGATCAGCCCGCGCGACAGGAAATCGCGACCCCAGCGCGCCACCGGCACATGCATCATGTAGGCGAAGACGTCGACGCCGGGGACCAGCCCGCCGGAAAAGCCGAAGCGGCGCGCCACATTGTCGTCATGCATCTTGTTTTCGGACTGCTTGGCCGTGTTGTAGGCCTCGACGCGATAGGTTTCGAGCCGGTTCGGCATGGCTTGGCTTTCCCCAAATTCTTGTTGTTTCGGGCCGATCGTAGGCCCTGAGGAACCGGGGTCAATCCCCTCGCCTTTGCGGCCCGAATGGGGTACCACGCGGCTGCTGCGAAACCGCTTCGCAAGCCCCATCTACGGACAATGACGAACCCTCAAAACACCACCCGCATCTATGTCGACGCCGACGCCTGTCCGGTGAAGGACGAGATCTATCGCGTCGCCGGAAGGCACGGCCTGCCCGTGAGCGTGGTCGCGGGCAACTTCATCCGCGTGCCCCAGGATCCGCTGATCGAGCGGGTCGCCGCGGGTGCCGGCATGGACGCGGCCGATGACTGGATCGCGGAACGCGCCGGGCCCGGCGATATCGTCATTACCTCGGATATTCCACTCGCGAGCCGCTGCGTGAAGGCCGGCGCCGATGTGATTGCATCCAACGGCAAGGCGTTCACCGAGGAATCGATCGGGATGACGCTAGCGGTCCGCAACCTGATGACCGATTTGCGCTCGGCCGGCGAAGTCACCGGCGGTCCGAAATCGTATTCACCGCGCGACCGCTCGACGTTTCTGTCGACGCTCGACCAGACCATCCGCCGCATCCAGCGCCGCCGCGCCGATCAGGCCGCAACAAGACAGGACTGAGACACCGCATGGCGCCACCGCTGATTCAACTGCGCGATATCAAGCTGACCTTTGGCGGCACACCGCTCCTGGCGGGCGTCGAACTGTCGGTTTCGACCGGCGAGCGCGTCTGCCTGATCGGCCGCAACGGTTCCGGCAAATCGACGCTGCTCAAGATCGCCGCCGGCCTGGTCGAACCGGATGGCGGCAGCCGTTTCGTGCAGCCCGGCGCCACCATTCGCTACCTGCCGCAGGAGCCGGATTTTTCCGGTTTCTCCACCACGCTGGCCTATGTCGAGGCCGGCCTCAATGCCGGCGACGACCATTATCAGGCGCGCTATCTGGTCGAGCAGCTCGGTCTCAGCGGCGAAGAAGATCCGGCACATGTCTCCGGCGGCGAAGCGCGCCGTGCCGCGCTGGCGCGCGTGCTGGCGCCCTCGCCCGATATCCTGTTGCTGGACGAGCCGACCAACCATCTGGATCTTCCGACCATCGAATGGTTGGAGAGCGAACTGGAAAGCCGCCGCTGCGCGCTGGTGATCATCAGCCACGATCGGCGCTTCCTCGGCAATCTCTCGCGCAGCACCGCCTGGCTCGACCGCGGTCAGATCCGGCAGATCGACCGCGGCTTCAGCGCCTTCGAGGCCTGGCGCGACGAGGTGCTCGCGGAGGAAGAGCGCGACCAGCACAAGCTTGACCGCAAGATCGTCAACGAGGAGCACTGGTTGCGTTACGGCGTCTCGGGCCGCCGCAAGCGCAACGTCAAGCGGCTCGGCAATCTCCACGCACTGCGCGACCAGCGCCGCACGCATCGCGGCGCGACGGGCAACGCCAACCTCGCGGCTGCCGAAGCCGACAAATCCGGCAAGCTCGTCATTGAGGCCAAGAATATCAGCCGGTCCTATGGCGAGCGAAAGATCGTCGACGGCTTCTCGATCCGCGTCCAGCGCGGCGACCGCATCGGCATCGTCGGCCCGAACGGCGCCGGCAAGACCACGTTGATCGAGATGCTGACCGGCGGCAGCGCACCGGACAGCGGCAGCATACGGCTCGGTGCCAACATCGAGATGGCGACGCTCGACCAGCATCGGGAAAGTCTCGATCCCAAGACGACGCTGGCCGAGGCGCTCACCGGCGGCCGCGGCGACCATGTCATGGTCGGCGGCAAGCCGAAGCATGTCGTCAGCTACATGAAAGACTTCCTGTTCGCCCAGGAACAGATGCGCACGCCGCTGGAGGTGCTGTCGGGCGGCGAGCGCGGCCGGCTGATGCTGGCGCGCGCGCTGGCGAAGCCCTCCAACCTCCTGGTGCTGGACGAGCCGACCAACGACCTCGACCTCGAGACCCTCGACGTCCTCGAGGAAATGCTCAGCGACTACGAGGGCACCGTGATCCTGATCAGCCACGATCGCGATTTTCTCGACCGCGTGGTGACGTCCGTGATCGTGCCCGAGGGCAACGGACGCTGGCTCGAATATGCCGGCGGTTATACCGACATGCTGGCCCAGCGCGGCGCCGACGTGAAGCGCGCGACAGCGAAGGCCGTCGAAGAGACGAGAGAACAGCGATCAGCCGCGCCTTCCGGCGTCGCGAGACGACGGCTGACCTTCAACGAGCAACACGCGCTGGAGACGCTGCCCAAGACCATCGCCAAGCTGCAGGCCGAGATCGCCAAGCAGCAGCGCTTCCTTGACGACCCCGATCTCTTCCGCAAGGATCGCAAGCGCTTCGACCAGGCCTCCGACGCTCTGACGAAGGCGCAAAAGGAGCTGGCCGAGGCCGAAGACAAATGGCTGGAGCTAGAAGTGCGGCGCGAAGAGATTGAACAGGCCTAGCGTGCATTTCGCAAAAGTGGGCACCGCTTTTGCAAACGGAATGCGCGCCAACTCAGAGACTTCCATGACAACGACCCTTGCCGCCAAGATCGCCCGTGAGTACGGCACCCCCTGTGCCGTCATCGACATGGACAAGGTCGAGCGCAACATCGCCCGGATTCAGAAGGCCTGCGATGACTCCGGGATCGCCAACCGTCCCCACATCAAGACGCACAAGAACCCGACGATCGCCAAGATGCAGATCGCGGCCGGCGCGAAGGGCATCACCTGCCAGAAGCTCGGTGAAGCCGAGATCATGGTCAATGCCGGGATCGACGACATCCTGATCAGCTACAATCTGCTCGGCGAAGAGAAGATGGCGCGCTTAGGGGCGCTGCAGGCGAAGGCCAACATGACGGTCGCCGCCGACAATTCGACCGTCGTTGCCGGCCTGCCCAAGGCCGCCGCGGCCTCGGGCCGACCGCTGTCGGTCGTGGTCGAATGCGATACCGGCCGCAAGCGCGCCGGCGTCGAGACGCCCGTCGAGGCAATCGCGTTAGCGCGCGAAATCGCCGCGTCCCAAGGGCTCGAGTTCGCCGGCTTCATGATGTATCCGACCGAGACTGGCTGGGCGGACGCGCAAAAATTCTATGACGAAGCTCTGGCTGGCGTGCGCGCGCACGGGCTGGATGCAAAAATCGTCTCGACCGGCGGAACGCCGAACCTGAAGAATATCGGTAAGCTCAAGGGCGGCACCGAGCACCGCTTCGGCACCTACATCTACAACGACCGCATGCAGGTCGCCGCCGGCTCCGCCACCTGGGACGACTGCGCGCTGCACATCTATTCGACCGTGGTGAGCCGCGCTGCACCTGAGCGCGGCATTCTGGACGCCGGCTCTAAGACGCTGACGACCGACACCGGCGGCCTCGACGGCCACGGCCTCATCCTGGAGCACCCCGAAGCGAAGATCGCACGCTTCGCCGAAGAGCACGGCTTCCTCGACCTCTCCCGCAGCAACACCCGGCCCAATGTCGGCGACGTGGTCCGCATCGTGCCTAATCACGTCTGCGTCGTCGTCAACATGATGGACGAAGTCGTGATGGTGCGCGGCGAGGAGATCATCGGCACGCTGCCGGTGGCGGCACGGGGGAAGCTGCGGTAGCTAGCCCCCGACCAGCGCCTGGAGTTCCCGGACCAGACCATCGCGGAAGAGTTTGATCGGCCGCTCCAGCCGACCGGCCGGGGCGCGATGCACCACCCATGCGCGGACGGCGGGTTTGAAGTCGCGCGCAGCGACCGGCTTGAGCCTGTCGCGAAATGCGCTGCGTTTCAGGGCGATCGGGGTGACCAGCCCGACGCCGAGGCCGCGCGACACCAGCGACAGGCGAAGCTCGCTGTCCAGCGCCTCGACGGCGATGTTGAACGGCAGATGCGAGGCATCGAATTTTCGTTTCAGCGTATCGCGAAATCCACAGCCATCCTGGTTGATCACCCACGACAGTTGGGACAGCCGTTCCATGTCGACGGTCCGCGGGATCTTCATCTCACGAGCGACGACGAAGACGACGGGCTGCGCGCCGAGATCGTCGGCCGCGAGATCGGCGGGCGGCACTGCACCGTCGGGGAGACAGATCGCGGCTGCATCGAGCTCGTTGCGGCAGACACGCTCGAGCTGGTTCGGCGACCAACCGGAGACCACCCGCACCGCCAGCGCGGGAAATTCGGCGCGCACCGCATCGAGTGGTGCGGTCAGGCCTGCCTCCGAGAGAAACGGCGTCAGGCCGAGCCTGAACTCGCCGCGGACCATTCCGTCGTTGGCGACGCCCGACTTGAGGTCGTCCAGCATCCTGAGCAGGCGCCTGCCCTGCTCGTAGGCCTCATGGCCCGCCGCCGTCGGCTTCAGGGGCTTCGAGAGCCGGTCCAGAAGCTGCGCCCCCAGCATCTCCTCGAGATTCTGGATACGTCGGGTCACGCCGGGCTGGGTGAGATTGAGACGCGCCGAAGCTGCGACGACCGATCCGGTCTCGACCACGGCGACGAAAGCAACAAGGTCATGGGTATTCATAACAAACTCGCATATTAATTATAGGCTTATTTGAATTGTAGCATATTGATGTCCCCGCTTAAAGGGTCCCGCGCCACAGCTGCGAGGTCCCATGACTGTCTCCGAAACCACCAGGCCTGCGTCCCGAAACCAGCTCGCCGAGCGGTCGCTGATCTGGCTCGGCGCAATCACGGCCGGTGTTGTCGTCACCAATTTGTTCGCGCCGCAGATCCTGCTCGGCCTGATCGGCCGGTCAATGTCGATGCCCGCGTGGCAGGCGGGCCTGATCAGCACGCTGACCTTGCTCGGCTACGCACTCGGCCTGCTGCTGCTCGTGCCCCTGGTCGATCTGGTCGAGAACCGGCTTGTCATCCTCCGAACGCTCGGCTGCGCGATCCTCGCCGCTCTCGCGACGGCGCTCGCGCCGACGCCCTCGCTCCTGTTGCTCGCCACTTTCATCCTCGGCGCCTGCTGCGCGGCGATCCAGATGATGGTTCCGCTGGTCGCATCGATGGTGGCGCCGGATCGCCGCGGCCAAGCCATCGGCGAGGTGATGGGCGGATTGATGATCGGCATCCTGTTGTCGCGACCTGCGGCGAGCCTGATCGCTGATCTCTGGAGCTGGCGCGCCTACTACGCCGTCTCGGCCGCTATGATGGCCCTGCTTGCCTGCACACTCGCCCGTTATCTTCCAACCCTTCAACCGACGGCACGTGCGAGCTACACCGACTTGCTGCTGTCCTTTCCAAGACTACTGCGCGAAGAGCCCGTGCTACGCGTGCGGGCCTGGACCGCATCGCTTGTCATGGCCTCCTTCACGGCGTTCTGGTCGGCGGTGGCGCTGCGGCTGCCGGAGGCGCCGTTCGAGCTCGACGCCAAGGGAGTTGCCGCTTTCGCACTGATCGGCGTAGCGTGCGCCGCGGCGACACCGATGGCCGGCCGCTGGGGCGACAAGGGCCGGGCGCGGCCGATGTTCTTTGCCGCACATCTGCTCATCATCGGCTCGCTCGCGCTCTGCGCTTGGGCGGGCATGCTGGACTCCCAGATCACCAGTCTGCTGGTCCTGAGCCTCGGCACGGTCCTGCTTGACGTCGGCATCACCACCGACCAGACGCTGGGCCGCCGCGCCATCAACCTGTTGCGCCCCGAGGCCCGCGGTCGCATGAACGGCCTGTTCGTCGCGCTGTTCTTCATTGGCGGTGGCATCGGCGCGGCGGCGGCATCGCTGGCCTGGAGTTTTGGCGGCTGGACGATGGTCTGCGCAGTCGCCGCAAGCTTCGGCGTGCTCGGCCTCCTCACGGATCTCGCAACCCGGACCGGGACATCCTGATGGGATGGTCAGGGCGCAAGTGGGCGAGCCGTCGCAACACGCCCCTGGCCGCCGCAGCCCCCGTCGCGAACGAGGCCTGGAGCAAATAGCCACCCGTCGGTGCCTCCCAGTCCAGCATCTCACCGGCTGCAAACACGCCCGGCAGCTTGCGGATCATGAAGTCCGAGTCGAGTTCATCGAAGGAAATCCCGCCGGCGCTGGAGATCGCGCGCGCGATTGGCGCGACGCCCGTGAGCTTGATTGGCACCGCGTTGATGAGCTCGGCCAATCGTTCAGCCGACATTGCCGACAACGATTGGCGAGCACCGATGGCGGCTTCCTGCAACAGCCCGACCGCAACGGGCGGCAGCTGCGCAGCCTTGCGCAGGAAGTTGGAGAACGATTGCTTGCCGCGCGAAGCGGACAGGCGCTTGACGAGTTCGCCATGATCGATATCCGGCCGCAAACCGACCTGCAGGACCGCTTCGCCGTTCGCCGCGATCGCCTCGCGCAGTTCGGCCGACAACGCATAGATCGCCCCGCCCTCGATCCCGCCGCTTGTGATCATCGCCTCGCCGCGCGCACGGTGCGGGCCGAAGGACAGCGTGATGCCCTTGAGCGGTTGGCCTTCGAAGCGCGCGCGGAAGATTTCGGACCATGCCACGGTGAAGCCGGAGTTCGCTGGCCGCAGCGGCGAGATCGCAACGCCTTTGTCGGCCAGGATCGTCGTCCAGCCGCCATCGGAGCCTAGTCGCGGCCAGCTGGCGCCGCCGAGTGCCAGCACTGTCGCATCCGCGGCGATGGTGGCGCCGCCGCCCAGTGTGTCAAAGACCAGTCGTCCGTCCCCGTCCCAGCCCATCCAGCGCTGGCGAAACGCAAAGCGCACGCCCGCGGCATCGAGCCGTCGTAGCCAGGCCCGCAGCAGGGGTGAGGCCTTGAACGCCTTCGGAAACACACGCCCGCTGGAGCCGACAAAGGTCGGCTCGCCCAGCGCCTCGCTCCACGCGCGCAGCGCGTCAGGCGGGAACGCTTCGATCGCCGCTTGCAACCTCTGCGCCGCCTCACGGTAGCGTGTGATGAACTGCGGCAGCGGTTCGCTGTGGGTGAGATTGAGCCCGCCGCGGCCGGCCATCAGGAATTTGCGGCCCGCGGACGGCATCGCGTCGTAGACGGTGACGCGAGCACCGGCTCGCGCGAGCACCTCTGCCGCCATCAGCCCGGCAGGGCCGTCGCCAATGACGGCGACGGCTGTCAGAGTTTTACCCCGGCACGCGCAGCGGCCTGCGCCACGTATTTCTGCGTCTGCTCGAAAGCCCCCTGCAGCGCCTTCGCCTTCGACATGTCGCTGATCTCGGCGAAATGCTCCGCGACCGCGTCCGGCGTCCACTCGGACTCCGGCAGGTTGATGCCTTCGCTCTCGACAATCTTGATCACCGCGAAGGAACCGGCGCCGGCGCCCATGATGGTACGGGTCGGCGCGTCCTCGCTCAGCATGTACTCGACCGCGGGCGTGATCGCGTTCGGCTTCATCAACTGCAGCGCCTGCGGCGGCAGCAGCTCTTCCGTCATGCGGGTTGCCGCCGTCGGCGAGATGATGTTGACGCGGATGTCGGTCTTGCGGCCCTCTTCCGCCAGCACGTTCATCAGGCCAACCATGCCGGATTTGGCCGCACCGTAATTGGCCTGGCCGAAATTACCGTAGAGGCCGGAGGACGACGTCGTCAGCACGATGCGGCCATAGTTGCGATCGCGCATGCCGACCCAGGCCGCCTTGCAGCAATAAAAGGTGCCGACGAGGTGCACGTCGAGCACCTTCTGGAAATCGGCCGCTTCCATCTTGCCAAACGACTTGTCGCGCAAAATGCCGGCATTGGCACACAAGAGGTCCACGCTGCCCCACTCCTTGGTGGCGCGCTCGACCATCGCCGTGACCTGCTCGAAATTGGAGACGTCGGCGCCATCTGCCATGGCGGTGCCGCCCGCTTTACGGATCTCCTCGACCACGGCTTCCGCCGGCGACAGCGAGCCGCCGCTGCCGTCGCGCGCGCCGCCGAAATCGTTGACCACGACCTTGGCGCCGCGGCTCGCCAATCCCAGCGCATGCGCCTTACCGAGACCATTGCCCGCGCCGGTGACGATGGCGACGCGTCCGTCGAACCTGATTGCCATGAGTGCAGTTCCTGCTTCTTCTTCCTTCTCCCCTTGTGGGGGAAGGTGGCATAGGCGGCCAACGGCCGCCGTTCCTGGTTAAAACGCCAACGCGTAGCGTTGGCTACGGCGCCGGATGAGGGGTCTCTCACAACGGATGTGCTCGCGGAGAGAGACCCCTCACCCGCCTCGCGTTCCGCGAGGCACCCTCTCCCACAAGGGGAGAGGGGTCGAGCGCACCGATTTGGACAACTTTTGAGCAGCGTTGGGGAGCCGGGTCAAGCCCGGCAAAAACTGTTAGCGTCAGGCGAAATAGATCAACCCGAGCCAGTCTGCGACCAGCGCGGGCTTGTCCTCGCCTTCGATCTCCACAGTGACGTTGGTGCGGGACTGCAATTCATTAGGCTTGCGCAGCTTGGCTTCCGCCAGCACGAAACGGCCGCGAACGCGCTTGCCCGAGCGCACCGGCGAGATGAAGCGCAGCTTGTCGAAACCGTAATTGACCCCCATCGTGGTGCCCGCGATGACGGGCATCACCTCGTAGGACATGATCGACAGCAGCGACATCGTCAGGAATCCGTGTGCGATCGTGGCGCCGAACGCCGTCTCCTTCTTCGCACGCTCCGGATCGACATGGATGAACTGATGATCTTCGATCACGTCGGCATAGGTGTCGATGCGGGGCTGATCGACCAGGTGCCACGACGACACCCCGATCTCCTTGCCGACCATGGCCTGATAGGCCTCCAGCGCAATCGGCGGCTTCTTCCAGATTTCGTTCACTTAAGTCTCGCTCCGTGTTTTCGACAGCTCCGGAAAATCCTCTTCGCGGAATTCCCGGCCGCGCAGGGGATCGTTGCGATCGTCGTCGCGCTCGAGACGTCTGAGCTGAACGCGGCGGATCTTTCCCGAGATCGTCTTCGGCAGCTCCGTGACGATTTCGAGGCGGCGGATGCGCTTGAACGGCGCAAGACGCGTGTGGAGGTGCTTGAAGATGGAGAGCGCGGTTTCCGGCGAGCGCTCCGCGCCGGATGTCAGCAGCACAAACGCCTTGGGAATCGCGAGCCGGATCGGATCCGGGCTTGGCACGACGGCGGCTTCCGCGACGAGCTCGTGCTCGAGCAACACGCTCTCGAGCTCGAACGGGCTGATGCGATAGTCGGAGGATTTGAACACGTCGTCGGACCGGCCGACGAAGGTGAGATAGCCATCGTCGTCTTCGAACACGACGTCGCCGCTGCGATAGAGTTCGCCTTCGGCGCCGGATAGTCCGCCGTCGTCGCCCTGATAGCCCTGCATTAGGCCGGCGGGGCGGTTTTCGCCGAGCACCAGAGCCACCTCGCCCTCCTTGGCCGGATGACCATCGGCGTCGCTGACTTGCACGCGATAGCCCGGCAGCGGCCGGCCCATCGAGCCGATCTTGATCTTTTGCCCCGGCGAGTTGCCGGCGAGCGCCGTCGTTTCCGTCTGCCCGTAACCATCGCGGATGGTGAGGCCCCAGGCGGCCTGCACCTGGTCGATCACCTCAGGATTGAGCGGCTCGCCGGCGCCGCAGACCTCGCGCAAGGCCACCTTGAACGACGCCAAATTCTCCTGGATGAACAGCCGCCACACCGTCGGCGGCGCGCACAGCGTGGTGACGCCGCAGCGGCCGATGGTGGCAAGCAGGCCCTTGGCATCGAAGCGCGGCTGGTTGACCACGAACACGGTCGCGCCCGCATTCCACGGCGCGAAGAAGCAGCTCCAGGCGTGCTTGGCCCAGCCGGGCGAAGAGATGTTGAGATGGACGTCACCCGGCTTTAGCCCGATCCAGTACATGGTCGAGAGATGGCCGACGGGATAACTGCGCTGGCTGTGCCGCACCAACTTTGGCTTTGCCGTAGTGCCCGAGGTGAAATAGAGCAGCATCGGATCGTCGGCGTTGGTCGGACCGTCGGCTGCAAAGCTCTCCGACGCCATTGCCGCCTCATCATAGGAAAGCCAGCCATCGGAGGCCTCGCCCACGACGATGCGGACGATATTGTCGGCGCCAAGGCTTGCGAACTTCGCAACCTGGTCCTGCGCTGCCACCACCGCCTTCGCCTTGCCGCGATCGAGCCGGTCGCGCAGCTCGTCGGCGGTGAGCAGCGTTGTCGCGGGAATCACGACGACGCCGAGCTTGATCGCGGCCAGCATCGTCTCCCACAGCGGAACGACATTGCCGAGCAGCAGCAGGAGATGGTCGCCGCGCTTGAGGCCCTGCGCGCGGAGGAAGTTCGCGACCTGGTTGGAGCGGCGCGACAACGCCCCGAACGAGAGCTTGGTCTGCCGGTCCTGCGCGGCATCGACGATCCAGAGCGCAGGACGATCCTTGCTGTCCGCATTCGCCGCCAGCTCGGCGTCGAACCAGTCGAGCGCCCAGTTGAACGGAACCGGATCGGGCCAGCGGAAGTCCTTGACCGCTGTCTCGTAGTCCGTGCGGTTATGAAGCAGAAACGCGCGCGCTTCCTGAAATGTCGTCATCAAGCTTTCCCGGCCAGCCCCCTAACGTGCTTGATAATTCCGGAAAAATCCACCCCGCCCTGGCCGGCTGCGTCGAATGACTGATAGATCTCCTGCGCATGTTTGCCGAGCGGCGTTGCCGCGCCCGCGGCCTTGGCGGCGTCCTGCGCCAGCGTCAGATCCTTCACCATCAGCGCCGAGGCAAAACCCGGCTTGTAATCGTTGTTGGCAGGCGAGGTCGGCACTGGCCCGGGCACCGGGCAATAGGTCGTCAGCGACCAGCACTGGCCCGACGAGGTCGAAGCGACGTCGAACAGCGCCTGGTGCGAGAGCCCGAGCTTCTCGGCCAACGCAAACGCCTCGCTCACCGCGATCATGGAAATGCCGAGGATCATGTTGTTGCAGATTTTTGCCGCCTGGCCCGCGCCGGCACCGCCGCAATGCACGATCTTCTTGCCCATGTTCTCCAGCACGGGCTTTGCCGCTGCGAACGCGTTGTCCTCGCCGCCGCACATGAAGGTGAGCGTCGCGCCCTTGGCGCCGCCGGTGCCGCCGGAGACCGGCGCGTCGACCGAAAGCACGCCGTGCTTGGCCGCCAGCACATGCGCCTGGCGCGCGCTCTCGACGTCGATGGTGGAACTATCGATGATCAGCGCGCCCTTGGTCATGACAGGAACGACCTCGCCCCACACGCCGAGCACATGCTTGCCGGCCGGCAGCATGGTGACAACGACATCGGCGCCCTTCACGGCGCCTGCCGCGCTCTCGGCGATGCCCGCGCCATCGGCCTTGGCCTGGTTGCGGGAGGCCTCGGCGAGGTCGAAAGCGACGACCTTGTGGCCGGCCTTGACCAGATTGGCGGCCATGGGGCCGCCCATGTTGCCGAGACCGATGAATGCGATCGTGGCCATCTTCATTTCCTCCGCTGAACGCTTCGTTGATTAGTTGAACTTCAATTCGTCGGCGCCGATCTCGGCGAGATACCGCGCAAGCATGTCCGGCGCGACGTCCTCGATCCGCGACGGCGACCACGTCGGATTGCGGTCCTTGTCGATCACGGCGGCCCGTACGCCTTCGCGAAAGTCGTCGCTGCGGAAGACTTCCAGCGCAGCGCGATATTCGCGCACCAGGCACTCTTCCAGGCTCGACGCGGTACGCGCGAGCCGTAGCAGCTTGAGCGTCACCACCATGCCACGCGGCGATTTTTCGTTGAGCGTCTTCAACGTCGCCAGCGCGAACTCGGAACCGTCGCGCTTGAGCGCGGCAAAGATGTCTTCCATGCGGTCGAAGCCGAACAGTGCATCGATGATCGGCTCTTTTGCAGCCACCGGTCCCGCGGCTTCTCCAGTCGCAAAACCGTTGATGAGCTTGCTCACATCGGCCGCGGTCACGCCCTGGCGAACCTTGGTCAGCGCCTCGCGCAGCCCCGGCCATTTGGCCGCCGGCACCACAGCGTCGGCGAATTTCGCGTGAATCGCGTCGGGGCCGTTCATGGTCTGGCCGGTCAGGCCGAAATAAGTGCCGATCTCACCGGGCGAGCGCGACAATAGAAAGGTGCCGCCCACATCCGGGAAGAAACCGAGCCCGACCTCGGGCATCGCAAGCCTGGTGCGGTCAGTCACGATTCGATGGCTCGCATGTGCCGAAAGCCCGACGCCGCCGCCCATCACGATGCCGTCCATGAAGGCGACATAGGGTTTTGGGAATTTCTTGATCCGCGCGTTGAGGATGTACTCTTCCCGCCACAGGATCTTGCCGAGATCGCCGTCGACCTTGGAGCTCTCCCAGAGCGCGCGGATGTCGCCGCCGGCGCACAGGCCGCGCTCGCCGGCACCTTCCAGCACGATCACGGCAACGGCTGGATCGGCCTCAAAACGGTCGAGCGCCTTATCGATGTCCCGAAACATCTCCAGCGTCACGGCATTGATCGCCTTCGGACGATTGAGCCTGATAATGCCGGCGGCGCCCTCGACCCGTGCGACGAGATCGCCCTCCTCCACACCACTCATCGGGCGCCCTCGATCAATTTGCGCGCCACGATCAGCCGCATGATTTCATTGGTGCCTTCGAGAATCTGGTGCACGCGCAAATCGCGCACGATCTTCTCGATGCCGTATTCGCTGAGATAGCCGTAGCCGCCATGAAGCTGGAGCGACTGGTTGGCGACCTCGAAGCCGACGTCGGTGCCGAAGCGTTTTGCCATCGCGCAGAGCATTGTGGCGTCCGTATCTTTCCGGTCGAGTGCAGCCGCTGCCCGCCACAAGAAGGTGCGCGCAGCTTCTAACTCGATCGCCATGTCAGCTAGCTTAAACTGCAGCGCCTGGAATTCGTCGAGCCGCTTTCCAAACGCCTTGCGCTCCTTCATGTAGGCGCGCGCCTTGTCGAGTGCGGTCTGCGCGCCGCCGAGCGAGCAGGCCGTGATGTTGAGACGCCCGCCGTCGAGGCCCGCCATCGCGATCTTGAAGCCAATGCCCTCCTCGCTCAAGCGATTGGCGACCGGCACGCGTGCGTTCTCGAAGATCACGGCGCGGGTCGGCTGCGCGTTCCAGCCCATCTTGCGCTCGTTGGCGCCGAACGAGACGCCCGGCGTATTGCCGTCAATCACGAGCGTCGAGATGCCGCCGGGACCGTCGCCACCGGTGCGCACCATCGCGACCAGCAGGTCGGTGCCGCCGGCGCCGGAGATGAACTGCTTCTGGCCGTTGAGGACGTAATGATCGCCCTCGCGCACGGCACGGGTGCGGAGCGCTGCCGCGTCCGAGCCGGCGCCGGGCTCCGTCAGGCAGTAGCTCGCAATCAGCTCCATGGTGCAGAGCTTGGGCAACCATGTGTGGCGCTGGGTGTCGCTGCCATAGGCATCGATCATCCAGGACGCCATGTTGTGGATGGAGATGAAGGCCGACGTGGTCGGACAGCCGGTCGCCAGCGCCTCGAAGATCAGCGCAGCATCGAACCGCGTCATGGCGGAGCCGCCGACATCGTCGCGGATGTAGATGCCGCCCATGCCGAGCGCTGCTGCCTCGCGCATCACCTCGACGGGAAAATGCTTCTCCTCGTCCCAACGCAGCGCATGCGGCGCGATCTTTCCCGCCGCAAACGCCAACGCCATCTCGCGAACCGCGATCTGATCCTCGTTCAGAGCGAACTGCATGATGGGCTGCTCATGTTTTACTCGTCATTGCGAGCGAAGCGAAGCAATCCAGACCGCCTCCGCGGAAAGATGCTGGATTGCTTCGTCGCTGCGCTCCTCGCAATGACGGCGGACGGGATCACTTCATCAGCGGGATCGAGAACTCCGCGCCTTCCTTGACGCCGGACGGCCAGCGCGAGGTCACCGTCTTGGTCTTGGTGTAGAAGCGGACCGAATCCGGGCCGTGCTGGTTGAGATCGCCGAAGCCCGACTTCTTCCAACCGCCGAAGGTATAATAGGCGATCGGCACCGGGATCGGCACGTTGATGCCGACCATGCCGACGTTGACCTTGGCCGCGAAGTCGCGCGCGGCGTCGCCGTCGCGGGTGAAGATCGCAACGCCGTTGCCGTAATCATGCTCCGACGGCAGCGCCAGCGCTTCCTTGTAATCGTGCGCACGCACGACCGAGAGCACAGGCCCAAAAATCTCTTCCTTATAGATCCGCATGTCCTTGGTGACGTTGTCGAACAGCGAGCCGCCGAGATAGAAGCCATTCTCGTAGCCCTGCATCTTGAAGCCCCGACCGTCGACGGCGAGCGTCGCGCCTTCCTTGATGCCGATGTCGATATAGCCCTTCACCTTCTCGACCGCCTCGCGCGTCACCAACGGACCGTAATCGGCGGAGGGATCGATCGAAGTGCCGATCTTGAGCGACTCGACGCGCGGGACCAGCTTTTCCATCAAGCGGTCGGCTGTGGACTTGCCGACGGGGACCGCGACGGACACGGCCATGCAGCGTTCGCCGGCCGAGCCATAGCCGGCGCCGATCAGTGCGTCGACGGCCTGGTCCATGTCGGCGTCGGGCATGATGATGGCGTGGTTCTTGGCGCCGCCAAAACACTGGCAGCGCTTGCCGGTCTGCGCGGCGCGCTCGTAGATGTATTGCGCGATCGGCGTGGAGCCGACGAAACCGACGGCCTTGATATCGGGATCGTCGAGGATGGCGTCGACCGCTTCCTTGTCGCCGTTGACGACATTGAGGATGCCGGCCGGCAGGCCCGCCTCGATCATCAGCTCGGCAAGCATCATCGGCACGCCGGGATCGCGCTCCGACGGCTTCAGGATGAAGGCGTTGCCGCAGGCAATCGCGGGCGCGAACTTCCACATCGGGATCATCGCCGGGAAATTGAACGGCGTGATGCCGGCAACGACGCCGAGCGCCTGGCGCATCGAGTAGATGTCGATGCCGGGGCCGGCGCCTTCGGTGTATTCGCCCTTCATCAGATGCGGGATACCGCAGGCGAATTCCGCGACTTCGAGGCCGCGCTGGATGTCGCCCTTGGCGTCAGGAACGGTCTTGCCATGCTCGCGGGCGAGCAGTTCGGCGAGCTTGTCGTAGTCGCGCTGCACCAGCTCGACAAACTTCATCATGACGCGGGCGCGGCGCTGCGGGTTGGTCGCAGCCCATTCCGGCTGCGCGGCGCGGGCGTTCTCCACGGCAGCGCGGACCTCGGTCTTGGACGCGAGCGCCACCTTGGCCTGGACGTCACCGGTCATCGGCTCGAAAACGTCGGCGGTGCGGCCCGAGGTGCCCTTGACCTCCTTGCCACCAATGAAATGTCCGACTGAACGCATGGAATGGTCTCCTTGAGGCGAGCTTGAACGCTTTGACAAATCCTATCGACCTGCATTTTATAGGATTCAAGTCTGAGATAATGCACCATAGATGTGCGAAAATGCTGGATCAAGGCGCTATCGACTGGGACGACTTCCGCTTCGTGCTGGCCATCGTGCGGGGCGGCTCGGTCTCGGCTGCGGCAAAGCAGCTCGGCGTCGACCATGCCACCGTCATCCGCCGTGTCGACCGGCTGGAGAAGCACCTCTCGGCCAAGCTTTTTGACCGGCGCAAGACCGGCTACCTGCTGACAGAGGCCGGCCAGCGCGTCGCCGACAGCGCCGAAGCCATGGAATCGACCATCGTCGCCAACCAGGAGCAGGTCGGTGGCTCCGTGGCGCGGCTGACCGGCACGGTACGGATCGGCGCCCCCGACGGCTTTGGGACCGCGTTCCTGGCGCCGCGACTGGCGCCGTTCGCGGACCGGTATCCCGATCTCGACCTGCAACTTGTGGCCACCGCGCGGCTGTTCAGCCTCTCCAAGCGCGAGGCCGATATCGCCATCAGCCTCACCATGCCGAAGGAAGGGCGCATCGTCGGCCGCAAGCTGCTCGACTACCGACTCGGACTCTATGCCGCACCCAACTATCTCGACCGCTTCCCGAAAATCACCTCGCGTGAGGTCCTGCCGCAACATCGTTTCGTCGGCTATATCGAGGAGCTCTTGTTCACGCCCGAGCTCGACTATCTGCCGCAGGTGTCGCCGAAGATCTCCGCGCGCTTGCGCAGCGCCAATCTGATCGCGCAACTCAATGCCACGCTCGCAGGCTTCGGTATCGCCGTGCTGCCGCACTTCATGGCGGCCGACTATCCGCAGCTGATTGCGGTGCTGGCGGAAGAGGTCTCGATCACCCGCACCTTCTGGATGCTGATGCACGCCGACAGCAAAGATCTGGCGCGGATTCGCGCGGTGGCGGATTATATTTCCGAGATCGTGGAGCGCGAGCGGGCGCTGTTTGCGGGGCGGACTTCGTAGGGTGGGTTAGCCCTGCAGATGCGCAAAGCGCATCTGCTCGGCGTAACCCACCAACTTCGTCCAGCGCTCACCAAAGCATGGTGGGTTACGCCTTTGGCTAACCCACCATACGCGTTCAACGGCACCTCGGCCTAGCTCTGCTTCGGCTTCTTCGCCACCGTTGCCTTCGGCTCACGCCGCGCGCCGTCCAGCGCGCTGTCCTTGCCCGTCTTCAGCACCTCGTCCGACAGTTCGCTGGAGCCGGCGATGCGCGCCAGCAACATGGTGCCGGCCATGGTCGCCAGGGTCGCGATTGCCTGCTTGCGCGCGGCCTTGCGCGGCAGATTTGGGATGAAGTCCGTGATCATCTCGATCATCTCGTCGAGCTTGCCGGCAAAGGCCTTTCGCGTCTTCGGGCTCTCCCGGGCGATCTCGGCGCCGAGCGCGGGGATCGAGCAACCGTGACCGGGGTTGTCGCGATGCACCGTGGAGAGATAGGTCTCGACGATCTGACTGAGCTGCTTCTCCGGCGCGACCTGGTCGGACTGCTTGCGCCAGTGCTCCATCGAACGATTCATGGCGTAGTCGAACGCCTCGATCACCAGCGCCTCGCGCGAGTCGAAATGGGCGTAGAAGCCGCCATGGGTGAGGCCCGCCTCCTTCATGAGATCGGCGACGCCAATGCCGTGGGCGCCCTTTTCGCGCAGCCGCACGGAGGCCTTCTTCACGATACGGTCGTGGGTTTCCTGCTTGTGTTCCCGGGAATAGCGCATGCGGATCTCATTGGATGTCGGAGGTCATCTAATAACACGGATATCGGCCGGACGGCGCATTAATTCCCGGTAAAATTGTTGCCGATCATGGAAAAGGTCGCCGTTGCGTGCACCGCAAGCGCCCCCTGACCATCGCGGACGAAGCCCTCGGTGTAGCTGGTCTGGCGTCCCAGCTTGATCACCTTGCCTTCGGCGGCGATCAGCCCGGACCGGACCGAGAGCGGTCGCAGGAAGGCCATTTTCAGATCGAGGGTGACGGAGCCCTGCCCGGACTCCAGCCTGGTCGAGATCGCACATCCCATCGCGGTGTCGATCAGCGCGGCGGCTGCGGCTCCGTGCAGGATCCCGATGGTGTTCTCGAGATCCTCACGCGGCTCGAGTTCCATGACGATCCGGCCCGGCTCGACCACGGCCATGACGAAGCCGATCAGCTTGGCAAACGGTGGCGGCGGCAACCGTCCGTCGCGGATGCCCAGCATCGCATCCATGCCTGACAGGCCCATCGCCACTTTCGCAACCGGCGCAGGCACCTGCCACTCCACCAGCCGCTCGCGCCGCTGCGCGGGCGAAAACAGGTCGAGTTGATCGACGTTGGTCATCGCGGCCTCTTTGTATGATTTTCATCATACTATTCTGCGGACTTCGCGCTGGCAACTGCCTCCTCGCCCGCTTGACAAGCCGGGCGTTTCGGCCCGGAAGTGATCCCGACAGGCGCGCCCTCGCGCAAGTCCACGAAACCTTCGAGATGCCACCATGGAAATGCTCAACAACCACTGCGGCGTGACGCGCGATGCGCGCGGCGTCGTTCATGTCGCGATCTGCAACGCCGGCTCGCTGAACATTTTGGGCTCGCCCGTCACCGAAGCGGTGCGCAAAGGCTTGCAGCAGCTCTCGTCGGACCGCAGCATCCGGGTTGTGGTGCTGCGCGGCCAGAGCGAGAAGAGCATGATCGGCGGCGCCGACATCAAGGAGATGGCCAGGCTCGACCAGAAGTCCGCCGAGGCCTTCATCAGCCGCCTGCGCGACCTCTGCGAGGTGGTGCGCGCCTTTCCGGCCCCGATGATCGCGCGCATGCCCGGCTGGTGCCTCGGCGGCGGGCTCGAAGTCGCTGCCGCCTGCGATTTCCGGATCGCGGCGCATGACGCGCATTTCGGCATGCCGGAGGTGCGCGTCGGCATTCCCTCGGTGATCCATGCCGCGCTGCTGCCGCGTCTGATCGGCTGGGCCCGCGCGCGCTGGCTGGTGATGACCGCGGAGAACATCGACGCGCCGACGGCACTGGCCTGGGGATTGGTCGACAAGGTCGCGCCGGAGGGCGGGCTCGATGCCGAGGTCGAGCATCTCGTGACGGCACTGCTCGAATGCGGCCCCGAGGCGCTGCGGTCGCAGAAGGCATTGCTGCGGCAGTGGGAGGAACTGCCGCTCACGGAGTCGGTGAATCTGAGCGTCAAGGTCTTTGGCGAGTCGTTCCTGACCGACGAGCCGACGCGGCTGATGGGCGCGTTTGTGAATCGGAAGCGATAGGGCCACCAACAACGGTGTCATGCCCGGCGAAGGCCGGGCATCCAGTACTCCGCGCGCCATCGGTTCAATCACAACCGCCTCGGCGTACTGGATCGCCCGCTTGCGCGGGCGATGACAGCAAGTTGTGGGACAACTCTTCGGCTCGCACGACCAAATCTCATGCGAACCACAAGATTTTCTCATGCCGGACGCAGTTGCATTTTTTGCGCCGCATCATATGATGATCATAATCTTACATGTCCGACATCGTAGGGAGTCTCCCCCATGGCAGAAGCCGCCGATCCCGTCGTCATCGTCTCCGCCGTCCGTAGCCCGCTCGGCCGCTTCATGGGCGAGCTGTCGCCGCTTCCCGCACACAAGCTCGGTTCGCACGTGATCGGCGCGGCACTCGAGCGTGCCAAGGTTGCGCCGGAGAAGGTCGACGAGGTCTTCATGGGCTGCGTCCTTCCCGCCGGCCAGGGCCAGGCCCCGGCGCGCCAGGCTGCGCGTGCCGCCGGCCTGCCCGACGCCACTGGGGCGACCACCGTGAACAAGGTCTGCGGCTCCGGCATGAAAGCGACCATGCTGGCGCACGACATCATTCGCGCCGGCTCGGCCGAGATCGTCGTCTCCGGCGGCATGGAGAGCATGAGCAATGCGCCGTATCTGCTGGCGAAGGCGCGCGGCGGCTACCGCGCCGGCCATGACCGCATCATCGACCACATGATGATGGACGGGCTGGAAGATGCCTACGAGACCGGCCGCTCCATGGGCGATTTCGGCGAGGCGACGGCAGAGGCCTATCAGTTCACCCGCAAGGACCAGGACGCCTATGCGATGGAAACATTGAGCCGTGCGCGCAAGGCGGTCGAGGGCGGTGCGTTCAAGGCCGAGATCGCGCCGATCACGCTGAGCGAGAAGGCAGGTCCCCGCACCGTCGCCAATGACGAGCATCCGCTGAAGGTCGATCCCGCAAAAATCCCCGGGCTGAAGCCGGCGTTCCGCGCCAACGGCACCATCACGCCGGCGGCCTCCTCCGCCAACGCCGATGGCGCCGCTGCGCTGGTGCTGACCAAGCGCTCACTCGCCGATCGCAGCGGCCTGCCGGCTCTCGCCGTGATCAAGGGCCACGCCACCCACAGCCAGGAACCGCAATGGTTCACCACGGCGCCGATCCCGGCGATCCGCAAACTCTTGGACAAAGTCGGCTGGAGTGCCGGCGATGTCGATCTGTTCGAGATCAACGAAGCCTTCGCCGTGGTGGCGATGGCGGCGCAGCGCGATCTCGGAATTTCCCGTGACAAGCTCAACATCAACGGCGGCGCCTGCGCGCTCGGCCATCCGATCGGCGCCACCGGCGCACGGCTGATCGTGACGCTGCTGCATGCGCTCGAGGCGCGAAACCTCAAACGCGGCGTAGCGGCGCTCTGCATCGGCGGCGGCGAAGCCACTGCGATCGCGGTGGAGCGCCTGAAGCACTGACGTAAACGTCCGGAAATGAGGGAACTCTGTCATTTCAGACAGACGCGTCCCGTGCCATTCTGCAAACTCGCGCAGGTGTTTCAAATCCTGCCCATCAAGATTGAGGCCCAATGATCTCGAGCTGGCTCGCGGCAACACTCGGCCGCCGCAATATCCACTACGGCTGGGTGATGGTCGGCGTGACCTTCCTCACCGCGCTGATCAGCGCCGGCACGGTCGGCGCGCCCGGCGTGTTCATCGTTCCGCTTCAGAAGGAGTTCGGCTGGAGCACGGCGGAGATCTCCTCCGCGCTGTCAATCCGCTTCATCCTGTTCGGGCTGATGGCGCCGTTCGCGGCTGCCCTGCTCAACCGCTACGGCCTGCGCAACGTCACCCTGACCGCACAGCTCATCGTGGTCTCGGCGCTGGTGCTCTCGCTCGGCATGACCGAGGTCTGGCAGCTCGTGGCGCTGTGGGGCGTGGTGATCGGGATCGGCACCGGCATGACTGCGCTGGTGCTCGGCGCCACCATCGCGACGCGCTGGTTCGCGGCACGGCGCGGCCTCGTCGTTGGCATCATGACCGCGAGCGTCGCCACCGGCCAGCTCGTATTCCTGCCGCTGCTGGCAAGCCTCACCGAACGTTTCGGCTGGCGGCTTGCACTCGGCTTTGTCTGCATCGCGCTTGGTGTTTCCGCCCTCGCGGTCCTGCTCGCGATGCGCGACCGTCCGAGCGATTTGGGCCTGCGCCCGTTCGGCGACGAAGGCACCACCCCCCTGCCCGCGCCGCCCGTCAGCCATGGCTCGATCACCGGCGTCGCACTCGGCACGCTGCGCGACGCCTCGAAGAGCAGCGCGTTCTGGGTCCTGTTTGCGACGTTCTTCGTCTGCGGTGCATCGACCAATGGCCTCGTGCAGGTGCATCTGATTCCGATGTGCCTCGATTTCGGCATCCCGCAGGTGCAGGCCGCCGGCCTGCTGGCTGCAATGGGCATCTTCGACTTCTTCGGCACCATCATGTCGGGCTGGCTGTCGGACCGCTACGACAACCGCTATCTGCTGTTCTGGTATTACGGCCTGCGCGGGCTCTCGCTGATCTTCCTCCCCTTCAGCGATTTCTCGTTCTATGGGCTCTCGATCTTTGCGATGTTCTACGGCCTCGACTGGATCGCGACCGTGCCGCCCACGGTGCGCCTCACCGCGCAGAAATTCGGACCCGAGCGCGCCAATCTGGTGTTCGGCTGGATCTTTGCCGGCCACCAGCTCGGCGCCGGCACCGCTGCCTTCGGCGCCGGTTTCTCGCGGACGGTCTATCAGAGCTACCTGCCCGCCTTCTTCATCGCCGGCGCGCTCTGCGTGTTCGCCTCGCTGATCGTGCTGACACTGTCGCGACAACCGAAGCCAAAGCCGCAAGCCGCGATGGCTTAGTACCTGATCGTGGTGGTGACGCCGAAGACCGCGGCGTCACCGATCCGCGCAACACCGCTCTGGTCGTCCGGATTCTGGACGCCGCCCGAGGGGCGGAACACGTACTGGAAGTACGGCGCGATCAGCCAGCCCGGCTTGATGTGCGCCTCGTAGATCATCTCGATCAGCGTCTCGTTGCTGCGCACGGGACTTTGGACGCCCGTGAAGGATTGCGTGTCGAGATCGAGGTTGCGCGCAGTGTTCGAGATGCGCATGTAGGCCGCGGCCACGCCAAAGCGGTCGAGCGAACGGCCCGGGACGAAGCCGACAAAGCCGATGCCGCCGTCGAGATAGAGATCGATCAGGTTGCGGTCCGGTGGGCTGTAGGCGATGCGGCCGAACGCGGTGACGCCCGGGATCGAGGCCGACGTGCTGTTGTCCTTGACCTCAGGCGGGCGATAGAGCACCTGCTCGATGACGGCAAAGACTCCGTAGTTGCCGCGAAGCTTTGCCGGAATGCCGCTGCCGTCGCGATCGGCGATCGACCGCCCATCCGCGGCGAAGCGCTGGCTGTCGAACGAGCCATAATGCTTCCAGGCACCCGGCGTGATATTGCCGGCGAGCGGACGGCCGCCGATATCGATGTCGTAGTTGAAGCGAACCTGCCCGATCACCCACGGCGGGTCGTTGACGCGAAAGGCGAGACCATGATGGTCGCGAAGCTGCGGATCTGCATCGCCAGGTCCTGACGGATCGCCGTTGAAGACAGCACCGAATGCCGTGATCTGGTCCGTCAGCGCGGCCTTGATGCGAATGCCAGGCACCGCGATTGGCGGAGCCGGGCCGCCGGCCGGAAGGTTCGACGCCTTGATCGCCGGCCAGCCGAACGTGCCGTTGATGAAGAGGTCGTCGGTCTGGCTGTCGAAGAACTCGACATCGGCGGCCTGCTGGCCGGCCCTGATGTTCAAGCGGTCGTTGAAGAAGCTCTGCTCGAAATAGGCATTGTAGAGCCGCTGGTCCGGCAGCGCCTCGATCTCACTGATGGTGGCGAGATTCATGACGTAGTTGCGGCTCAGGCCCCGCCCGTAGATCACGAAGGCATTGGCGTAGAAACGGCCACCGGTCCAGCCGACCAGCTTGTCGAGATCGGCATCGACCGACAGATCGAGCCGGCCGAAATGGATGGCGCCGCGCTTAACACCGCCCGACACATTGCCGATATTGTCGCCGATGTAGGTGGCGCCGAAATTCAGGCCCTTGTTGGCGAGGCCGTCATGCCACGCGTTGAACCATCTTGGAGCCAGCCACTCCGCCGCGCTCTCGTCCTTGGCGCCGGCGAGCGCGCCGGTGCTCGCCACTGTCGAGGCCAGCACAATCGCGGCCGCATTTCGCAGCGAAAATTGATGTGCACTCGCGATCACGGCTGATAGGCGTACGCTATTTGAAAATACCGGTACGCCGCATGAAGAGATAGGCCGCACCGACCGACGAGGCCATCAGGAGCGCCGCCCAGAAAAATCCGCTCTCGACATCGGTCAGCGGCAGGCCCTTGGTGTTCATGCCGAAGATACCGGTGATCAGCGTCGGCGGCAGCAGCAGCGAGGTTACGATCGAGAGCGTGTGGAGGTGGTTGTTGCTTTCCTCCTCGTTCTTGAAACGCAGCTCCTCCTCGAGCAGGCGGCTGCGTTCGCGCAGCTCGACGATATCGTGGTCGAGGCCGTCCAGCCGCTGCGCCAGCTTGCCGGCCTGGATTCGCAGGTCCGGCGACAGGTGGTCGGTGTTCTTCTGGTCGAGGCGATGGAACAGCGTACGCAGGCCGGTGAGCTGGCGATGCAGCCTGACGCAGGTCCGGCGCAGCCGGCCAAGATTGCGGCGCATCTCCGGCTTGGCGTCGTCGGCCAAAATCCGCTCCTCGATGTCGTCGATCTCCTGGCCGAGCTTGTCGGCCGCCATCCTATCAAGCGTGTCGGCGACCTCGTCGACGATCTTTTCAAGGAGATGGGCGACGTTGTCGACGCGGTAGCCGCCTTCGAGCACCCGGCGTGTCGCATCCGCCGAGCACAGCGCCTGATGGCGGCCGCTGATCAGGAGCCGCTCGGTCATGGCGAAGCGCAGGAACGCGGTCTCCTCCGTCGCGCTGTCGATCTCGCGCACGAGGTCGGAGAATACGCCGTAGACGCAGTGGTCGATGACGTGAAGCTGCTGGAAGGTGTCGCTGGACAGCAAGAGCTCGCGCGCGAGCGGCGGCAGCTGTGACGCGGCGATCCACGGCCGCGCGCGCGTGTCCGTGAGGTTGAAATGCAGCCAGAGCCGGCCGTCGTGACTGAACTCGATCGGCTGGTCGATCGGCAGCGCCTCGGCGCCGCCGTCGCCGTGGAGGCGGAATGCCCATACCAGGCCGGGAATGCAAGGCACGGAATCCGATATCGCGCTGACAAGCTTAGCCGGCTCAGCCATGACCAACCCCAACCGTCAACGAACGCCCCGCTCCGCAAGATGGCTGACGGCATCTTCCGGACCCTCGCGGGTACTCAATTACGGCATTGTTACAGTTTGATGATGACGCCCTACTCCGCGGCCAGCCCGGTGGTGGCCAACTCGGCTTCCCTGATGTAGTCGTGCACGACGCGGCCGAACGGCAGCGTCAGGTCGGCGATGTAATGATGCGCGCCGAGGCAGCGGCGGACCGGGAAATCGGCTACGGGGGCATTGACATGCGGCACCAGATGCAGCCGGCCGGGCCCCATCCAGGAGCCTTTCGGCACGATGTCGATGAGGTTGATCGCGACGAGCTGGCAGATCTCGAGGCGGCCGTCGACGCCGGGGATCATCTTCAGATTGACCTGCGTCTTCGACAGCGTCGCCCGGGTCAGGTCTCCGTTGCCGGCCATGCTCTCGTGCTTGTAGCCCATCGTGCCCATGGCGACGAGCTGGCCGGCATATTCCAGCGTGCCCGTCAGCGTGTCCTTGACGATCTCGAGTTTGGGATGGGCGTATTTCTTGGGAAAGCCCCATATCTCGCGGCCGGCTGCGATCGGCGGATCGTCGTCCAGATACATCTGCGAAACGAAATTGACCTCCTCGCCGTGCAGGCGCGCGGGGATGACGAGGCCGGATTCGGTGTAGCTGCCGAAGCCGGACGAGTCCGGCATCCTGATCCATTCGTAATGCACGATCGGCTGGTCGATCGGCTCCAGCGGCTCAGGCAGGCCGGCGCGGATCAGCTCCGGATCGGTCTCGTAGGTGATGACGAGGAATTCGCGGTTGACGAAGCGATAGGGCCCCGCCGGATAGCTCGGCCCAGCCGCCGGCATGGATGGAAGCCTCAGTAAATCTTCCCTGCGCATCGCCGGTCTCCTCTCGTGGTGCTCATGTGATGCCCGCCCGGCAGCGTCAGGCGGCGATGCAGATTGCTAGCCGCCGTCATTGACTGCGATGTGAAGGATTTCCGTCATCCGCACGACCGCAGCCATTCTTAGGGCGCTCATGGTGCATGCAAGCGATGCATCGGCGCCAGAATGTCATCACGCCGTCACCGCCCGACGCAATCGTTTGGCCTCTGTCATTGAAGCATGATCTCCATGCTTGCCAGGAGGCACACCATGGACGCCCGAACGTCGCAACCGGCTCATCAGACCCATCAGCCTCCCTCGCGAGGCTGGCGGCCCGAGCGCTGCGACCGCGTTGCGCTGGTGTTGCAAGGTGGCGGCGCGCTCGGCGCCTACCAGGCCGGCGTCTACCAGGCGCTGCACGAGGCCGGCATCGAGCCCGACTGGGTCTGTGGCGTCTCGATCGGCGCGATCAACTCCGCCATCATCGCAGGCAACAAGCCGGAGAAGCGGCTCGAGGCGCTGCGCATCTTCTGGGAGCGCATCACCAACCGCAAGATCTGGCACTACACGCCTGACGGAGACATCTTCCGCCAGTGGCGCAATCTCACCAGCGCGTGGATGACGTCGGCGATGGGCCAACCGGGCTTCTTCAGCCCGCATCAGGTCAATCCCTGGCTGAGCCCGGTCGGCGCCCGGACCGCCACCAGCTATTACGACACGATGCCGCTGAAGGAGAGCCTGCTCGAGCTCGTCGACTTCGACCTCATCAACGAGAAGAAGGTTCGCTTCGCGGTCGGCGCCGTCAACGTGCTCTCCGGCAATTTCATCTATTTCGACAATTCCCATGACGAGATCGAGCCGGAGCACATCATGGCTTCCGGCGCCCTGCCCCCGGCACTGCCGATGGTACGGATCGGCACCGATCATTTCTGGGACGGCGGCATCGTCTCCAACACGCCGCTTCAGCACCTGCTCGACCAGGAAGACGCGCTCAATTCGCTGGTGTTCCAGGTCGACCTGTTCAGCGCACGCGGCGTGCTGCCGCGCTCGATCCAGGACGTGATGGCCCGCCACAAGGACATCATGTATTCCTCGCGCACCCGCCACAACACCGACGTCTACCGCCGAACCCACAACCTCAAGGTCCTGCTCTACAAGGCCTTGGCCAAGCTGCCCGACGAGCAGCTCTCCGAGGAGGAGCGCAAACTCAAGTCAAGCCTGCGCCACATGCCGGAGATCGCGATCCTGCATCTGATCTACCAGCAGAAGGCCTACGAGGGCGACGCCAAGGACCACGAATTCTCGGGCACCTCGATGCGCGAGCACTGGACCTCCGGCTACGAAGACACCAAGCGCACCCTCAAGCGCCGCGACTGGATCAAGATGCCCGACGAAGGCATGGGCCTCGTGGTGCACGACGTGCACCGGGAGACGGAGAGCGCGTAGCTCTATCGTCCCGTCGCGATCACCCAATTCCCGTTCCCGGCTTGCAGGCACACTTTCGCATTCTCGCGGCTCATTTTGCCCGAGCTTTGCTCTTGTCTTCGCACCCTCTCGAAGGAAAGGGCGCAGGGAAGGCCGGGCGCCGGCTGGCACCCGTAGTCCCGTGTGCGAGCAAGACGCGCACGGGGTGGACGACAGGTGACGCCGGCAACCGGCCTTCCCTGCGCGAATGGTTTTACGGCTTATGACGC
>NZ_JBVVPC010000022.1:0-123361 GCF_055807355.1 Bradyrhizobium sp. Ken01
GTCATCTTTCCTTATCTGCTGCTTGCGCCCACAATCATCGCGGGCAGGATCACCCTCGGCGCGATGAACCAGATCCTCAACGCGTTCAAGCAAGTGCGAACCTCGTTTCAGTATCTCGTCAACTCCTGGAGCACGATCGTCGAACTGATCTCGATTTATCAGCGCCTGCGGAGCTTTGAGGCAAAGATCCACGGTGGGCTACTGCCGTCGATCGAGATAAGGAAGCAAGCCACATGATTCCTATAGCTGTAGGGTGTTGACGGACACCTGACCTTCCGTTCCGCGTCAATCGGTCGCAACGCTGCTGAATTGCTTAAGTTGTGAGAAGGGGCACTCGAGAGAATGGCGCTCGGCGTGGAGGAACTTAGCAGCTGCATATCGGAACCCCCGTGACGTGTTGTTGTGGATGACGGCTAGCGCGCTGTTGCAGCGCGCGGACTGAGGCAAAGGGGCGGCGGATGGCTGTAGGGGCCATTACAGCCGCCGCGGGTAAGCTACAAAGCAGCCGCGTCGCGTTCGACCTCCGGTCGACCCAGCGGGTTCATGACACCGAAGACTTGCTCCGAGAAAACAGCCATGAATCTGATTTTCTCCTGGAAATGGGTTCTCAGAGTCCACACCGCCTAGTTCTACAAATAAGTACCACCGTGTCGTAAGTTCGACAGTGTGAGTCAGACACGCCTCAACGGTGTTGTCCCGCGAGCAATCATAATTGTGTCACACATGGCACCGGACAGTGACTGACTAGCCAGAACGACCATGCGGGATGCTTCAAACTTGATCCGCTCCATGGAATACGGTGCTAAACAGGGGGGTAGGCATTATGTGGGGCGGCGAGCCCTGGTGACCGCCGGATGTGTTGGTGTCCATTCTGGTTCTGGCGGAACGGTAATCGAGCCCAGTGGCACCCAAGCACGTTCTAGCGTCACTGGATCGCGCAGCTGGGCGAAAGTTTCGGTGCGAATATCGAGCCACTCGAACCAGCGATCCTGGACGGCGACAAGCTGGGCTGGCCGGAGCACGCCGAAATTATCTCGAAGAGAAATTCTTATCACCGTAAGCTCAACTGTGAACCGTGCCAGAAGAGTTCAAGATGATGTTGCGTCGTGTTTCAACTACCAGAACCGGGATTTGACAACTCTGAGCCTGCGGACCAATCCGTTTCCGCCGAGCCGGAGCTCTGGCCGTGAACATGACCGCCAGATTGAGCAGCGTGGATTCACAAGCGTGGCTCGCCGACTATAGCAACCGCGCCGCACATCCGGCTCAAAAGGCGCGACGAGCTCCTAAGCCGGAATTGGCGCGATCGGAACAAGCAATCCACTAAGGCTGCCCAATTCACGGCTCGGCGATCCTCACCAAATGCTTTACGAACTTTTGTTGATAGCGTCAGCAAGCGTCGACTTGAAAACCAAAGGACCTATCCGCAGGATGCTTTCTTAAGCCGTCATGCATCCAGAATGAGCGGAGCACGAACTGTCACATTACCGAAACCTAGCTCTTGTACTAAGGCTCGGCCGTGTCTCCCTTATTCCTCCCGCTCCCTGGAGCGAAGAAGGTTTATTCCGCACGGCTTTCCGGGGCCACCGGCCAGGCGGGCCGGAGCCGAGGTCGGCCAGATCTCCGTTGTTTTTGGATTAGCGCCATGACACCGAAAACCAAACTATGCGCTTTGTTGCGAGGTGTTCTGGACGATGCGATCGGGATGGTGCCCGAAGCAAACCGGACGTCTTCGTTGAAGGCGTGCCTCGCCGAAAAGGTATTAGCTCTGGCCGCAAAAGGTCACTTGGATCCAACTGTCTTGACGCGTCTCGCGCTACGGAGTCTGCAGGAATCCTGTTGTGGTTGCTACGGGTGCGAACTGCAGAACCCCTTCGAGGTGTGAAGGACCGAGAATGAACTCCAAACCTATTCCCCGCGCTCTGGCGTGGCTGACCGCCCGGGTTTCGGCGGGTTGCAAGGCGACGCGAGATTAGAGGTCTGCCCGGCCATGGAGCTTGCGCCCGGCAGCGATGCCATCTGAGCGCGAGGGTTATGGCGTCCTGGCCGGAGAAACTCGGGTCAGTCCTGCTGTGGATGCCGCCTTGCTTCATCATGAGGTCGCCCGTGTCCGCGGCTTTCACTGACGTCATTGCGCCCCGCCCGCGGCACAGATGGATTTCTCCTCTGTCCGCATCGGCGCTTGGCGCGCGATATCGGCGATGTCGGAGGGCAGGCTGCTCGCCTGCTCGGTTGCCGCTAGTAGCCGAAGCGGGCGAGGCCGAGTGATCCGAAAGATCGGACGGGCCGGTGAGATGTTGGAAAGCCGAGCTGCCTATCGTCCGGGTTCGCGAAGACGCGGATGAGTCGATCTATTATGTCCTCAACGCTTGCAGGCGGACTCTTGCCGTGGCCGCCTCAGCGGAGGCAGCTGTGTTCGACGATCTCGTCTGCCTCGATTGCGACGGCGATGCGCCGCTTACCCTGGCAAGGCGGCAGCCGCAAGCCAAGCAGTATCATTCCCGCGGCATCGACGCAGGTTCCGAGCTCGTCGCCCTTGCGACTACCCCTCTCCACGATTACGGCTGACTTTCGGTGTCGAGTGTGCTCAGCGCGGAGCCGGCGGTTCCCCGCGAAGTGCTGAGCTTGCCGTCCGGAGAAGGAGGGGTCGCAGGCCAGCGAAAGGGGCCGGGATCGCGCAGGCGGCGCTTGAATCTCACGTCGGAATTGCCTGAATGGCCGGGCTCTGAGCGGGCCATGCTTCCCTTCAAATGGCCCCGGCTAGGCCGGGGCCATCGACAGAACTACGGATCAATATTTCAGGAGAATCGGACCGCCAAACTTATAGTTGACCCGTACCGTGATAAGGTCGAGATCCTCGCGGATGCGATCGGCCCCACCAATGTTCCCGCTGAATTTCACCGTGCGGGGCTGGAAGAACAGGTGGTCGTACTCGAAGCCCACCGTCCAGTTCGGTGCGATGCCGTGCTCGAATCCGACCCCCAACACACCGCCCCAAAGAACGTCACTTTTCCTAGCGGCTCCTGCCACGGTCGAGCTGATCTGATGGATGTTGCTCGTGACTGCGGCGCCGCCTTTGCCGTAAAGTACGTTATTCCCAAAGGCATAACCAATCTGCCCCGTCATGAGACCGAACGCGTCAATCTTAGTCTGGTTGGTAGTATCGGAAAACGCGATGCTTTGATTGGACCCGGTCAAATCAGCCCAGTTGCCCTGGCCCTCAACACCCAGCACGATCTGGCCCATCTGCCATCGATAGCCGATCTGGAGGCCCACGCTACCGCCTGTCGGATGATGACAGCCCTCGGGCGTGCTGCCAAGGTACTCCCAACAACTCTCGCCTGAGCTCAGACCACCGTTCACGCCGAAATAGTAAGCACTCCAATCGTAGATTGCAGCCGCGACAGGTCCTGGAGCGGTGGTGTAGAGAGGCCTGATGGGTTGCGCAGGCAGATCAGCACTGAATGCGGGGGCCACCGCAGCAAGCGCCACCGTACTGACTGTCATAAGCAACAAGTTCTTCATTTCTATTCCCATGTCTTGAGTGCCCCCGAGCCGGCTGCGTCTTAACAACGTGCACGCAAATTGCTGTAACTGCATCGCAACATTGGCGCTGGAAGAAATGCGTGAATCAAACGCCGCGTCAGGTTGCGGCGTTGCACATATCTCCAACTCCTTGACATGCCCCTTCGCTTGCGAGCGTAGATCAGCGCGGTGTCCTGCCTCTTGCGCACCCGACAGCTTGACGGCATCGCTCCACGTCGCGACGTAGTAGCGTGGTAGGTCGACGGGGCGCCCGGTAAGTGCGTGTTCCAGCCGTTCGTGATCACGGAGTCCAAGCCATCGTGATCGCCCATTCCAGAGCATCGTGATCACCGTTTCCAGCCGATCGTGATCGCTATTTCAGCGATTGCGATCGGGGGGAACCAGGAGGCGCGCACCGCTGACAGTCTGCAACCCAGCTACCTTGGTCTTTTGCCTAACTCCGACTGCTTCAGCTATGCGAACGCTACAAGCAATGGGCCGGCCCCCTCAAGCCCATCCTGTCCCCAGGTCCATGTCGCCGGCGAGAAGCTGTTCGTCGACTATTCCGGCCAGGCCATGGAGCTGGGTTGACGGAGTACGATACACGCCAGTCCTGCTCCGGCTCCGCGAACGAAACCGTCAAAGCAGGAGCGATCGGTTGGGCTTTCGGTCAGGGGCGGCGCCGACGGAGCAACGAACCCGGAAACTCTCACGCAAATAACCGCACACGTTCTTAATGTGGGTCAGTGGTGTGAGGTCCGCGATAGGATCTCCCGAAATCAGGCTCATAAGTGCCGCGGTTTCGCCCATGGCACAAGTACGGGTCTAATTAGGTTGTGGGCGCGTCCGCTCCGCGGACGGGGCTCTATGAGCCAGCTTGCCGAGCCATGCTGTCTCGGCCCTTCGGATCACGATGCCTCGCGCAAGCCATAAAGTGCTCCTCGCCGGGGGCACTCGGAAAACGGGCTCGCCTGTGGCGAGCGTTATCACGGCCCCGTTCCCGCGTACCGCTCAAACACCGGTGTTGTCGCTGCACTCGTCCCGCATGCCCCTTCGGGCCGCTATGCTCGCGGCCGGGCTGACATTTCTCTCGAGGCGAGCTAGGTGAACACTGAAGCTGATCCCGAAGGCGCTGCGGCTCGCCATGAAAGGGACGTAGAAAAATCTGCGCTTGTTCACGCTATCGCCCTCCAGCGCCCCAACGAAATCAAGAACTTGGCATTCTGTTGCGATATCGTCAAACCAGAGTTTTCGGGCATCGTCTATCACGCCAACTATTTGCGCTTCATGGAGCGCGGGCGGACCAATCATTTGCGGCTGATGGGCGCCGAGCAGCAGGCATTGTTCGAGCAGGCCGAGGCGGAAGACGCAGGCTTTGCCTTCGTGGTGCGTTCGATGCATCTCGATTTCCTCAAGCCTGCCCGGATGGATGACGTGCTCGATGTCGTGACCTGGCCGGTCGCCGTGAAGGGTGCGTCCATCGTGCTGGCGCAGGAGGTGCGGCGCGGGGAAAACGTGCTGGTGAAAGCCGAGGTGCGCGTCGCCTTCATCAGCGGCGGCCGCGCCCAGCCGATCCCGAAGTCGATCCGCGCCTTGATGAAGGCTGATTTGATTTCGTGATCGGGCGATAGCGGACGGCCTCTCGACTCCCCCGCGCGCGGCGATAGATTGCACTCCCGCCAACCGATGAGGCCATCATGTCGCGCCCGCCGCTTCCGCCCTTTACCCGTGAGACCGCAGCGCAAAAGGCCCGCATGGCCGAGGATGCCTGGAATTCGCGCGACCCGGTGCGCGTCTCGCTCGCCTATACCGAGGACAGCCGCTGGCGCAATCGCTCCGAGGTTTTTCAGGGGCGCGAAGCCATCGTCGCGTTCCTCACCCGCAAATGGGAGAAGGAGCACGACTACCGCCTGATCAAGGACCTCTGGGCGTTCGACGAAAACCGTATCGCCGTGCGCTTCCAGTACGAATGGCACGACGCTAGCGGCCAGTGGTATCGCTCCTACGGCAACGAGCAGTGGGAGTTCGACGAGCACGGCCTGATGCGGCGGCGCGAAGCGTCGATCAACGACATCGCGATTGCGGAGAAGGACCGGCGGTTTCACTGGCCGGCACCGGGGCCGAGGCCCGCGGATGTGGCGGGGTTAGGAGAGAGCCCGTTCTGAGATTTCAACCCTCATGGTGAGGAGCCGCGAAGCGGCGTCCGAACCATGCAGGCCCCCATTGCTGTAGCGGTGCCTCGATCCTTCGAGGCGCGCGCAATTGGCACGCTCCTCAGGACGAGGAGATGGACCTGCGCGCCAGAAATCGCGTAATCGCGCTACCGAGCTTGGCGTGATCCATCGGCTCCGCCAATGATTCCCTCGCCGTGGCAACGACAGCGTCCGGCGCCTTGCCGTCGCGCAGTTCGCAGCACACCTGCGCAAACTCCACGTCGAACTCCGGATGCGGCTGCACAGTCAGCGTCGCGCCGTTGGCGTAGAGCAGGCCGGCATGCGGGGTGAAATCGGAGGAGAGGATCGTCAGCGCATCGTTTGGCGGCTCGATGACCTGGTCCTGATGCGAGCAGGCGATGGCGACCGCTTCGCCGTCGACGACACCGTTGTCCGGCAGCACCTGATAGACGTGCCGGCCGATGCCCCAGCCCTTCTCCGACTTGCGCACGGTGCCGCCGAGCGCCTGCGCGATCAGCTGATGGCCGAAGCAGACGCCGACCATCGGTGTCCTGTTGGCGTAGGCCGTGCGCACGAAATCTTCCAGCGGCGCGATCCACTCGAGCCCGTCATAGACGCCGGCGGCCGCGCCGGTGATCAGCACCGCCTCCAAATTGCGCGGGTCGGGAAGCGCATCGCCGTTCGGGATGCTGACGATGTCAACCGTGGCTGTCGGATCGCCGGCGCGGACCATGCGCTCGAACATGTCGGGGAACGAACCGTAGCGCTCGCGATATTTTTGTGGGACCTGCCCGGTCTCGATGATGGTGATGCGTGCCATATGCCCTCTGGTAAAGGTCAAGCCTGGTCGCTTCCTGCCCCATGTTGCTTGTGTAGCGCTGTGCGCTCCAGCAACGCACTCTCTTTCCGGACCTCATTGAGAAACGCCTTGGCCAGGCGCGACAGCGGCTCGGCTTCCGACCATAACATATAGGCCACCGCGTGCGTCGTCGGTGCGAACGGCCGCACGACGAGGCCGGTCCCGCCGTTTTGCCGCGGCGAGAAGGGATCGACCACTGCGGCGCCGACGCCGGCGGCGGCGAGCACGCAGGCCGTGTTGCAGTAGCGCACCTCGACGGTCGGCTGGAACGGTGCGCCGGCCCGGACAAAACTGTCACGCACGGCCTCGCCCAGTCGCGTCCCACGCTCGAGCCCGATGAAGGGCAGACCGGATAGGTCCGCGGCCGAGATCACCGGCCGGTCGGCGAGCGGGTGCTGCGGCGGCAGCACGCACACCATCTCGCCGGTGTGCACCACCTCATGGGCGATGCCTGGATGATGTGTCAGCCCGAGCGCAAAGCCGAGCTCGGCGACGCGGTTGAGCACGCCTTCGATGATGCCCTCATAGCGCCGCACGTCGAAGAACACCCGCGTTTCCGGACGGCGGCGCAGGAAGCCTGACAGCGCCGAGGGGATGATGCTGTAAGCGAGCGGCGGCGTCGCGACCAGCGCGAGATGCCCGGAGCGGTTCTCGCGCAGATCGCGCACGCGGTTCTCGAGCTTGGCGTGCAGCGCGAAGATCGCCTCGCTCTCCTTGTAGAGCGCCATCGCTTCCGTGGTCGGAAACAGTCGGTTGTTGACGCGTTCGAACAGCGCAAAACCCGCCTGCGCCTCCATCGTCTTCAGCGCATTGCTGACGGCAGGCTGCGACAACGCCAGTTCGTCGGCAGCCGCAACCGTGGTGCGGTGGCGGATGACGGCGCGGAGAATCTCGAGCTGGCGCAGGTTCATATCACTGCCGATTATACTCTGGGTCAAAACATCATAGCAGAACGAATTGATTTTGCAGCCCCGCTTCCGCGTAATGGCAGCGGATTTGCACGTCGCATCAAAGGGTTCATTCGCCCATTGAGGCAGCACTGCGCACAGATTGGAGGCAATCTTGGTTCGTGTCCTTCGCGCCGCCGCCGCACAGATGGGGCCGACGCAAAAAGCCGATACGCGCGAGCATACGCTGTCGCGGATGCTTGCGCTGCTGGAGGAGGCGGCCGGCCGCGGCGCCAGCCTCGTGGTGTTTCCCGAGCTTGCCTTCACGACATTCTTTCCGCGCTGGCTGCTCGAAGGCGAGGCGCTCGACCATTATTTCGAGCGCGGCATGCCGAACCCTAACGTCGCCGCCTTGTTCGACCGCGCGCGTGCGCTGCGCGTCGGCTTCTATGTCGGCTATGCCGAGCTGACGCCGGATGGACGCCGCTACAATTGCGCCATCCTGGTCGATCGCGACGGCGAGCTGCTTGGCCGCTATCGCAAGGTGCACCTGCCGGGCTCGGTCGAGCCGCGACAAGGTGCGCGCTACCAGCAGCTCGAGAAGCGCTATTTCGAATACGGCGATCTCGGCTTTCCGGCCTTTCGCTCCGGATCGGCCTGGGCCCACGCCATCATGGGCATGATGATCTGCAACGATCGCCGCTGGCCGGAATCCTGGCGCGTGCTTGGCCTGCAGGGCGTCGAGCTCGTCTGCATCGGCTACAATTCGGCGGCTTATGATCCCAATGGCGGCAGCACGGAAGACGCCTCCTTGCGCACCTTCCACTCTACGCTGGTCACGCAGGCCAACGCCTACATGAACGCGACCTGGGCGATCTCGGTGGCGAAGGCCGGCGAGGAGGACGGCTCCGGGCTGATCGGCGGCTCCTGCATCGTCGATCCCAATGGCCGCATCGTCGCGCAGGCCGCAACGTTGACTGACGAGGTGATCGTCGCCGACATCGATCTCGACCTCTGCCGCCAGGGCAAGGACAAGATGTTTAACTTCGCCGCGCACCGGCGGCCGGAGCAATACAGGGTGATCACGGAACGCGCTGGCGTCATCGAGCCCGCGGTTCTCGACGCGGACTGACAGGACGTTCCAACAACGTTGGCAAAGGAGCTGACATGACACGCCTCTCGTATTTCCTCGGCATCGCAGCGCTGGCGGCCGTGACGTCCGCGCAAGCGGCGGAGCTTCCGGCGGAGATCAAGCAAGCGGGCGCGTTGAAGCTCACGGTGAATTCCACTTACGCGCCGATGGAATACCGCGATCCCGCGACCAATGAGCTCGTCGGGCTCGACGTCGATCTGGCGAACGAGCTCGCGAAGCGTCTCGGCGTGAAGATCGTCTGGAGCGAGACGCCGTTCGCCGAATTGATCCCGTCGCTCCAGACCAAGCGCGCCGATTTCATCATCTCCGGCATCTCCGATCGCGCCTCGCGGCGCGAGACCGCCGATTTCGTCGATTATCTCGGGACCGGCCCGCAGTTCTTCGTGATGGCGGAGAACGAAGCCAAGGCTGCGACCGATCTCTGCGGCAAGAAGGTCGGGACTACCCGCAGCACCAGCTTCCCGGTCGAAATCGAGAAGTGGAGCAAGCAGAATTGCGAGCTGGCCGGCAAGCCGGCGATCCAGTACGTGCCGGGCGAGAACTCGATCGACGTTCGCAACCAGCTCAAGCAGGGCCGCATCGATGCCGCCGTACAGGGCAGCGAGACGCTGCCTTATGCGCAGACGCAGGAAGCCGGAAAATACCGCGTGATCGGCGAACCCTTCGCCAAAGGCTATCAGGGCATCATGTTCCGCAAGGACGATGCGGCGCTTCGTGAAGTGGTGACCGAGAAGCTCACCGCGATGATCGCCGACGGTTCCTACAAGGCTGTCCTCGACAAATGGGGTCTCGGCGCCAACGCAGTCGAGAAGCCCATGCTGAACGCGGCGCCGCAATGAAGCCGGTACCGGCACTCGCGGAGGGTTTTCCCGATCTGTCGGGGATGCGGATCGCGCGCGAGCCGCACTGGTTTCGCTGGCTCAGCGCCGCGCTGATCGTTGCTGTGCTCGCACTGATCGTGCGTGCGTTTGCGGCCGGCCAGATCGAATGGTCCTATGTCAGCCGCTTCCTGACCGCAAAGGTCATTCTCGAGGGCATCGTCAACACCATGGTGATGGCGGTGCTGGCGATGGCGCTTGGCATCTTCCTCGGCGTGGTCGTCGCGATCATGCGGCTGTCGCCCAACCCGGTGCTGAAGACCGTTGCCGCCGGCTACACCTGGTTGTTCCGCGGCACGCCGTTGATCCTGCAACTGCTGCTGTGGTTCAATCTCGCGCTGGTGTTTCCGACTATCGGTATTCCCGGCCTGTGGAGCGCGCGCGCCGTCGACGTCATGACGCCCTTCCTTGCCGCGCTGCTCGGGCTCGGCATCAACCAGGGCGCCTATACGTCGGAAGTGATGCGCGCCGGCATGCTGTCGGTCGATATCGGGCAATATGAGGCGGCGCAGGCGATCGGCATGGGACGCTTGCGTGCGCTGCGCCGGATCGTTCTACCGCAGGCGATGCGGGTGGTGATCCCGCCGCTCGGCAACGAGTTCATCGGCATGGTGAAGGCGACCTCGCTCGCCAGCGTCATCCAGTATCCGGAGCTGCTGCACAACGCCGAAAACATCTACTACGCCAATTCGCGCGTGATCGAGCTCCTGATCGTCGCCGGGCTCTGGTACCTGCTCGTCGTCTCGGTGCTGACGCCGCTCCAGATGCTGCTCGAACGCCGTTTTGCGCGCGGCACATTGCGGCTCGCGCGATGACAAAACCCCTCGTCGCGATCCGCTCCGTCAGCAAGAGTTTTGGCGAGTTTCAGGCTCTCAAAAATGTCTCGCTCGACATCCGGCCCGGCGAGGTGATGTGCCTGATCGGCGCCTCCGGCTCCGGCAAGACCACGCTGCTCCGCTGCATCAACCAGCTCGCCGCGATCGACAGCGGCGGCATCTGGCTCGACGGCGAGCTCTTGGGCGTGCGCGAGCAGGGCGGCCGGCTGCATCGGCTCAGCGAGCGCGAAATCGGGCGGCAGCGGTTGAAGACCGGCATGGTGTTCCAGCGCTTCAATTTGTTTCCGCACAAGACCGCGCTCGAAAACATCACCGAAGGTCCGCTCCAGGTTCAGGGCCGAAAATCCGACGAGGTGCGTGCGGAGGCGATCGAACTGCTGCGGCGCGTCGGATTGTCGGCCAAAGCGGACTGGTATCCCGCCCAACTCTCCGGCGGCCAGCAGCAGCGCGTCGCGATTGCCCGCGCGCTTGCCATGAAGCCGATGCTGATGCTGTTCGATGAGCCGACCAGCGCGCTCGATCCCGAGCTCGTCGGCGAGGTCTTGGCAGTCATGAAGGAGCTGGCGCGGAGCGGCATGACCATGATGGTCGTGACACACGAACTCGGCTTCGCGCGCGAGGTCGCCGACCGCGTCGTCTACATGGACCAGGGCGCGATCATCGAGCAGGGCAGCGCCTCGGACGTCTTAGGCACGCCGCGCGAGGAGCGCACCAAGGCATTTCTTTCGGCAGTGATCTGAATGGGGGCGTATCGATGAAGAGACTTCTGGTTACGGCGGCACTCGTTGGCGCCATGAGCGCTCCGGTCATGGCGGTCGAGCTGCCGGCGGAGATCGCCAAGCGCGGCAGCATCAAGGTCGCGCTGGTGCCGAACTATCCGCCGATGGAGTTCCGCGATCCCGCCACCAACGCGTTGTCCGGCTTCGACATCGATCTCGGCGAGGCCATCGGCCGCAAGCTCGGCGTCAAGATCGAATGGCAGGAGACCAGCTTTGCCGAGTTCATGCCGTCGATCTCGACCGGGCGGGTGGACGCCATCCTGTCCGGCTTCACGGACTATGCCAGCCGGCACGAGATCGCGTCCTTCGTCGATTATCTGCGCAGCGGTCCGCAGTTCTTCGTGCAGCAGTCGCGTAAGGCGGAGTTCAAGGACGCGGCCGCGCTCTGTGGCAAGAAGGTCGGCGCCAGCCGCCGCACCATGTTCCCGGCGCAGATCGCGGCCTGGAGCGAGAAGAATTGCGGCACCAATCCGATCCAGTTCGTCGGCACCGACGGCTCGGCCGATGCCCGCACCCAGCTCAGGCAGGGCCGCATCGATGCCGCCGCCCAGGGCAACGAGACGCTGCCCTACATCATGGATCTCGAGCCCGGCACCTATGCGACCGTGGGCGAGCCCATCGCGCAGCAATTCACCGGCATCGCTCTGCCGGTCAAGGAAAAGGCGCTGCAGCAAGCGATGCTGGAGGCGGTCGATGCGCTGATCGCGGACGGCACCTATCGCACGCTGCTCGCTAAGTGGAAACTGACCGACAACGCACTCGAAAAGGCGACCCTCAATGCTGGACAGTAAGGCACTCCAGAGCATCCCGCTCACCCCAGCCAACACCGCGGATCCTGCGCCGGAATACCCCTGGCCGAAGCCGTACAACTCGGCGATGTTCCTGTCGTTCGACGTGGACGCGGAGAGCGCCTGGACCAGCAAGGACGCGTTGCACGCGCAGCGGCTCATCACCATGAGCTATGGCGGCTATGAGGCGCGCGTCGGCACGCCGAAACTGCTGGAGCTGCTCGACCAGCTCGATCTCAAGGCAACCTTCTTCGTCACGGGATGGTCGGTCGACGCGCATCCGGCGATGGCGGAATCCATTCTCAAGGCCGGTCACGAGATCGGCCACCACGGCTATCACCATCTCCTTCCCGATCCCGGCGACCCCTGGATCGAGGAGGAACTGGAGCGCGGGTTTGAGGCGCTCAAGCGCCGGCTTGGCGTCAGGCCGACCGGTTATCGCGCGCCCTACGGCGAATTCACCGAGGAGCTGCGGGTGGCGCTGGTGCGTCACGGCATCGTCTACACGTCCTCGTTCCGCGACGACGTTCGGCCCTATCGGCATCGTCTCGCAGACGGCAAGCCAGGCACGATCGAGCTGCCGGTGACCGCAAGCTATGACGACTGGATGCACGGCCTGTCCGCCCGCTTCAGTCCGCGCTCGATTTTCCCCAAGGAGCATGTCCTTTCGATCTGGAAAGACGAGCTCGACGAAACCAGAGACTGGGGCGCGATGGTGACGACCGTGCTGCATCCGCAATGCAGCGGCCGACCGATGCGGCTGCGCCTGCTGCGTGAGTTCCTGACTTACGCAAAGTCGTGCCCGGATGTCTGGATCACGACCGGCGAGAAGATCGCGGCCAACTTCCTGCGCCACGAGGCCGGGAAAAGTTGAGCCACGCTTTGACCCGCATCCTCGTCATCAACCCCAACTCCTCCGCATCGGTGACCGCGGCGATCGATGACGCCGTCGCGCCGTTGCGCATCGCCGGCGGACCCGCAATCGAGGTCGTCGGCCTTGCCGAGGGGCCGCCGGGCATCAGCTCGCAGCGCGACGCCGACAGCGTCGTCATGCCGCTGGTCAATCGCGTCACGCGCGACGATGCGGATGCCTTCGTGCTCGCCTGCTTCAGTGATCCCGGCCTGCATGCGGTGCGCGAGGCCGCCGGCGGGCGCCCGGTGATGGGCATCGCCGAGTGCGGCATCTTTCGCGCGCTGATGCTGGGCGAACGTTTTGGAATCATCGCGCTGTCGCCGTCGAGCATTCGCCGCCAACAGCGGATGGCGCGGGTGATGGGCGTCGATAGTCGTTCTGCCGGAAGCTGGTCGGTCGGCGCGAGCGCCGCGGAGACGGCAGGCGCGGACATCCGGGGACGGTTGATCGAAGCAGGCCGCGCGCTGGTCTCGCAATGCCGCGCCGATGTCGTGGTGATGGGCTGCGCCGGGATGGCCTCGCATCGCGCGGCGATTGCGGAGGCGATCGGCGTGCCCGTGGTCGAGCCGGCGCAGCAGGCGGTGGCCGCTGCGATCGGTGCGGTGTTGTTGAACGCGTAAGATCCTTCAGGAGCCTCGTGCAATGCCCCTCTCCCGTCGTTCGCTCCTCAAGGCCGCAGCCGCTGTGCCGGCGCTGTCATTTCCGGGCATCCTGCGCGCCGAATCCCAGACGACGCTGCGCTTCATTCCGGTGATCGACCTCGCTTTCGTCGACCCCATCTATTCCACGGCACAGGTGTCGCGAAACCACGGCTTCATGGTCTACGACACGCTCTACGGCATGAGCTCCTCCCTGCAGGTCTCGCCGCAGATGCTGTCGGGCCATGTCGTCTCCGGCGACGGGCTGCAATGGGACCTCAGCTTGCGCGATGGCCTGTTCTGGCACGACGGCGAGCGCGTGCTTGCGCGGGACTGCGTCGCGAGCATCCGCCGCTGGGCCGCGCGCGACGGCTTTGGCGGTGAGCTGATGGAGGCGACGGACGAACTGTCGGCCACTGACGACCGCACCATCCGCTTCCGCCTCAAGCGTCCGTTCCCGCTGCTGCCGCAGGCGCTGGGCAAGGCCGCGATCAACGCGTGCTTCATGATGCCGGAGCGGCTGGCGAGCCAGGATCCATTCAAGCCGCTGACCGAAGTGATCGGTAGCGGCCCGTTCCGTTATCTCGCCGACGAGCGCGTGCAGGGTGCGCGCAACGCCTATGCCAAATTCGAGCGCTATCAGCCGCGTAGCGACGGCAAGCCGGATTGGACCGCGGGTCCCAAGATCGTGCACTACGATCGGGTGATCTGGACCACCACGCCCGATGCGGGCACCGGCGTCGCCGCGCTGCAGACCGGCGAGCAGGACTGGCAGGAGACCACGCCGCACGACCTGCTGCCGATCATCAAGGCGGCCGGCGACATCGAGACGCGCATCCTCGATCCCCGGGGTTATGCCTGCATGCTGCGTCTCAATCATCTCCAGCCGCCGTTCGACAATCCCGCCGTTCGCCGCGCGCTCCTGGGCGCGATCGATCAATCCGCCTTCATGACCGCGGTGGCCGGTACCGATCCGAACTTTCAGGTCTCCCCCATCGGCTATTTCGCGCCGAATACCCCGATGGCGAGCGATGTCGGCCTCGACGTGTTCCGCGGCCCGCGTGACTACGCCAAGGTGAAGGCCGATCTCAAGGCCGCCGGCTATAATGGCGAGAAGATCGTGGTGCTCGTGCCCACCAACTCGTTGGCGCAGAAGCCGCTTGGCGAGATCGCCGTCGATTCCTTGCGCAAGGCCGGCATGAACGTCGAATATGCCGGGCTCGATTTCGCGGTGGTGTTGCAGCGCCAGATCAAGAAAGATCCAATCGGTCAGGGCGGCTGGAGCGCGGCGGTCGGCAACTGGCAGGGCATCGACTGGCTCAATCCGGCCGGCAACACCAACATCCGCGGCGAAGGCAAGGTCGCCGGCTGGTATGCGAGCGAGAAGATGGCCGGCCTGCGCAGCCAGTGGCTGGCGGCCTCCGAGCTCGCGGAGCAGCAGCGCATCTGCCGTGAGATCCAGGCGGTGGCTTTCCAGGAAATCCCCTATATTCCGATCGGCCTGTACAAGCAGCCGACCGCCTATCGCAAAGCCGTCACCGGCATTCTCGACGGCACCGCCGTCTTCTGGAACGTACGCCCCGCATGAGCACCTCAGCAATTTTCGGCAGCTATGTGCTGTCTCGCAAGGACGGCGCGCAGGATGTGTTGCGCGACCATTGGGTTCTGGTCGAAGGCAAGAAGATCGCCGCGATTACGCGCGATAAGCCGCGCGCGGACGAGGTGCATGACCGTCCCGGCCGATTCGTGCTGCCGGGCCTGCTGAACCTGCACAATCACTGCTTCTCGGAAGCGGTGGCGCGCAGTCACACCGAGGACGGCAATGGCCGCCGCAACAACCAGAGCATCGTCTACACGGTGCTGCTGCCGCTGACCAAGCGCGGCGCCGAAATACTGTCGACGGAGGAGCGCCTGGCTGTCGCGAGGCTCGGCATACTCCAGCTCCTCAAGGGCGGCGCCACCACGGTGATGGAGCCGTTCCGCAACTCGATCCCCGAGATGTTCGACGCGGCGGAAGAGATGGGTATCCGCTTCCACGGCGCGCCCTATCTGTTCTCGACGTCCGACGCCAAGGCGGGTCCGGACGGCGTGGTTCGCTATTCCGGCGATGACGGCACCGCCGACATGGCGACGTGGGATGCGCTCTATCAGCGCTGGAACAACCGGGGCGACGGCCGCATCAGTCTCGCGATGAGCCCGCATGCGACCGACACCTGCGGTCCCGATCTGCTGAAGGCCTGCGCGACGCGAGCGCGCGAGCTCGGCGTCCCCATCACGACCCACATGGCGCAGAGCCGTGCCGAGGTCGAGACCATCGGCAAGCGCTATGGTGGCCGCACGCCGGCGCAATATCTGGACTGGCTCGGCCTGCTTGCGCCCGATCTGATGGCGGCGCATTGCATGTTCAGCAGCGACGACGATCTCAAGCTGATGGCCGCGCGCGGCATGACGGTTCTCAACTGCCCGCGCGTGTTCGCGCGCGCCGGCGTCACCGCCGCGTTTAGCCGGTTCGCGGAGCACGGCGTGCGCACCGTGGTCGGTACCGACGGCTACAATATGGACCTGCTCGGCGAGCTCAACGCGGCGTCACTGATCTCCAAGATCACCTCGGCGCGCGCCGATGTCGCGAACGCGCCCGAGTTGATCGAGGCGAACACGGCGATCGCCGCCGATGTCATCAAGCGGCCCGATCTCGGCCGGATCGAGCCGGGCGCGACCGCCGACCTCACGATCGTCGATCTCACCCATCCGCATCTTCAGCCGCTGTTTGATCCGCGCCGCGCACTGATCGCGCTCGCCAATCGCGCCAATATCGATCAGGTCATGGTCGACGGCCGCATGCTGGTCGATGCCGGGCATTATCTCGGCGCTGACGAGGCGGCGATCACGGCGGCGGGGACCGCTGCGATCGGCAAGATCTGGGACCTGCCGGAAGCGCAGGCGGCGTTCAACGGCTGAGGGTTGGCTCGTCGAATTCGGCGAGCGCCTTGCGCATGGTCTCGACCAGATCCAGCGCCACCGGCGAGGGGCTGCGCTGCGCCGGAAAAACCGCGGAGAATTCGAAATCGATCCGCGGCAGGAAGCGGCGCACGACGACGCCGCGGGTGGAAAATTCCTGAGCCGTAAAGGGATCGCAGATGGCGACGCCAAGTCCCGACGACACCATGCCGCACATGATCTCCGACAGCGTGGTCTCGACCCTGAGCACGCGGCGGACATCGTGGCGATGGAAGACCTGGTCGACGAGGTGGCGGCTCGACGAGCCCGCCGACAGCGAGATGAAAGTCTCGCTCTCGAAATCGCGGGGCTCCAGCACTTCCTTTTCCGCGAGGCGGTGACCGGTGGGCAGTACAGCCACACGCGCGGGCGCCGGCAGCTTCTGGCTCGGCAAGCCCGAATGCGCGATCGGCACCTCGGCAAAGCCGACGTCGCATTGGTTGTTCAGCACCCAATCGACCACGATCGGCGAGATCACGCCGAAGAAAGCGAGGTTGAGGTTCGGCCGCTCCTTCAGGAAGTGCCCGGTGAGCCGCGGCAAATAGCCATTCGACAATGCTGGAAGTGCCGCGATCCGCAGTGAGCCCGTGCGCCGGCCGCGGATTTCCTCCGCTGCCGCGGTGATGCGTTCGAGGCCGACAAAGGAGCGCTCGACTTCGGTGTAGAGTGCCATGGCCGCAGCGGTCGGCACGAGGCCGGTGCCGCGCCGCTCGAACAGCTCCATCTTCAACAGCGCCTGGAGGTCGCGCAGCAAGCGGCTGACCGCCGGCTGCGTCACTTTCATCAGCGCCGCCGCCTCAGTCACGCTGCCGGTCAGCATCGTCGCCCGGAAGGCCTCCACCTGCCGCGAATTGATCCGCGCCATCCCGAACTCCATTCATAACATTTAGGCATGCAGAGGCTGCCATTATTCATTGGACGATGGAAGCCGGAGTTTGCGATCTTTTTCATCAGAGCTGGAGACGGCCCGCTTTTTCGGCAGATTGGAGGGGTTCGACCTCCGGATCGCGCCAAAACCCGCCGAGCAGGGACCGGAGCCCTGGTCGGGGAGGGTCTGCGCGGAAGGAAATGCGGAAGGTTCAGCCAGCGAGACTCGTCGACGCGTCACCTCATCCCGGTATGGAGATCGGACCACATGAAGACTTTTCGCCTTCTGACAGCGGTCAGCATCGCGGCCCTCATCGCCGCCCCGTCGGTCGCCACGGGCCAACAAAAGACGCTCTACGTAGCCGGCTATGGCGGCTCGTTCGAGAAGACCATTCGTGACGAGGTGATCCCGGCCTTCGAGAAGGAGAACGGCGTCAAGGTCGAGTACGTCGCCGGCAACTCCACCGACACGCTGGCAAAGCTGCAGGCGCAGAAGGGCAACCAGCAGATCGACGTCGCCATCGTCGACGACGGCCCGATGTACCAGGCGATCCAGCTCGGCTTCTGCGGCAAGCTCGAGGGCTTGCCGGCCGATCTCTACGACACCGCGCGCTTCAAGGACGATCGCGCGGTCGCGATCGGCATCGTCGCCACCGGGTTGATGTACAACACCAAGGTGTTTGCGGAGAAGGGCTGGGCGCCGCCGACCTCGTGGAACGATCTGAAGGATACGAAATACGCCAAGCAGCTCGTGATCCCGCCGCTCAACAACACCTACGGTCTCGAAGCGCTGGTGATGCTGTCGAAGATGAACGGCGGCGGCGAGACCAATGTCGATTCCGGCTTCAAGATCTTCAAGGAGCAGATCAATCCGAACGTGCTGGCCTATGAGCCGTCGCCGGGCAAGATGACCGAGCTGTTTCAGTCCGGCCAGGCCGTGATCGCGGTGTGGGGCACGGGCCGCGTGCAGAGCTTTGCCAATACCGGTTTCCCCGTCGACTTCGTCTACCCGAAGGAAGGCGCCGCGACGCTGCTGACGACCGCCTGTCCGATCACCAAGCCGAACGCCTCGCCGCTTGCGTCCAGCTTCGTCAAGATGCTGCTCGAACCCAAGATCCAGCTCGTGATGCTGAAGGATTACGGCTACGGCCCGGTGCTGAAATCGCTGGTGATCCCGCCCGAGCTCGGCAAGATGGCGCCGATCGGGGAGCGTGCCGCAAAGCTGTATAATCCGGACTGGACCGTCATCAACGAGAAGCGCGAGGAATGGACCAAGCGCTGGAATCGCGAGGTCGAGCGCTGATCGGTCATCCCGGAGACAGTGCGATGGCCTATCTCGAGCTCGAAGGGGTCGCCAAGCAATTCGGAGCGCAGACTGTCGTCGACGACTTCAGTCTCGCGGTGGGGAAGGGGGAGTTCATCTCCTTTCTCGGCCCCTCCGGCTGCGGCAAGACAACGACCCTGCAGATGATCGCGGGCTTCCTCGATCCCAGCCGCGGCGCGATCCGGCTGGAGGACAAGGATCTGACCGCGATCCATCCGGCCAAACGCGGGCTCGGGATCGTGTTCCAGAGCTACGCGCTGTTTCCGCACATGACCGCGGCCGAGAATGTCGCCTTCGGCCTCGAGATGCGCAATGTCCCGCGCGGCGAACGGACCGAGCGGGTCCGCGCCGCGCTCGCGATGGTCGGGCTTGCCGGCTACGAGGATCGTCATCCGCGCCGCATGTCCGGCGGCCAGCAGCAGCGCGTGGCGCTGGCGCGCGCGCTGGTGATCAAGCCGAGCGTATTGCTGCTCGACGAGCCGCTATCGAATCTCGACGCCAAGCTGCGTGAGGAAATGCAGATCGAGCTGCGCCAGATCCAGCGCACCATCGGCACCACCACGATCCTCGTCACCCACGACCAGAACGAGGCGATGTCGCTGTCCGACCGCATCGTGGTGATGAGCCAGGGCCGGATCGAGCAGATCGGCACGCCGCAGGAGACCTACGAGAAGCCGGCCTCGGCCTTCGTCTCGCAGTTTTTGGGCAAGACCAACGACTTTGCCGCGACGATCGATCGGACGAGTGCGCCTGCGCGATTGATCGCCGGGTCGTGGAGCGCGCCTGCGCCTGCCGGGCGCAGCGGTCCGGTCACCATCAGCATTCGCCCCGAGCGGATCGACTTTGGCGACGCTGGCCTCGGCGCAAAGATCGTCACGCGCATCTTCCAGGGTAATCACTGGCTGTTCCAGTGCGAGAGCGAGTGTGGCCCGGCGACTGTGATCCGCCAGAATGACGGCCGATCGCAGCCGGTCGAAGGCGAGGCCGTTCACCTCACCTGGCGGCCGGAAGACATGGGCGTGAGGGGCGTCGCATGAGCGCCTCTGCCGAGGAACGAAACGCACGCACCCCCTGGGCGCTGACTGCGCCCGCTTTGATGCTGTTCTTTGGCGTGCTCCTGATTCCACTCGCGATGACCGTGATGCTGTCGTTCCACGATTGGGGCCAGTACAAGGGCATCGAGCCGGTCTTCATCCTCAAGAACTGGCACGAGATCGTAACCGATCCCTACTACGCCGAGATGTTCTGGCGGACGTTTCGCATCGCGATCCTGACCACGCTGCTCACGGCCGTGCTCGGTGCGCCCGAAGCCTACATCCTCAACCGCATGGATGGACGCTGGAAGAGCATCTTCCTGCTGGTCATCCTGGGGCCGCTGTTGATTTCCGTAGTCGCGCGCACGCTCGGCTGGGCGCTGCTGTTCGGCGGCAACAACGGCCTCGTCAACAAGCTGTTGATGTCGGCCGGGCTGATCCGCGCGCCTATCCCCTTCATGTTCACCGAAACCGGCATGGTGGTCGCACTTGCGCATGTGATGATGCCATTCATGGTGCTGTCGGTGTGGGCGGCGCTGCAGCGTCTCGATCCGCAGATCGAGAATGCCGCGATGTCGCTCGGCGCCGGCCCCGTGACCATCATCCGTCGCATCATCATGCCGCAGATCATGCCGGGCGTGCTGTCGGGGGCGATCATCGTGTTTTCGCTCTCGGCCAGCGCGTTCGCGACGCCCGCGATCATCGGCGGCCGTCGGCTCAAGGTCGCGGCGACGCTGGCTTATGACGAGTTCCTCAACACGCTGAACTGGCCGCTGGGCGCGGCGGTCGCCACGCTGCTGCTGGCCGCGCTGGTCTTGATCGTCGTCGGCAGCAACGCGCTGATCGAGCGTCGCTACGCGGAGGTGTTCCGATGAGCCGGAACGGACCGCTGGCGCTGATCTTTCACACCGTCTTCGTCATCGTCATGGTGGCGCCGATCCTCGTCGTTTGCCTCGTTGCGTTCACGCCAGAAGGCTTCCTGTCGCTGCCGACAAACGGCTTTTCGTTGCGCTGGTTCAGGGCGATCGCCAACTATCCTGAATTCGTCCATGCTTTCTGGGTCAGTCTTGGCCTTGGCGCACTGTCCTCCTTCGTGGCGCTGCTGTTCGCGGTGCCTGCCGCGCTCGCGATCGCGCGCTATCGGTTCCGCGGCCGTAATGCGCTCGCGGCCCTCTTTCTCTCGCCGCTGATGATCCCGCATGTCGTGCTCGGCATCGCCTTCCTGCGCTTCTTCACCTCGGCTGGCCTCGGCGGCAGCTTCGCCGCGCTGATCATCGCGCATGTCATCATCGTGTTTCCGTTCGCGCTGCGGCTGACGCTGGCGGCCGCGACCGGTATGGACCTTTCGGTCGAGATGGCGGCGGTCTCTCTCGGTGCCGGCGGCTGGACGCTGTTCCGCCGCGTGACGCTGCCGCTGATCTTGCCCGGCGTCATCAGCGGCTGGGCGCTCGCCTTCATCCAGTCCTTCGACGATCTCACCATGACCGTCTTCCTCGCGGCACCCGGCACCGAAACACTGCCGGTGCGCATGTTCCTCTATATCCAGGACAACATCGATCCGCTGGTGACGTCGGTCTCGGCCTGCGTGATCGCGATCACCATGACCGCCCTCATTCTGCTCGACCGCTTCTACGGGCTCGACCGCGTGCTCGCCGGCAAGGGCGATACAGGGCGATAGGAGAATCCATGCGAACAGATTACGACGTCGCCGTCGTCGGCGGCGGATTGCTCGGCTCCGCCATCGCCTGGGGCCTCGGCCGGCTCGGCAAGCGCGTCGCCGTGCTCGACGAAGGCGATATCACCAAGCGTGCCTCGCGTGCCAACTTTGCGCTGGTCTGGGTGCAGAGCAAGGGCCTCGGCATGCCCGCCTATACGGTCTGGACTGTGCAGGCGTCGCAGGCGTGGGGCCGGCTCGCGTCCGAGCTGAAGCAGCAGACCGGCCTGGATGTCTCTCTTCAGCAGAATGGCGGCTTTCATCTCACGCTCGGCGAAGACGAATTCGGCCAGCGCACCGAGCTGGTCAAGCGCATGCACAATCAGACCGGCGCCGCCGACTACAAGATGGAGATGCTGCCGGCGTCCGAGGTGAAGAAGGCGCTGCCGCTGATCGGACCTGAAGTTTCCGGCGGCAGTTATTGTCCGCTCGACGGTCACGTCAATTCGCTGCGCACGTTTCGTGCGTTCCACACCGGCTTTAGGGCATTCGGCATCGATTATCTTCCGGAGCGTCCGGTCTCGGCGATCAGCCAGAGCGGCGGTGAATTTCGCCTGACGACGCCGCAGGGCGAGCTCCGTGCCGCCAAGATCGTGCTCGCCGCCGGCAATGCCAACCAGACGCTGGCGCCGATGGTCGGCCTTTACGCCCCGATGGGCCCGACCCGTGGCCAGATCGTGGTGACCGAGCGCACCATGCCGTTCCTGCCGCATCCGCTGACCACGATCCGCCAGACCGACGAAGGCACGGTGATGATCGGCGACAGCAAGGAAGACGAGCTCGACGATCGCGCGCTGAAGCACTCGATCAGCGCCGTGATGACCGATCGCGCCCAGCGCATGTTTCCGCATCTCGCGCGGCTCAACGTGGTCAGGAGCTGGGCCGGCATCCGCGTCATGCCGCAGGACGGCTTTCCGATCTATGACCAGTCGGAGACGCATCCCGGCGCCTTCGTCGCCTGCTGTCATTCCGGCGTGACGCTCGCCTCCAACCACGCTTTCGAGATCGCGCGGATGGTCGCGCAAGGCGCGCTCGAGCCGGAGCTCGTCGGTGCGTTCTCGGCCAGCCGTTTTCGCGCCGCCGGTGCTGCGAACAACAGCGGCTACTAGAGATATTGAAGGAGCCAGGATGTTCAAACGATCCGAGCAGGACAAGCGGCCGCCGGTGCAAATCTTCGTCGATGGCCTTGCCGTCGCGGCGCGGCAGGGCGACACAGTCTCCGCGGCGCTGCTGGCCTCGAGCTGCGATGCACGCCGTTCGACCGCGGTGAGCGGCGCGCAGCGTTTGCCCTATTGCATGATGGGCGTGTGCTTCGATTGCCTCGTCACCATCGATGGCGTCGGCAACCGACAGGGCTGCTTGGTGCCGGTCGCTGAGGGCATGCAGATCGAGATTCAGAAGGGCAAGCGGGAGATCGGAAAATGACTGTGGCTCCCAGGCGCGAAGAATACGACGTCGTGGTGATCGGGGCCGGGCCTGCCGGCCTTGCCGCTGCTGCGACGTCCGCCGAAACGGGCCTGTCGACGCTGCTGCTCGACGAGAATGTCGGGCCCGGCGGACAGGTGTTCCGCGCCATCTCCTCGACGCCGGTGACCGAGCGCAATCAGCTCGGCGCCGACTATTGGGCGGGCGCCGATCTCGTGCAGGCGCTGCGCGCGAGCGACGCCGAGGTGATTCACCGCGCCACGGTCTGGAGCCTCGACCGCAATCTCGACATCGCGGTCTCGATCGGCGGCGCCTCAACGTTCGTCAAGGCGAAGCGCGTGATCCTCGCGACCGGCGCGCTGGAACGGCCGTTCCCGATTCCGGGCTGGACACTACCGGGCGTGATGACCGCGGGCGCCGCGCAGACGATGTTGAAATCATCGGCCCTGGTGCCTGACGGACGCACGGTGATCGCGGGGCAGGGGCCGTTGCTCTGGCTGCTCGCCGCGCAGATCTTGCGTCTCGGCGGCCGCATCGATCGCATTCTCGACACCACCGAGCGCGGCAATTATTTCGCGGCTCTCCCCTACGCCTTTGCCTTCGTGACCTCGCCCTATTTCGCCAAGGGCCTGTCGATGATGCGTGAGGTGAAGGCGAAGGTGCAGGTCGTCTCCGGTGTCACCGAGCTTGCGGCCTCTGGCGACGGCCAACTCGCGAATGTCAGCTATGTCGCGGGTGGCAAGCGCGAGACCATCCCCGCGGAACTGCTATTGCTCCATCAAGGCGTCGTGCCCAACGTCAATCTGGCGATGGCGGCCGGAATCGAGCATCGCTGGGATGATCTGCAATTGTGCTGGTCTCCGGTGCTCGATGCCAGCGGCAATTCGTCGGTCGCCGGCATTGCGATTGCCGGCGACGGCGCCGGCATCGGCGGCGCGAACGCAGCCGTGGTGCGCGGCCGCATCGCGGCACGCGCGGCACTGGAGGCGTTGGTGCCTGCGGCTGCCGCAAAACTTGAGCCGATGGCGAGCCTCCGCGCCGATCTCGCCAAGTCCGAGCGTGGCCGCGTTTTCCTCGACACGCTGTTCCGTCCGGCGCCTCAGTTTCGCATTCCCGCGGGCGACACCATCGTCTGTCGCTGCGAGGAGGTCACCGCAAAGGATATTCTCGACGCCGTCGCGATCGGCGCGACCGGGCCGAACCAGCTCAAGGCCTATCGCCGCACCGGCATGGGTCCGTGCCAGGGCCGGCTCTGCGGCCTCACCGTCACCGAGCTGATGGCGCAGGCGCGGGACAAGAGCCCGCAGGAGATCGGCTATTACCGGCTGCGCGCGCCGGTCAAGCCGATCACGCTCGCCGAGCTTGCCGCGGTTCCGAAGAGCGAAGACGACATCAAGGCGGTGGTGCGCGGATGACGAAAAACGTGGATGCGATCGTCGTCGGCGGCGGCATCCACGGGTGCTCGACTGCGCTGCATCTGTGTCTGGCCGGCTTGAAGCCAGTGCTGATCGAGAAGGACTATGCCGGCCGCCACGCCTCCGGCGTCAACGCAGGCGGCGTGCGCCAGCTCGCGCGGCACATCCCCGAAATCCCGCTGTCGATCCGCTCGATGGGAATCTGGGAGAAGATCACCGATCTCCTCGACGACGATTGCAGCTTTGAGAGCTATGGCCAGGTCCTCGTCGCAGAGAACGAGGAGGAACTCGCGGTCTGCCGCGCACGTGTGGCCGAGCTCAACGCGCTCGGCTTCACCCACGAGGAGCTGATCGATGCGGCCGAGCTGCGACGCCTCGTGCCTGCAGTCGCCGAGACCTGTCCCGGCGGTGTGGTCTCGCGCCGCGACGGTGCGGCCAATCCCGCGCAGGCAACGACGGCGTTCCGGCGCAAGGCCGGCCAGCTCGGTGCGATCGTTCGCGAGGGCATTGCGGCCACGAACATCCGGCACACCGACGGCCTCTGGCGTGTCGATGTCGGCGCCGAGAGCTTTGCCGCGCCGGTGCTCGTCAATGCCGCCGGCGCCTGGGCCGGAACCATCGCAGCGGCGCTCGGTGAGCCCGTTCCGGTCGAGAGCGTGGCGCCGATGCTGATGATCACCTCGCGCGTGCCGCATTTCATCGACCCCGTCGTGATCCTGCGCGGACGCAAACTGTCCTTCAAGCAATTCAAGAACGGCACGGTGCTGATCGGCGGCGGCCATCTGGCAACGCCGTATCAGGATCGAAACGAGACGGTGCTGGACTGGAAGAGCCTCGCGACCAGCGCCCGCACCGTGTTCGAGCTGTTTCCGGTCATGCGCAGCGCGACGATCGTCCGCGCCTGGGCCGGCATCGAGGCCAAGACCAAGGACGATCTGCCCGTGTTTGGACCAAGCAGCCGGCACAAGGGCCTTTATCACCAGTTCGGTTTCTCGCTGCACGGTTTCCAGCTCGGCCCCGGCGCGGGCGCCGTCATGGCGGAGCTGATCGTCAACGGCGGCACCCAGACCCGCATCGGCGATCTCGGCATCGACCGTTTCCATCCTTCCACGCTCTAGCAACAAGAGGACATCATGAGCATTACCCGCAGCATCCGCACGCCCATCATGCACCGCGCCGTCGAAGCCAACGGCTTTGTCTTCATCGGCGGTACCATCGCCGACGACACCTCGGTGTCGATGGGCGAGCAGACCCGCAACATCCTCGGCAAGATCGCCGGCTATCTGAAGGAGGCGGGCACCGACAAGTCGCGCGTCGTGAGCACCTCGATCTTCGTCACGGACCTTTCCAAGAAGAAGGAGATGGACGCGGTCTGGACCGAGTTCTTCGGCGACAATCTGCCGACCCGCGCCACCGTCGGCGTCGCCGATCTCGGCGGCAGCGCGCTGATCGAGGTCCTGGTCACCGCCCTCAAGGGCTAACGGCGTCTGCCGATGGCGACTGAAGCCGGGCGTCCAGCCGCCGGAATGAGGATGCCAATCCGGGCCGTCGACGGCGCGCCGGTCGCGGCGTCGACCTTTGCAGTGATTTTCAAAAACCCGACGCCCTGCCCCCAGCGCGTCGGGTGGAAAACATGAGTATCAATCCGTGATCCCAACGCAATTGTTGTGACTCGCGACGCGCCAATTTACCACTCCGGGAAACTACCGCGTTGGAACCGGACTCCGCCAAACCCGCGCGCGGCCTAGGAGGCGGCGCTGCCGCCCGGTTCAAGCGCCTCACCCATCTCCAGCGGATGGGCCATGGTCTCGTGCAGCGCATCACGGTCGAGCTCGCCTTCGGAGATGCTGATGACGACGCAGGCGACGCCGTTACCGATCAGATTGGTCAGCGCGCGGCACTCGCTCATGAACTTGTCGATGCCGACCAGGATCGCGATCGACTGGATCGGGATGTCGGGCACGATCGAGAGCGTAGCCGCGAGCGTGATGAAGCCTGCCCCGGTCACGCCCGAGGCGCCCTTTGAGGTGATCATGGCGATGCCCAAAATGCCGAGCTCCTGCCAGATGGTCAGATGGGTATTGGTCGCCTGCGCCAGGAATAGCGTCGCCAGCGTCATGTAGATGTTGGTGCCGTCGAGGTTGAAGCTGTAACCGGTTGGAATGACGAGGCCGACCACCGAGCGCGAAGCGCCGAGATGCTCCATCTTCTGGATCATCTGCGGCAGCACCGTTTCGGACGACGAGGTGCCGAGCACGATCAGCAGCTCGTCCTTGATGTAGGCGATGAAACGCAGGATCGAGAAGCCGGCGAGCCGCGCGATTGCGCCGAGCACGACCACAACGAACAGGATGCTGGTGAGATAGAACGTGCCGATCAGGGCTGCGAGGTTGAGCAGCGAACCGAGGCCGTAAGCCCCGACGGTAAAGGCCATTGCGCCGAACGCCCCGATCGGCGCGACGCGCACGATGATGCGAATGATGCCGAAGAACATCTTTGCGGCCTTGTCGATCGCCTCCGCAATGGGCTCGCCGGTCTTGCCGAGAAAGGCAATGGCGAAGCCCGACAGGATCGAGATCAGCAGCACCTGCAATAGATCGCCCCGTGCGATGGCGCCAAGATAGCTGTCGGGGATGATCGCCATCAGATGGGCGACGATGCCTTCTTCCTTGGCCTTGGTGACGTAGGTCGCCACCGATTTCGGGTCGATCGTGGCGGGATCGATGTTGAAGCCGTGTCCGGGCTGGAGCACCTCGCCGACCAGCAGGCCAACCGCGAGCGCCACGGTCGAGACCGTCTCGAAATAGATCAGCGACTTCAGCCCGACCCGGCCGACGCGCTTGAGGTCGCCCATCGAGGAGATGCCGTGCACCACCGTGCAGAAGATCACCGGCGCGATCATCATCTTGATCAGCGCGATGAAGCCGTCACCGAGCGGCTTCAGGGCCTTGCCGAGATCGGGATAGAAATAGCCGACGAGCACCCCGAGCGCGATCGCGATCAGCACCTGGATGTAGAGGATCTTGTACCAGGGCTGGTGCCGGCGGTGGATGGCTGGCTGGATCGCAATCTGTGTCATAGAATAGGCCCCGGAACGTATTGATCTTGTTTGATTTGCATCATGTGATGGTCGCCGCAGAAGCGACAATCACATTTTTGTCTGTTCGCACGAAGATCGGTCGCTGCACCGCAACTGGGGGGAACATGCCGATTGCAAGGGGCTCCGACGAGCGAGCGCAAGGCTATTTCCCGCATTGGACTCTGAAGTCCTCCGGCGTGATCATGCCCGAGGAGCGGCTGCCGCTTGGCCAGACCGTGGTCTCCGGTCTCCAGCATTGCGTCGCAATGTCGGGCTCGACGATCATCGCGCCGCTGCTGATGGGGTTCGATCCCAATGTTGCGGTGCTGTTTTCCGGCATCGGCACGCTGATCTTCTTCGTCATCGTCGCGGGGCGCGTGCCGAGCTATCTCGGCTCGAGCTTCGCGTTCATCGCGGTCGTCATCGCCGCCACCGGCTATGCCGGGCACGTGCCGAACCCGAACCTGTCGGTTGCGCTTGGCGGGATCGTCGGAGCGGGCGTCCTCTACGGCGCGATCGCGCTGATCGTGATGTGGTCGGGGGTTGGCTGGGTCGAGAGGCTGTTGCCGCCGGTCGTCACCGGCGCGGTGGTCGCCGCGATCGGCCTCAACCTTGCACCGGTGGCGGTGAAGGCCGTGAGCGCCAATGCGTTCGACACAGGAATCGGGCTCGCGACCGTTCTGATCATCGGCGTGGTTGCCGTTGGCGCACCTGGCTTGTGGCGCCGCCTGCCGATCATTCTCGGCGCGATCGGCGGATATCTTTTGTACCTGCTGTTCGCGAACGGCCTCGGCTTCGGCAAGCCGATCGACTTCACGCAAGTTTCAGCTGCGCCGTGGATCGGCCTGCCGAACTTCACCACGCCGACCTTCCAGACCGATGCGATCTTCTTGATCGCGCCCGTTGCGATCATCCTCGTCGCCGAGAACCTCGGTCACATCAAGGCGGTCGGCGCCATGACGGGCCGGAGCCTCGATGACTATCTCGGCCGCGCCTTGCTCGCCGACAGCCTCGCGACCATCGTGGCGGCCTGCGGCGGCGGCACCGGCGTCACCACCTACGCGGAGAACATCGGCGTCATGGCGGCGACGAAGGTCTATTCGACCTTGCTGTTTGCCTTCGCGGCCCTGGTGTCGATCGTGCTCGGCTTCTCGCCGAAATTCGGCGCGCTGGTCCTGTCGATCCCGGGTCCCGTCATCGGTGGGCTCTCGATCGTGCTGTTCGGATTGATCGCCGCGATGGCCGGCCGGATCTGGGTCGAGAACAAGGTCGACTTCTCAAGTCCGGCAAACCTGATCACCGTCGCCGTGGCGCTGACCGCAGGCGCCGGCGACCTCACACTCAAATTCGGCGCCTTCACGATCGGCGGGATCGGCACCGCAACCTTTGGCGCCATCATCCTGTACCAGATCCTGACTTCGCGACTGGCTCGCCGCCAAGGGTGAATCCCAGTGCTGCGCGGGGGGATGGAACAAAACGCCGGTTCCCTCCATGTTGATGTGTCCCCCGGAGAAGAACGATGCCACATACTGACCGCTCGACCACCTTTTCCTCGCGCCTCGTCGGCCAATACGCGTTGGTGACCGGCGCCTCCCAAGGCATCGGGCGCGCCGTGGCAATCAGGCTCGCGCAGGAAGGTGCGTCCGTCGCCATCAACTATGTCGATCATCCCGAAAAGGCGGAGGAGGTGCTCGCCCTGGCGCGTACGGCATCGAGCGATCGCGGCCATGGCAAGCTCGATCACACCATCGTCAAGGCCGACGTCAGCAGCGAGCAGGACGTCGCTGCAATGTTCGAGACGATCCTGGCGCGCTGGAAGCGCCTCGACTGCTTGGTCAACAATGCGGGCTTCCAGCGGGAATCGCCGAGCGAGGCGCTCGACATCGACACCTATCGCCGCATCATCGACGTCAATCTCAACGGCGCCGTGCTCTGCGCGCAGAAGGCGCTTGCCCATTTCGTCGCGCGCGGCGGAGGCGGCAGCATCATCAATTGCTCCAGCGTCCACCAGATCATCCCGAAACCGGGCTACCTCGCTTATTCCATCAGCAAGGGCGGCATGGCCAATCTGACGCGTACGCTGGCGCTGGAATTTGCCGGCCGTGGCATTCGCGTCAATGCGGTCGGCCCCGGTGCGATCGACACGCCGATCAACGCGGCATGGACCGGGGATCCGGAAAAGCGCGGCGTGGTCACCAGCCACATTCCGCTCGGCCGCGTCGGCACGCCGGAAGAAATCGCCGCCGTGTTCGCCTTCCTCGCCTCGGATGAGGCCAGTTACATCACCGGGCAGACCGTCTATGCCTGCGGAGGCCTGACGCTGTTTCCCGAGTTTCGCGAGAACTGGGCGAGCTAGCGGGCTTCCTTGCCATCTGGCAAAACCGAGCGCAGCAGACTACATCTGCGCCATGGAAAAAGCTCCGCTCGAAGACTTCGTCCACCGGCACGAAAATCTGTTCGTGCTGACCGGCGCCGGCTGTAGCACCAATTCGGGCATTCCCGATTATCGCGATAGACATGGTAACTGGAAGCGGACCCAGCCGGTGAACTTCCAGGCTTTCATGTCGGAAGAGCATACGCGTCGGCGCTATTGGGCGCGCAGCCTGATCGGCTGGCGGCGGTTCGGCCAGGCCAGGCCGAACGATGCGCATCACGCGCTTGCCCGGCTCGAGGCTAGCGGGCGTTGCGAGATGCTGCTGACCCAGAACGTCGACCGGCTGCATCAATCCGCCGGCCACCGCCAGGTGATCGACCTGCACGGCCGGCTGGACCTCGTCCGCTGCATGGGCTGCGGAGCGAAGACGCCGCGCAACGAATTCCAGGACAGGCTCGGCCGCGCCAATGCAGCATGGCTCACGCTCGATGCCGCGGATGCGCCGGACGGCGACGCCGATATCGAGCACGCCGACTTTTCGTCGTTCAAGGTGCCGCCTTGCGAAGCCTGCGGCGGCATCCTCAAGCCTGATGTGGTGTTCTTCGGCGAGAACGTCCCGCGCGACGTGGTCGCAACCGCGCAGGATCATCTGGCGCAGGCCGACGCCATGCTCATCGTCGGCTCGTCACTGATGGTCTATTCCGGCTTCCGCTTCGTGCAGGCTGCCGCGCAACGGCAAATCCCGATCGCTGCGGTCAATCTGGGACGCACCCGCGCCGATGATCTCCTCGCGCTGAAGGTCGAGGAGCGCTGCGAAGCGGCGCTTGCATTCCTGCTCTGATCGCGCGGGCTGCGAACACGCCTTGCCTATTGCATGGGTGCCAAGCAGAATAGCTGGATGCAGCATGTTTCTGTCGTTCATGGCATGGAAATTGCTGCGCTTTTGTCCTCAGTCTTGACGATCAGCACGGAGAATTTGGAATGCTTGAGGGAGCCGAGGTGCGGCTTGCCGTCGATATCGGTGGTACGTTCACCGACATCGTGCTGGACGTGGGGCAGGATCGCAAGACGCGCAAATTGCTGACGACGCCGCAGCGTCCCGAACAGGCGGTGCTCGATGGCATGCGGCTCATTCTCGCTGATGCGCGCGCCCACATCAGCGACATCGACGTCTTCATTCACGGCACGACGCTCGCGACCAATGCCATCATCGAGCGTCGCGGCGCCAGGACGGCGCTGATCGCGACCGACGGCTTTCGCGACGTGCTCGATATCGGCACCGAGAGCCGCTACGACCAGTATGACCTCAGCATCGACAAGCCGAAGCCGCTGGCACCGCGATCCCTGCGCTTCACCGTGCCCGAGCGTATCGACGCCCACGGTGCCGTCCGCCTCTCGCTGGACGAAGCGGCGGTGCGAGCGCTCGCGCCAAGATTGCGCGCGCTGAATGTCGAGAGCGTCGCGATCGCTTTCCTGCACTCCTACGCCAATCCCGAGCACGAGCGCCGCACGGCCGCGATCATCAGCGAGGAGATGCCCGGTATTTCCGTGACCGTATCGTCCGCGGTGTGCCCGGAAATCCGCGAATATGAGCGGACATCGACGGCGGTGGCCAACGCCTATGTGCAACCGCTGATCGACGGTTATCTCGCCCGCATGTCCGATGCCCTGCAGGTCGAGCAGTACCGCGGCGCGATCTATCTCGTCACCTCCGGCGGCGGTGTCACCTCGATCGAGACGGCGCGGCGCTTTCCGGTGCGTCTCGTCGAATCCGGTCCTGCCGGCGGCGCCATCTTCGCGGCGCAGATCGCGGCGCGTCTCGGCGAGAGCAAGGTGCTGTCCTTCGACATGGGCGGCACCACGGCAAAGATCTGTCTGATCGAAAAGTACCAGCCCGAGACCTCGCGCGTGTTCGAGGTCGATCGCGCTGCACGCTTCCTGAAAGGTTCGGGTCTGCCGGTGCGGATTCCCGTGATCGAGATGGTCGAGATCGGCGCCGGCGGCGGCTCGATCGCCCATGTCGATGCGATGAAGCGCGTCACGGTCGGCCCCGAGAGTGCCTCGTCGGAGCCCGGGCCCGCCTGCTACGGCCGTGGCGGCCTGCGCCCGGCCGTGACGGATGCCGACGTTGCGCTCGGCATGATCGATCCCGACGATTTTGCGGGTGGAACGATCAAGCTCGACCCTGAGCTCTCGAAGCAGGCGCTGCTGCGCAGTGTCGGCGAGCCGCTGGGTCTGTCGGCCGAGACTGCAGCCTATGCCGTGCACGAGGTGGTCTGCGAGAACATGGCGAGTGCGGCGCGCGTGCATGCGGTCGAGCGCGGCGAGATTGTCGGTCAGCATACGCTGATCGCCTTCGGCGGCGCGGCACCGCTGCATGCAGCGCGCGTCGCCGAGAAGATCGGTGTCTCCCGCGTGATCGTCCCTTCCAATGCCGGGGTGGGCTCGGCTGTGGGCTTCCTTGCGGCTCCGATCGCCTACGAGCTGGTGCGCAGCCGTCATGTCAGGCTCGACGATTTCGACACCGAAGGTGTTTCCGACCTGCTCCAGGAAATGGTGACCGAAGCGCGCGCACTGGTCGAGACGGGTGCGGCCGGTGCGCCGGTGCGCGAGCGCCGCGCCGCCTTCATGCGCTATGTCGGCCAGGGCCATGAGATCTCGATCGAGTTGCCGAACCGCCGGCTGGCGACGGCCGATCTGGCCGGCCTGCGCCAGAAGTTCGAGGCGGATTATGCGGCGATGTTCGAGCGGTCGATCCCGGGTGCGGCGATCGAGGTGTTGAGCTGGTCGGTGCTGGCGACGACCGAGGCGCGCAATCCGGCTACGGTCGCGGCCGTTACGCGCAAGCCAGCCGGGAAGGCGACCGGCAGCCGCAAGTTCTTCGACGGCCGGGCGGGGGAGGTGATCGAAATCCCTCTCTACCGCCGCGAGGACATGGCGCCGGGCGCGACGATTGCAGGTCCCGCCGTGATCGCGGAGGACGAGACCTCGACGTTCGTCTCCAACAGTTTTGACGCGCATATCGACGGTGCCGGCAGCATCGTCATGGAACGGAAGGCGGCTTGATCATGAGCAAGGCAAGCGGCGCGAGCCTGATCGACCTTCAGATCATGTGGCACCGGCTGATCGCCGTGGTCGAGGAGCAGGCGCAGGTGCTGCTCCGCACCGCTTTCAGCCCGATCGTGCGCGAATGCGGCGACCTCTCGGCCGGCGTGTTCGACCTCAAGGGACGGATGCTGGCGCAGGCGGTGACCGGCACGCCCGGCCACGTCAATTCGATGGCGGAATCTGTCAAGCACTTCATCGCTCACTTTCCGATCGAGACGATGAAGGAGGGCGACGCCTACATCACCAACGATCCCTGGATGGGCACCGGCCATCTCAACGATTTCGTCGTCACTACGCCCTGTTTCAAGGGCGGCAGGCCGGTCGCGCTGTTTTCCTGCACCAGCCATCTCATGGACATCGGCGGCATCGGCTTCGGGCCCGACGCCACCGACGTGTTCATGGAGGGGCTCTACATCCCCATGCTGAAGCTGATCGACCAGGGCGTCGTCAACGAGACGCTGATGGCGATGATCCGCACCAACACGCGGCTGCCGATCGACACCGAGGGCGACACCTACTCGCTCGCCGGCTGCAACGACGTCGGCTGCGAGCGCCTGGTCGAGATGATGACCGAGTTCGGCATCGACTCGCTCGATGCGCTCGGCGACTACATTTGCGACCGCTCGCGCGAGGCCGTTCTGGCTGAGATCGCCAAGCTGCCGAAGGGCACCTGGCGCAACACCATGGTGGTCGACGGCTATGACGCGCCGGTGACGCTCGAGGCGACCCTGACGATCTCGGACGAAGGCATCCACGTCGACTTCGACGGCACCTCGGCCGCGTCGCGATTCGGCATCAACGTGCCTCTGTCCTACACCATCGCCTACACGGTGTTCGGTCTCGGTTGCGTCGTCGCCTCGCAGATCCCGAACAATGCCGGCTCGCTCTCGCCTCTGACGGTGTCGGCTCCCCCGGGCGCGATCCTCAATGCGCCGAAGCCGGCGCCGGTCGCCTCGCGTCACATCATCGGCCAGATGCTGCCCGACGTCGTGTTCGGCTGCCTGCGCCAGATCATTCCCGAGCGCGTGCCCGCGGAAGGGACATCGTGCCTGTGGAATCTCAACGTGCGCGGACAGACCCGCTCGGGCGCCGGCGGCAATTACGGATTCTCGATGGCGGTGACTTCCAATGGCGGCACCGGCGCGCGCTTCGCGAAGGACGGGCTGTCGGCGACCGCCTATCCCAGCGGCGTGCGCGGCACGCCGGTCGAGATCGCGGAGACACAGACGCCGCTGATCTTCTGGCGCAAGGAGCTGCGTCCGGATTCCGGCGGGGCAGGGCGCACCCGCGGCGGCCTCGGCCAGATCATCGAGGTCGGCAGCGGCGTCGACGCGCCGTTCGACATCCTGGCGGCGTTCGACCGCATCGATCATCCGCCACGCGGCCGCGAAGGCGGCAAAAACGGCGAGGCCGGCTATGTCGGCCTGAAGTCCGGCAAGAAGCTGCGCGGAAAAGGCTTTCAGCAGGTGCCGCCGGACGACAGGCTGGTGGTGCTGACACCAGGCGGCGCCGGCATCGGCGATCCCCGGGAGCGCGCGCCGACAGCCGTCAACGACGATATCGAAAGCGGCCTCGTGTCGGCCGACAACGCGGTTGCAGTTTATGGGCATACGCGATGACGCTTCAGGCGTCGTGCGCGTAGCAAACGGAGGGGCTCAATGATCACGCGACGGAATTTTACAGCGGGCGCAGCGACGCTGCTCGCGGCCGGCCACATCTCGACCCGTGCGCAAGCGGCGACGGTGAGCTGGGACATGTCGACGGTATGGCCTGACGGCAATTTCCACACCCAGAACGCGTTTGCCTTCGCGGAGGAGGTGAAGAAGCAGAGCGGCGGCTCGGTCGCGATCACCGTGAAGGCCGGTGGCCAGCTCGGCTTCAAGGGCCCCGAGCATCTGCGCGCCGTGCGCGACGGCCTGGTGCCGCTCGCCGACGTCCTCAATATTCAGCAGGTCGGCGACGAGCCCTTCATGGGCGTCGAGAGCATTCCCTTTCTCTGCGGCTCGATGGACGAATTGAAGGTGCTGCACAAATACGTGCGGCCCGAATACGAGAAGGTCGCCGCGCGCAACAACCAGAAGATCCTCTACATCGTGCCCTGGCCGACCCAATATCTGCACCTTAAGGTCAAGGTCGCCGATGTCGACGGGTTGAAGAACATCAAGATCCGCGTGCCCGACAAGAACGCCGTCGACATGCTGGCCGTGGTCGGCATGGCGGCGGTGATGATTCCCTGGGGCGAGACCATCCCGGCGCTGGCCTCGGGCGCGGTCGCCGGCGTATCCACCTCGGCGGTGTCGGGCGTCGACGGCAAATTCTGGGAATTCCTGAAATACATCTACCCGACCAACCACGTCTGGTCGTCGCAGATGCTCACCGTCAACCTCGATTCCTGGAAGGCGCTGAGCGCCGATCAGCAACAGCTCGTCGCCGGTATCGCCGCGAAGATGGAGCCTGGCTTCTGGGCGAACTCGCTGAAGGCGGACGTCGACAGCCTCAACCGGCTCAAGGAAGGCGGCATGGAGGTGGTGCCGGTCTCGGAGGCCATGATCACGGACATTCGCGCCAAGACCGCGCCGCAGCTTGACGCTTTCGTCAAGCGCGTGCCGGCGGCCGACAAGCCGGTGCGGGCCTATCTCGCCGAGATGAAGCGCTGAGCCCATGGTCAGCGTTTCGCCCGCGGATCCGCAGAGTCTCAACGCAGCGGCGCCGGCGCCGCTGCGCATCCTGCTCGACGGCATCGACCGTCTTGGCCGGCTGGACGGCTGGATCGGCGGCGGCTGCCTCTTGATGCTGACGCTGCTGATGCTGTGCGAGGTCGCAACGCGCTTCCTCTCGAACTTCCTGCCGTTCTTTCCGCCGACGATCTCGATCGCGTGGGAGTATTCCTCCTATCTGATGGCCGCGTCCTTCACCTTCGGCGCCGCCATGACCCTGCGCGTCGGCGGCCATATCCGTGTCGTGCTGCTGCTGAAGAACGTTCCGGCGCTCTTTCAGCGCGCGATCGAAATCCTGTCGGCCGCCGCGGGCTTCGCCTTCATGGCCTTCCTGACCTCGTCGATGGCGAAGTTCGCCTTCGGCGCCTATGTGCGCGGCCAGGTTTCGACCTCGAGCGACACCCCGCTGTGGTTTCCGCAGGCCGTCGTCACCTTCGGCATGCTGCTGCTGACGCTCCAGTTCCTGGCGCGCGCGATCCAGGCCGTGCTCGGCCTGCCGCTGGAGGATCACCGCATGAAGGCTTCGCCCGTCGAATGATCGCCTTGCTCGCAATCGGATTCACGACCGCATGACCATCGAAGTCGTCGCTCTCTTCGCGATCCTGTTTGCGCTTCTGGCATGCGGCGTATGGATCGGCCTGACGCTTGCGCTCACCGCGACGCTGCTGCTGGCGATGTTCCGCTCGATCCCGCTCGACAAGCTGCTGCCGCAATATGCCTGGAACATCCTGACCACGCAGGAACTGCTGGCGCTGCCGCTGTTCATCCTGATGGGCGAGCTACTGTTTCGCACCCGTCTGTCACGTTCGCTCTTCCAGGGGCTGGCGCCCTGGGCGGGGCTTCTGCCGGGTCGCCTTCTGCATGTGAACGTGATCGGCTGCACCATCTTCGCGGCGATCTCCGGCTCGTCGGCCGCGACGACGCAGGTGATCGGCCGCATGTCGCTGAACGAGCTCACACGCCGGAGCTATTCCCGGGACATCGCGATCGGCTCGCTCGCCGGCGCCGGCACGCTCGGCTTCCTGATTCCGCCGTCCAACATCATGATCATCTACGGTGTGCTCGGCGATGTCTCGATCCTGAAACTGTTCACGGCCGGGGTGCTGCCCGGACTACTGCTGGCCGCCACCTTCATGGGGTGGGTGATGCTGCACACGACCCTCAACCCGAGCATGGTGCCGGAGACGGAAGCCAAACTCTCGCAGGTGCCGTGGCGCGAACGTTTTGCGGCGCTGAAGGACCTCGCGCCGGCGCTGTTCCTGATCGCCTGCGTGCTCGGCTCCATGTATGGCGGGCTGGCGACGCCGTCGGAGGCCGCCGCGGTCGGCGTGCTCGGCGCGGCGCTGGTCGCCTGGGCGCAGGGCTCGATGTCGCAGCAGGTGATCCGCGACGTGCTGATCGGCTCGGTCGTGACCTGCTCGATGATCGCGCTGATCGTGCTCGGCGCCTCGATCCTGGGCAACGCCGCGGCCTTCCTGGGCATCCCGCAGGCCGTCGCCGCCTTCGTGAAGGGCTTGGGTCTATCGCCCTTCATGCTGATCGTGGTGCTGATTATCTTCTATCTGATCCTCGGTTGCTTCCTCGATGGCTTCTCGATGATCGTGATGACGCTGCCGATCGTGCTGCCGATCGTGAAGGGCGCAGGCTTCGACGAGATCTGGTTCGGCATCTTCCTCGTGCTCGCGGTCGAGATGGCCCAGATCACGCCGCCGGTCGGCTTCAATCTGTTCGTGATCCAGGGCCTGACTGACGACGGCCTCGGCTACATCGCGCGCGTCACGATGCCCTATCTGCTCATCATGGTCGGCTTCGTGCTGCTGCTGACGCTCTGGCCCGGCATCGTCACGATCCTCCCGCGCGTGCTGTACGGGTAAATCCTTCCTCGAGCCTTGGCGCTATCGCGTCCGCCCGCAGCAGTCTGAGACTGCGAGGCCAAACGAACCGGACAGCGCAACTGACGTTTGTGATCCGCGCCGCGCGTGAAATTCGCGCCGTGCGCGTGTTCCGTCTTTGCGCTCCTCATCATCCGGCGTACGCTGCCGGAGCGAGGATAAGCACAACTGCAACCAATCCAGAGAACGTAGCACCTTTTGGCGATGTCCGCCGAGAGCGATCGAGAGCCGTTGGCGGCTCGTCTGCAATGGAGAAGAACCGACAGATAGCGGACTGCAACATCCCTCGCGGCGGCGTCTGTGAGACGCAAGTTAAACAACATAAAGCGGGAGGAACGGATGAAGAAGCGTTGGTGTAAGTCTGGCCTACCTCTTATTGCCGGCGCGACGCTGGTGGTGTCGTCGGCCTTGGCCCAGTCCGTGGATACTGCGCGGATCGAAAACGGCGGTCAGAACGATTGGCTGACCTACCACGGTTCATACAAATCCTATCACTACAGTCCGCTGGCGCAGATCAATGCAAACAATATCGGCAATCTGAACGTTGCCTGGACCCACATTCCAGGGCGCTCGACCCGCGGCCTGCAATCGATGCCGCTCGCGGCGGATGGCGTGCTCTATTACTCGGGTTCTTACAGCCGGGTTTTTGCGCTCAACGGCGCGACAGGCGAGGTGATCTGGTCCCATTTTCCGGAGCTGGACGAGGCCCTGATCTCCCGTCAGACCCATTCCCCCTACAATCGCGGCGTAGCGCTCGGCGAGGGCAAGGTTTTCGTCGGCACCATGGATGGCAGGGTTCTTGGCCTGGACATGAAGTCGGGGAAGGTCCTCTGGGAAACCAGGCTGATCGACTCGCAGAAGCTCACGGTCGGTTTCACCGGTGCACCGCTTTACGCGAAGGGCACGGTGATCATCGGAGCGCAAGGCGGTGAATGGCCGGGCCGCGGCCCGATCTTCGGCCTGGATGCCACCACCGGGAAGAAGAAGTGGGAGTTCTTGACCGTCGCCGGCACCGACGAGGCCATGAAGACGTGGGGAAACGATTCCTGGCGCACGGGCGGTGGCGGTGGCTGGATGCCGGGCACTTACGATTCCGAGACCAACACGATCCTATGGGGCACCGCAAACCCGGCGCCGCTCTACGATTGGTCGGGCGCCGATTACAAGACGCAAGGCGCGCGTCCCGGCGACAATCTCTACACGAGTTCGGTGATCGGTCTCGACGTCGATACCGGCAGGCTGAAATTCCATCATCAGGAATTGCCGCACGATGCCTGGGACTTCGACAGCGCGGTCGGCGAGTTTGTGATGCTCGAACGTGACGGTCAGAAGTTCGTGGTTCACCCGAACAAGGGCGGTTTCGTCTTCGTCTATGACCGCAATCTCGCCGTGAAGAATGTCTGGCGGCTCGTTGAGAACATCAATTTCGTCAAGGATATCGATCCCAAGACCGGTGCCTTGATCGGCCGTCGCGACTTCAGCGCCGGGAAGGTCACCGAACCGCCGCTGTGCCCCTTCATCGGCGGCGGCGTCAGCTGGAACGCCGGCTCCTACAACCCGAAGACCGGCCTGTACTACAAGATCGGCCAGGAATGGTGCATGACGCTCGACGTCCAGAAGACGACGCCGGTCACAGCGCCTCAGGTCCAGCTCAACATCGGCGCCGATTTCAAGATGGTACCCCCTCCGGGCGGAGAGATTTATGGACATCTCGATGCGCGCGACCCCATCACCGGCGCCAAGAAGTGGGAGGTTCGCTATCCCGAGCCGCCGCTCGGAAGCGTGCTGTCGACTGCGGGCAATCTCGTATTCGTGCCGGACTCCCGCGGCATCCTTCATGCCTACGATGCCGAAACCGGGGCGGAGCTATGGAGTCACAACAACGGCACCGGCCACCAGGGCGGCATCGTCAGCTATTCCGTCAATGGCAAGCAGTACATTGCCGTGGCCGCCGGCTTTGGCGGCATGCTGGCGGACGAATACGCGCCAAACTTCGGCGGCGTCTACAAGAGCATGCCGCGTGATGACGGGGCACTCGTCGTCTTCAGCTTGAAATAGATCATCGCAGATTGCCGGGAAGCAGGCGCAAGCTTGCTTCCCGTGCATTGGAAGTTCCGGGCGTGCTTCAGGACATCGTGCTTCAGGATATGGAGCTGGATACCTTGAACTTGCATTTGAAGAAGATCGCCGCGCTCTTGTCGGCGGCGCTGGGCGCCTCGTCGCTGTATGCCGCACCGGTTCAGGCGCAGTCTGCCACTCCCGTACCCGACAACGGGACGTTCGACGTCGAGCAGTTATTCGCAGGGACTTGCGGCTTTTGTCACTCCGCTGGCGGCCGGGCCGCCGGCAAAGGACCGCAACTGATGAATTCGCCGCGCGACGACGAGTATCTGCACAGCCGCATCAAGAACGGCAAGTCTGGTGCGATGCCGGCATTCGGCGGGGCCTTCACCGACGCGCAGATCGACCAGATCGTCAAATATATCCGCGCCCTGAAGCCGCGCGAGGGCTGAATCGACCAGGCCGATGTCGACACGAGGACCCGGAATGAAGGCAGTTCTCCCGCTGGTGGTCGGCGCCGTGATCGGATTGCTGAATCCTGCGCAGGGGCGGACCCTGGACGCAATCCGCGCATCCGGTGTGCTCGGATTATGCGCCCATCCGAACTCGCTTCCGTTCGCAAGCAAGGCCGCCGATCCTCCCGGCTTTCAGATCGAATTGGGCGACGCGCTGGCACGCGAGCTCGGGGTGTCGCTGCGTCTCGACTGGATCATCACCCAGTACCAGATGCGGAGCGCCGGATGCGACATTGTTCTGGACGTCATCGCCGACCGCGAAGCGCAGGGTGAAACCCGCTTGAGAATCTCGAAACCGTATTATCGCACGGGGGTCGCGCTCGCCGTCCCCCCATCCAGCGCACTCGCCTCGTTCCAGAGCCTCAACGAGCATACCAAGGTTGGCGTGCAGGTCGGATCCGTCGCTGCCATGATCATCAGTCAACGGCACGTCCCGACCTCGACTTTCGGCTTCGAGAGCGACAGCCTCGATGCCTTGTCAAACCATGAGATCGATGCCGCTGCGGTCACACCCACTGCGGCGAGTTATTTCAATCTGACGCATCCGGACAAGGCATTTCGTATCCTGGATCGCGACGAGTCCGTAGCCGATCTCAACTGGAACGTCGCGGTCGGCATGGTCCGTCCGGATGATGCATTGCGCGACACCATTGATGGAGCGGTTGAACGGCTGCGAAACGACGGCACGATCGATCGGATATACGGCCGCTACGGGGTCGTACTGCAGACGCCGAAATAGCCACGGGTTCCGGGCGCGGTCAGTCGCGCTGTTTAACCCGTCGTCCCGGCCGTATTGGCCGGAACGACGATCGTTTCGAATGCCGCTACGCCGCGGCCTTCTTCCGCGCCTGCTCGGCCTTGTACAGCTCGAACTCTTCCGCGATCGCCTTGGCGATCGACGGCCGTTGGCGCAGGCGTTCGTAATAGGCCTTCACGTTCGGCCATTTGGCGAGCTCGATGGGCGGGGTCGCCATGGTCCAGTTGATGACCGTGACGAGATAGGCGTCGGCGACGCTGAAATGGTCGAGCAGGAAGTCGCGCCCCTTCAGGTAATTGTCGAGATAGTCCAGCCGCGACAGGTTCTTCTCCAGCGCATAGGCTTTCGTCTCCTGCGGCGCCTTGCGGTCGAGCACCGGGATGAACAGGCCCTTGTGTAGCTCGGTGCCGATGAAGCAGAGCCATTGATGCAGCCGCGTGCGATCGATCCCCGCTGCGGCGCCGAGGCCCGATTGCGGGAAGCGGTCGGCGATATATTGCAGGATCGCGGCGTTCTCGGTCAGCACCACGCCCTCATCGGTCCGCAGTGTCGGCACCAGGCCGATCGGGTTCACGGTTCGGAAGTCAGTGCCGTCGCTCAGCACGGTCTTGGTCGGCGGATCGACTTCGAGATAATTGGCTTCGGCGCCGGCTTCGTACAGCGCCACGCGGCTCGCCATTGAACAGGCGAGCGGCGAGAAATAAAGATCCATCTTGAGCCTCCTTTGGGCAATTCCTCGATGTGACTTTTGGAGTGTCGCTCAACCTGGCCAGATTGATTTTTGTACTGTCTTGCATATTATGGGAAGGGTCAAGGATTAAATTGCGAGATGGTACAAAAATCGAAGCCACCAACTGCTGCCAGTGAACCCAAGCGCCGGGGCCGTCCGCGCGCCTATGAACCCGAGGTCGCGCTTGGCAAGGCGCTCGACCTGTTCCGCACGCAGGGCTTCGCGGCGACCTCGCTCGACGATCTCAGCGAAGCCACCGGCATGAATCGCCCGAGCCTCTACGGTGCCTTCGGCGACAAGCGCGAGCTCTACATCAAGAGTTATCAGCGCTACCGCGAGGACGCGCGCGCATCGATGGTGGAGATCTTTCGCCAGGAGATGCCCGTGCGCCAGCGGCTGGAGCGTATCTTCGCCTCCGCGCTGAACATCTATCTCTCGGGCGAGACCGGCCCGCGCGGCTGCTTCACCGTGGTCACGGCGGCCTCCGAGGCGGTCGGCGATCCCGACATCCGGGCGATGGTGCTCGATGGCCTCAACGAGCTCGACAAGGCATTTGCGAGTTGCTTCCGCCGCGCCAAGGAGAAAGGCGAGTTGCCCGACAGCGCCGATCCCGCCGTGCTGGCGCAGCTCGCATCCGCAACCGTGCACTCAATTGCCATCCGCTCCCGCGCGCGTGTGTCGCGGAAGGAGCTCGAGGCGATCGTGAAGGGGGCGATCGACGTGATGGTGGGAGGAAAGAGCTAGGCGGTTGCGTGGCGCGAGCCAACGTCGTCCTGGCGAAAGCCAGGACCCATAGCCACCGAACTTGGTTTGGCGAAGATTCGGAGTTGCCGCCGTCGCGCCGCAGCTCCTCCCTGGGATAATGGGTCCTGGCTTTCGCCAGGACGACACTGAGTTTATAGCCCGCCTACGCCGCGCGAATATGCGCAAGGAAGCGATCCACCTCGTCGCGCAGCCGCTGCGATTGCTTTGATAGCTCGATCGCCGAGCCCAGCACCTCCTCCGCCGCTGTTCCCGTCGCGGCGATGCCGGCGGTGACGCCTGCGATGTTTTGCGAGACCTCGCCGGTGCGGGCGGCCGCCTGCTGGACGTTCTGCGCGATCTCCTGCGTCGCGGTGCCCTGCTGGCCGACGGCGGCGGCAATCGCGGCGGAGATCTCATCGACCTCCTGGATCGTGGCGCAGATCGACTGGATGCCGTCCACTGCGCCGGTGGTCTCGCCTTGGACCGCCGTCACCTGCGCGCCGATCTCCTCGGTCGCCTTGGCGGTCTGGGTTGCCAGCGCCTTCACCTCGAAGGCGACCACCGCAAAGCCGCGGCCGGCTTCGCCCGCGCGCGCCGCCTCGATCGTCGCGTTGAGTGCCAGCAGATTGGTTTGCTCGGCAATGCCGCTGATGAAGGAGACGACGTCGCCGATCTTTTGCGCGGCGTCGGCCAGACTCTGCACGCGCTCATTCGACCGTCGCCCGTCGCTGGCAGCTTTGCCGACCACCGCAGTCGCGTGCGCAAGGCGCCGGCTGATCTCTGTCATCGACGACGACAGCTCTTCCGCGGCGGCAGCAACCGTCTGCACATTCTCCGAGGCGAGCGCCGAGGCCGACGACACCGTGCCGGTCTGCTGCCGTGATCGCTCGACGATATCAGACATCGAGCGCGCCGTGTTCTCCATCTCGACCGCGGCCGAGGAGACCGTGGTGACGACGTCGCGGATGCTGGCTTCGAAATTGTCGGCGAGCGCGGCGAACGCGCGCCGTTTCTCCGCTTCGGATTGCGCCTTAGTGTCGGCCTGTTCGGTCTGGAGCCGGTTGAAGTTGACGGCGTTGTCGCGGAACACCGCGACCGCCTTGACCATCGCGCCGACCTCGTCATTCGCCTTGCTGACGGGAACCGCGACATCGAGGTGTCCGTCGGCCAGCTCGCGCATCACGCTCGTGATGGAGATGATCGGACGCGAGATGCTGCGGGCGATGAGATAGCCGACGATGGCGGCGAGCACGAGCCCGAGCGCGGCGATGCCGAATGCCAGCAGCCAGGCACGGTCGGCGGAGGCCACATAGTCGGCATTGTCCATCACCAGCTCGACCGCGCCGAGCGGCTTGCCGGAAAAATCCCTGATCGGTCCGAGCAGCGCGGCCACCGGCGTGGTGTCGAGCTTGGCCTGTCGGACCGTGAAGTCGCCGCCGGCGGCGCGGCCGTAATCGGCCGCATCGAAGAAGCTCTTGCCCTTCAGCGTGCCGCCGAACAGCTTGAAGCCGCCGCCGTCCGCGAGATGGAAGGCGATGTCGACATGGCGGTTGGTCTTGAAGTCGTCCAGGAAGGACTGGCCGAAGGTCAGGCCAAACTCCACTGAGCCGAGATGCTTGCCGCCTTGCGCGATAGGCACCACGCCGCGGATGCCGAGCCCGGCCAGGCCGCCCTCGAGGCCAACCACGACCTTGTGCTCCTGGTTGGCCATGATCACGGTTTTGCGGAAGCCCGAGAGGTCGTCGCCAAATTTGGCAGGCTGGTGCACGCGCAAAAACGAGGTCGCGGGCGCCACGTGGAACTGGAACTGTTCGACGCCGTACTCCGATTTGGTCGCGGCAAACACCGGCCCGAACAGGCTGACCAGGGTATTGCGATCCTGCTTGGCCATCGCGTCCTGCGTCGCCGGAATCGCGGCCACGACGGCGCTCATGGCGGCGGCGCGCTGGGATTCCTCGGCGATGCGCGACTGGAGCGCATCGTAGTGACTGCGAAGCTCGCGCTGGTCGGCCCGGTCGATGATGCCGGAAATGATCCACATCGCCCCGAGCACGGCGAACAGGGCGGTCGCCGCCGCGGTCACCGCCAGCGCAACCGTGATCCGCATCCTGAGGCCGAGGTTCGCCCGCATGTCCGACTCGTTCGTTGAGCGTTGATTAACAACGCCTATCAACTTCTCGCTAAGAGAGGGTGAACGGGATACCGGCCGGCGATCAGTGATTTTACGGGCCCGGGTGGCTCGTGAGGTCTCAATACCCCCGCGTCCGGTCCACCACGTTCTCCAGCACACCACCCGACTCGAACCGCGCGATCTGCTCGGCGACATAGGCCGAGATCGCATCGGCGTCCGTGTCGGCGGCGTTATGTGGCGTCAGCAAAACCTTCGGATGGGTCCAGAACCGGCTGTCCTTCGGCTGCGGCTCCTGCACGAAGACGTCGAGCGAGGCGGCCCCCAGCGTGCCGTCGTCGAGGCAGGCCAGGATGTCAACTTCGTTCTGAAGGCCGCCGCGGCCGGCGTTGATCAGCACGGGCGCACCGAGCGGGCTCTTGCGGTTGAGCTTGGTGAAGACGTCGCGGTTGAGAATGCCGTGTGTATCAGGCGTCAGCGGCAACAGGCTGACGAGGATATCGGTCGTGCGCAGGAACGCGTCGATCTGCCCGGCGCCATGGAAACATTCGACACCTGCGATGGTACGCGGGCTGCGGCTCCAGCCGGCGACACGGAAACCAAGCCGCCGCAGCACATCGGCCGCATCAGCGCCGAGCGTGCCCAGTCCCATGACACCGACCGTGACGGCGCTCGCCGGCCATTGATATGTCGGCTCCCAGCGCTTCTCGCGCTGCGACTGGCGCAGATAAAGCTCCTGGCGGTGGTGCATCAGCACATGCAGCACGACATATTCGGTCATGCGGTTGGTGAGGTCGGGCACGGCGACGCGCACCAGCGGCACGTCGGGCAGGCTCTTGTCCGCCATCAGCGCATCGACGCCGGCGCCGAGATTGAAGATCGCCCGCAGATTGGGGAATGAACCGAGGTCGCCCGGCACCGGCTTCCACACCGCGGCATAGTGCACCTCGGCCGGATCGAGCCCGGCATCGGGCAGCAGCACGACGCGGCGGCCGCCGCAGACCGCGTCGAACCGGGCCTTCCAGCGGTCCGGCAGCCAGTTTTGCTGCGTGCTGTTGATCAGGACGGCCAGTGTGCCCACGGTCATTCGAAGTGCCTCTTTAGGTTCCGCTTTTGAAGGCCCTCCTTGGCACGATCTGCCGGATTTTTCTTGCAGTTTTTTTCCGCAGCCATGTCGGGGCAAGGCATACTGGATCGTCTTCAAAACAAGCGCTCAGAGAAGGTACTGCCCATGCTTTATGCGATCCTTTGCTATCACGACGAGGACTTCGTCGGCTCCTGGAGCAAGGACCAGGACGAGGCCGTGATGAAGAAGCTCGCCGTCGTGCAGGAAGGTCTCGCGAAGCAGGGCAGGCTCGGCCCGGTGGCGCGGCTGCTGCCGACCACTGCGGCAGCGACGCTGCGCAAGGAGGACCCGCCGCTGGTGCTGGACGGCCCCTACGCGGAGACCAAGGAGCAGTTGCTCGGCTTCTACATCGTCGATTGCAAGAACCTCGACGAGGCGCTCGACGTTGCGCGTGACCTCGGATCGGCCAATCCCGGCGGCGCCTATGAGGTGCGCCCCGTCGGCGTGTTCAGGCCCGGAGGAAATCTGACGTGAGCGAGGCCGATACCGCCTGGATCGAGACCGCGCTGACCTCGGCGCGCCCCCAGGCGGTCGGCGCGCTGCTGCGCTATTTCCGCGATCTCGACACCGCCGAGGAGGCATTCCAGAACGCCTGCCTGCGCGCGCTGAAGACCTGGCCGCAGAACGGACCGCCGCGCGATCCCGCGGCCTGGCTGATCATGGTCGGCCGCAACGTTGCGATCGACGAGGTGCGCCGCACCCGCAAGCAGCAGCCGCTGCCGGAGGACGACCAGGCGATCTCCGATCTCGACGACGCCGAGGGCGCGCTCGCCGAGCGGCTCGACGGCTCGCACTACCGCGACGACATTTTGCGGCTGATGTTCATCTGCTGCCATCCAGGGCTGCCGGCGACGCAGCAGATCGCGCTGGCGCTCCGTATCGTCTGCGGCCTGACGGTGAAGCAGATCGCGCGCGCCTTCCTGGTGTCGGAAGCGGCGATGGAGCAGCGCATCACGCGTGCCAAGGCCAAGGTCGCGGAGGCCGGGACGCCGTTTGAAACGCCGGGCGCGGTCGAACGCTCGGAGCGGCTCGCCGGTGTTGCCGCGATGATCTATCTGATCTTCAACGAGGGCTATTCGGCGAGCGGCGACACCGCCGAAATCAGAAAGCCACTGTGCGAGGAAGCGATCCGGCTGGCGCGGTTGCTGCTGCGGCTGTTCCAGAGCGAGCCGGAGATCATGGGGCTCACGGCGCTGATCTTGTTGCAGCATGCGCGCAGTGCCTCGCGCTTTGCCGCGGATGGCTCGCTGATCCTGCTGGACGACCAGGATCGTTCGTTGTGGAACGGCACCATGATCGCGGAAGGCCTCGCGCTGATCGACAAGGCGATACGCCATCGCCGCAGCGGGCCCTACCAGATCCAGGCCGCGATTGCCGCGCTGCATGCCCGCGCGTCCACGCCCGCGGAGACCGACTGGGCGCAGATCGACCTGCTCTATGGTGCGCTGGAGGTGGTTCAGCCCTCGCCGGTGGTGACGCTCAACCGCGCGGTCGCGGTTTCCAAGGTGCGCGGACCGCAAGCCGCGCTCGACCTGATCGAGCCGCTGGCGCCAAAGCTTGCCAACTACTTCCATTTCTATGGCGTGCGCGGCGCCTTCCTGATGCAGCTCGGCCGCAACGACGAAGCCCGCATCGCCTTCGACCGCGCCATCGCCCTCGCCAACACGTCCGCAGAAGCTGCTCACATCCGCATGCATCTCGATCGCCTGATCCGGGACAGTCAGGCCAAGGGCGCAAATGGCGGCGCCAGGCAAGACGCCAAGGTCGAAGGCGCCAAGGTGACGTAGGGAGCGCCTGCTTCAGGGCCAGCAAAATTTCCGCTTCGCCTTGTCGGGCCCGGTCCCCTCCCTTCGTCCTAGGAGCGTATCCAGGGAGCCATTCATGCTGAGAGCCATTGCCGTCATCGCCGTCGTGCTCGCCGTCGGACTCGCGGGTGTCCTCGTCTTCGCATTGACGAAGCCCGACACATTCCGCGTCGAGCGCAGCCTCGCCGTGAAGGCGCCCGCCGATGCGATCTATCCGCTGGTCGCGGATTTCCATCGCTGGACAGCCTGGTCCCCCTACGAGAGCCGCGATCCCGCGATGAAGCGCTCCTTCGGCGGAACTGCGCCGGGCAAGGGTGCGACCTATGCCTGGGACGGCAACAACAATGTCGGCGCCGGCCATATGGAGGTCCTCGAGGCGAGTGCGCCGTCGAAACTCCGCATCAAGCTCGATTTCGAGCGGCCTTTCGAAGGCCACAACACCGCCGAGTTCACCTTTGTGCCGCAAGGCGATGCCACACTTGTCACGTGGGCGATGTCCGGTCCGGCCCCGTTCCTGTCCAAGATCATGCAGGTGTTCATCAACATGGACAGCATGATCGGCAAGGATTTCGAGGCGGGCCTGGCCAGCCTGAAGAAGCTCACCGAGAAGTAGCGCCATCACCCCGAACGAAAGCAAAACGGAGAGAAACGATGCTCAATGCCTATCTGTTCTATCAGGACACCTGCGAAGCGGCGTTCGATTATTACGCCAGGGTCTTGGGCGGCAAGATCGATGCGATGATGCGCGCCTCGGATGCGCCGCCGGAAGTGCCCGCCACGCCTGGCCGCGAGAAGATCATCATGCATGCGCGGATGTCGCTGCCCGACGGCAGCGTGCTGATGGCCTCCGACGCACCAGGCGAGCATTTTCACAAGCCGCAGGGCTTCTCGATCTCGCTCACGGTCGCGGACCCGGCAGAGGGCGAACGCAAGTTCAACGCGCTCGCCGACGGCGGCAGCGTTACCATGCCCTTCAGCAAGACGTTCTGGGCCAAGGGTTTTGGCATGTGCGTCGACAAGTTCGGCATTCCCTGGATGGTGAACTGCCCGGCCGAGGGAATGTGACAGGCGCGATCACCTGACGCGCCAGGCGGCGATCCCCCCTCCCCGACGATGCGGAGAGGGGCGCGCATGAGACGTTGCGCCATGTGCCGATCGACCGCGCGCCCTCTCAGCGGATCGATCCGGTCGCGTCATTGCTCGGTGGTTGGGAGGAGGGAACGCAGCGCGGACAGATCACGAGCTTCGTCCCGAGCTGCCTGTCATTCTCCGCTTCGATTTCGTCATGGATTGCCCACCACGCAGCGGAGTACGGGCGCAAGGTGCCGAGGACTCTCTCCCGCTCCCGATTCGGATCACTCGCCGCGGGAGTTTGGGTCGCCACACGACGCTTGATGACGGAGGGACGGTTCGGATCCTGACCGATGCCGTCCCATGCGATCGGACGGCGTTCCTGCGCAGGCGCAACCACGCATCCCATGAGCGTTGCGCAAAAAGTGAGCAAGACGAAGCCGTGTCGCATCATGCCGGACCCTGGGTGTGTATGCGACGCGCGAAGTCCGCATGCCGAAGCTTGCGACGCACCGCTCAAATGGAACCTAAGGAAAACGCCTGGCCGACACGGCGGAATATGGATTTTGCTGTCGCACCACATTGCGAGAGCAGTGAGGCCGCTTCGTGAAATGATGCGGACCGCAGCGCACAACAACTGGCGCAATATTAGGCTGTGAACTCCGGGGCAGAATCGTTATTTATTTCGTCATAAATTCTAAAAACTGGGGCGGGCGGACTTGGAAGGGGAGCGACCGATGGCGGCGGCGCTGCAGATCAACTTTGCACTTTGGGGTATGCTCATCTGCGCGAGCATGGAATTGACCGAGTTGATCCAGAGTTTCTATTAGACCTCAAGAAGCATGTGACCGGCGCGATTTAGCGGGCGCTTGCGTTCGCCTGATCATCACCGGCAGCGCGGATAGATCGCGGCGAGGTCGCGTCCCTTCAGCAGAAGCAACCGCGACGAGAGGCCGCCGCGGCGGCTGATCCAGTCGCGCACCGGGCCGGGATAGGCCGCAAGCACCGCATCGGATGCTTCCGGCTCGGCGTAGAAGCGTCCGCGCCGATCGACCGAGCGCGCCGCATGAAAGCCGAGCACGGCGCGCTTGGTGACGCAAATCCGCTCTCCCGGCACGATGCTCAGCACCAGCGTGCAGGCGGACAGGCAGGGACCATCGATCACCACGCGCTCGCCGCTCTCGCGCACCTTCTCGAACAAATCGAGGAACGGCCCGACCTGTCCACCGGGCGACTGGATGATGCGGATTTCGGCCAGGGCAGGCGTGGCGGCGAACAGCGCGGATGCGAGCATCAAGGCCCTGAGGAAGGTGACGCGCCGCATGAAGCCTCCGCGAATTCGAGTCCGTAGGACAGGCCGACGAGAAAAGATTGGTGACGCTTCGCAAATCCAACCTGCGCCGTGCCTACCCGTTCCTCCGCTCGCCGCGCAGCGTCGGCAGGCCGATGCCCGCCGCATCGAAGCCGCCATCGACGGCCAAAATTTGTCCGGTGATGTAGCTCGATCGTTCCGAGCACAGGAAGTAGATGGCTTCGGCGAGTTCCTCTTCCAGGCCGTAGCGGTTGAGCGGGATGGCGTCGTGATAGTCGGCGCGGATCTCCCTGGTGTGCACCTGCTTCGCCATCGCGGTGTCAACAGGCCCCGGCGCGACCGCGTTGACGCGGATGCTGAGGGACGCGAGCTCGACCGCGAGCTGCTTGGTAAGGTGCGCGAGGCCCGCCTTGCTGGTGCCGTAGGCCGAGCGTAGCGTCGAGGCGCGCACCGCCGAGATCGAGGTGATGTTGACGATGGCGCCGCCATTGCCGTCGCGCATCAGCGGCACCGCCGCCTTGGTGCAGAGGAACGGGCCGGTGAGGTTGACCTCGAGCACGCGCCGCCAATCGGTCTCCGACGTCTCCATCAGCGGCGCGAACACGGCAATGCCGGCATTGTTGACGAGCGCGTCGAGCCGGCCAAACCGCCGTTCGACCGTCGTCATCGCGGCGGCAACCGCGGCGGCGTCCGAGACGTCGCAAGTCAACGCCAGCGTGGCCTCGTCCCGGCCGATCTCGGCGACCGCGCGGCCGAGCAGCTCGCCCTCGATGTCGAGCAACGCCACCCGCCAGCCCTCGTTCAAAAACTTCTTCGCGGTCGCAAGCCCGATGCCGCGCGCGGCTCCGGTGACGAGGGCGATTTTCTGCGGGGAGGCGGTCATAGCTTATCCGTGGTTCGGGAAATTGAGGCGGTCTCCCTACCACGAAAGCCGCGAGGAGGACGCGACAAAGTATCGCGCCTTTGGCTCTTCGAGGCTCTGCTTTTGCAGCCGCGCAAGGCGGCCTAAGCCAGCTCCGCCGTGGCGCGCTGCATGTTGGCCGACATGTCGGCCGTCACGATGCTCTGTTCCTCGACCGCGGCGGCGGTGGAGGCGATGAACTCGTTGACGCCGGCGATCGCGACCTTGATTGCGGTGAGCGAGCTTGCGACGTCGCCGGAGATGGTGTTCAGCGCGTCGATTTCGGATGTGATTGTGTCGGTCGCCTGCTTGGCCTGGTTGGCGAGGCTCTTCACCTCGGAGGCGACCACGGCGAAGCCGCGGCCGGCTTCCCCCGCGCGTGCCGATTCGATCGTGGCGTTGAGCGCGAGCAGGTTGATCTGGCCGGTGATGCCCGAGATCATCTCGACGATGCCGCTCATCGCCTGCGCCGCCGCGTTCAGCCGCTGCGCCTGGCCGTCGGCGGCCTCGACGCGGGTGGTCGCGACCTTCGAAGTCTCGCGCGACTTCGCCATGGTCGCGGAGATCTCGCGAATCGATGCACTCATCTCTTCGCTGCCGGCCGCGACCGCCTCGATCAAACCGCGCGCGTTGTCGGCCTTCTTGCGGCCGATCGCCTGCGCGGTGATGTCGGTGGCATATTTCACCACCTTGTAGGGTTTGCCGTTGAGGTCGAGGATCGGGTTATAGGACGCCTGGATCCAGATTTCGCGGCCGCCCTTGGCGATCCGCTTGTATTCGGCGGCCTGGTATTCACCGCGGTTGAGCGTCTCCCAGAACTGGCGGTAGGCCGCCGAATTCTTCTCGTTCGGCTCGACGAACATGGAGTGGTGCTGTCCCTTGATCTCGGCTAGCGAATACCCCATCGCGTTCAAAAAGTTCTCGTTGGCGGCGCGGATGGTGCCGTCCATGTTGAACTCGATCACCGCCTGCGATTTCTGGATCGCGGCGAGCTGCCCGTCATTGTCGGCCGCCTTCATCTTCTGCGCGGTGACGTCGGTCGCGAACTTCACCACCTTGAACGGCCTGCCGATCTCGTCGAGGATCGGGTTGTAGGTCGCCAGAATCCAGATTTCGCGTCCGCCCTTGCCGATCCGCTTGTATTCGGCGGCCTCGAACTGGCCGCGGTTCAGCCGCGCCCAGAAGTCGGCATAGGCCGAGCTCGCGCGATCTTCCGGCGTCACGAACATGCTGTGGTGCTTGCCCTGGATCTCGTCGAGCGAGTAGCCCATCGCGCCGAGGAAATTCTCGTTGGCGGTGACGATGGTGCCGTCCATGTTGAATTCGATCACGGCTTGGGCACGGCCGATCGCGGCGATTTTGCCCGCGTCCTCCATGGTCCTCATCTTGTAAGCCGTGATGTCGGTTGCGAACTTGATGAAGCTCACCACCTTGCCGTTCTCGTCGCGCAGCGGCGCGTACGACGCATGGACCCAGACTTCCTTGCCGTTTTTGCCGAAGCGCCTGTATTGCGTGGTCTGGAACTCGCCGCGGTTCAGGCTGGCCCAGAAGTCGCGATAACGGGCGCTTTCGCGTTCAGTCGCGCTGACGAAGATGCTGTGATGCTTGCCCTTGATCTCCGAGAGCGTATAGCCGCTCATCTTGAGGAGATTTTCGTTGGCATCGAGGATGGTGCCGTCGAGGCCGAATTCGATCACGGCCTGGGACCGGTCGAGCGCCTCGACCTCCGCGACCGCGTGCCTGACTTTCTTGCTTTGGAAGTTGAACACGTAAGCTCCGCCTAATGCTGAGGGGCGAATCAGCCGGATCGTCATACCGTTTCGCTCAAGCTAAAAAGTTGCATGGGCTTCTTTAGCAACTGTAAACTCCTGCACGAGGCGGCGCCCGTTCTGTCTTTCGTACGCCTCGGCCATGTTGCTCAGGATGCAAGTATTCTCGACTCATATGCACGGCGGAGTTCATAGAACGCGCCGTATTTATACGGGCGACCGCGTGCATTATTTTTCGCGTGGTTGCTGCCGGACGTGATGTCGGCGCGGCTGCGCCTCAATCGTCTTCAAGACGATGCTGATCACGGAACCGTTCGATGACTGACCCCGAGCGCCTGATTCGAGACCTTTTCGCCGCCTATCTCGGCAACGACCCGCAACGGGTCGCCGACGCGTTGGCCGACGATTTCCGCTTCACCAGCCCGTTCGACGACGACCTCGACAAGGCGGCCTATTTCGAGCGTTGCTGGAGGGACACCGGCTGGATTGCGCGGCACGATATCGAGCGGATTTTCGTCCAAGGCGACCAGGCCTTCGTCACCTATCTCTGCTTGGCGACAGATGGCAGGAGCTTTCGCAACACCGAGTTCTTCACCTTCATCGGCGGTAAGGTTCGCCGCATCGAGGTTTATTTCGGCGCTGCCCGGCAGGACGGGCGTTTCCTGCCGCAGGCGCGCTAGCGCCAGCCAATAATCTCCAGAATAATTTTCGTCACCTGTCGGTTTCGTCAAGGTTCCTTCGTCTTGGAGGTAAGGGCGGGCGGCCCGGGCCGTCGCTCCCGTCCATCCGGAGTGGCGCCTCGCCGCGCAATCCGAACGACAAAAGCACGCAAGGAGTGCTCATGCGATTCATGATGCTGATGATCCCGCTCGGCTACGAGACCGCGGCGCCCGACGTTCAACTCGATCCCGAGCGGGTCGCAGCGATGATGCGCTACAACGAGGCGCTGAAGGACGCCGGCGTGCTGATCACGCTCGACGGCCTGCACCCGCCCTCGATGGGCGCGCGCGTCTCGTTTGCGACCGGCAAGCCCATCGTGACGGATGGTCCGTTCGCCGAGGCCAAGGAGGTCCTGGGCGGGTACTGGATGATCGAGGTTGCCTCGCGTGCCGAGGCGATCGCCTGGGCCAAGCGGTGTCCGGCCGCACCGAACGAAATCATCGAGATACGTCAGGTGCAGGAGATGAGCGACTTTCCGCCTGACGTGCAGGAGGCCGCCGCCGGTTTCGGCGAACTCAAGAAATAGCCGCAGCTTCGTCTATCCATCAGCAAAGGAGAGAACCGATGGGCACCGACACCTATCTCGCCGTTTTCCTCGGCAGCAAGACCAGCTCCAAATGGGCCGCTTGGAATGCGATGCCCGAGGCCGAGCGCAAGGCGAAGGAGCAGGAGGGCATGGCGGCCTGGAAGGGCTGGGTCGAAAAGCACCAGGGCGCGATCGAGGCTATGGGCGGCCCGCTCGGCAAGACCAAGAAGGTCGACGGCAAGGGCATGGCCGACATCGCCAACGAGATGGGCGCCTTCACCGTGGTGCGCGCGGCATCCCATGAAGTCGCGGCGAAGATGTTCGAGAACCACCCGCACTTCACGATCTTCCCCGGCGAACGCGTCGAGATCATGCCGGTGCTGCCGATCCCTGGCGGCTAGAATTCGGCGGCCGCCCCAGACCGGAAGAATACGGGTTAACCAAACCCGTCGCCGCTAGTGACCTTCCTGCCCAGCTCATGTAAAGGTCGTTCACATGAGCTGGCGCAAGGAGACGCGCCGCGCCGAGCGCGGCTATCACCACGGCAATCTGAAGGAAGCCCTCTTGCAGGCCGCCCTCGGACTGATCGCCGAGAAGGGCGCGGCCGGCTTCACCTTTGCCGATGCCGCGCGCATGGCTGGCGTCAGTGCCGCGGCACCGTACCGGCATTTTCGCGACCGTGAAGAACTGCTGTCCTCGATCGCGCAGCGTGGCTTCGAGCAGTTCGAAGCGCGCCTGACTGCGGCCTGGGACGACGGACGGCCCGACACCGTCACGGCGTTCGAGCGTGTCGGCAGGGCCTATCTCGCCTTCGCCCGCGAGGAGCCGGCGTTCTACAATGCGATGTTCGAATCGGGCGTGCCGGTGGATGCCAATCCGGCGCTACAGGCCGCTAGCGAGCGTGCTTTCAACGTCATTCGTGCCGCGGCGGAGCGGCTTGCCGCGCTGGCGCCGCCGGGCACGCCGCGGCCTCCGGCGATGATGATGGCGCTGCACATCTGGTCGATGGCGCATGGCGTGGCCTCGCTGTTCTCCCGCGGCGACGCCGCGCGTCGAAAGCTGCCGATGTCGCCGGACGAGCTGCTCGAAGCCGAGGTGCTGATCTATCTGCGCGGTCTCGGCTTCCCGACCGATCGCCGTCCCCCGGCGAAAAGCGCCGAGCCGCCGCCGGTACCACCGGAGGCATCCTCCGGTTCGGGCGTGCCGCCCGGTGGTCCCTGGGGCAAGCCGAAATAAAGTTACCCAAATAATTCCCCCGCCCTGTTGGGCGGTCGGCTTGACAAAATCGCGGGATGATCTACCTATGTAAATGTTATTTACATTCACAACGGCGCTGATGCCGTCATGGAGAGGGAAATGGCCTACACCGCTGATGTCAATCGATGGCGCGGCCCTTCGGACCAACACTACGAGCGCCCCCACATGCTCAACACGCCCTGGCATCCCGGCTGGATCGCCGTGACCATCCTCGGCTTCATCATCTGGTGGCCGATCGGACTTGCCCTTCTCTTTTTCACACTCGGGAGCAGAAGAATGTCGTGCTGGAGCAACCAGGATCGCTGGCAGAACAAGATGGAGCGGATGCAGTACAAGATGGACCGTATGCGCGGCCGCATGGAGCGCCACGGTTTCGGCTTTGGCTTCGGCCCGCCCTCGAGTGGCAACCGCGCCTTTGACGAGTACCGCACCGAGACATTGCAGCGGCTCGAGGAAGAGCAGGTCGAGTTCAAGAACTTCCTCGACCGTCTGCGTCACGCCAAGGACAAGGAAGAGTTCGACCAGTTCATGGCGCAACACAAGACGCGCCCGACCCCGCCGCCGACCGACCAGCAGCAAGGTTGATCTCAAGGTTGATCTCGGGACTGACGCCTCTCAAAGCCGTCAGGCGCATGCCCCCAAAGTCCTGATGGCCCCGAGCCGCCCGCCTGCGCAACACGCAGGCGGGCGGTTTGGTTTTGGGAATGCGCGTCAGACTGCCGCGACCGTCCGGATTTGCCTTGCTCTGGAAGTCTGGTCCAGAGAGAGACTTGGTCAGCGCGCCGTGGCGAGCTGCGCGCGAACCGACTCCAGGAAGTGTTCGTAGGCGTAGTCCACGATCTCGTTGAGTGATCGCGTTCGCGCGAACATCGCCTTGGCCTCGGTGAGAAACTCCTCGCGGGTCGGAATCTTCGGCAAATGCAGATGCGTCAGTGCATCGACGCCTTCGTGCGCGCGACTGAGGATGTCGTGCAGCGTCGGCAGTTGCAGCTGGGCCAAATCGGCTCGGCGGAGCGCCGACGAGATCGCGTGCGCCAGGGTCTGCGCATCGAACCGTCCGGCGAGCTCGCGAGCGGCCCGGTTGATGACGCGTGCGCCGAGCGGCTGCTCGTTGCGCAGCACCTGCTCGGGCGGCGACTTCATGTTCCAGACGACGCCGAACCAGGACAGCACCTTCAGGATGTAATAGGTGACGTCGATTTCCCACCAGCGAAAACCTTGCCGCACGCTGCTCTGGTAGGCGTGGTGATTATTGTGCCAGCCCTCACCGAGGGTGAACAAGGCCAGCAGCCAATTGTTGCGGGAATCATCGCCGGTCACGTACCGCTTGCGTCCATGCACATGGGCGAGGGAGTTGATGCAGAAGGTCGCGTGATAGACCAGCACGGTGCTCCAGAGGAAGCCGACGACGAGACCGGACCATCCGCCAACCAGGAAGCAGAGCGCAGCCAGCGTGACGGCCGGCAGGAGTTCCAGGCGATGCAGCCACATCAGTTCCGGATACGCGGCGAAATCTCCGACCTTCACGAGGTCGGTGCCATCGTGCTCCCTGTAAAAAATCCAGCCGAGATGACTGTAGAGGAAGCCTCGATGACGCGGCGAATGCACGTCGTCCTCGGTATCGGAATGTAGGTGATGATGTCGATGCTTGGCCGCCCACCACAAAACGCTTTTCTGCGCGGTGCTTTGCGCAAGCCAGGCCAGGATGAACTGAAACACCCGGCCGGTCGCAAAAGCCCGATGGGAGAAATAGCGGTGATAGCCCGCTCCGATTGCAAACATGCGGACGACATAGAGTGAGGCGCAGATCGCGACGGCCTGCCAGGTAACGCCGGTCCAGATGGCTGCAACGCAGCCGAGATGGACCAGCAGGAACGGCAGGGCGGAGGGATACATGATGTCGTCGTGTTGGTCGTCGGCGGGGGCGTTGGGCGACATGTATTGGCGTGACCTTGGATGACAGGGATTCGAGTTTCGCTTCGGCAGCATTGAGGGCCGCTGTGTACGAAAAACCCGGCGATGGCGGACCACCGCGGAGTCTTGAACGAGATGCTTTGCCTGGACAACCCTGGCCCAAGGCGGCCGCACGCGGCAAAGTGAGGCCATAGCTTCGACCGCGAACTCGACGGACTATATATATGATCCAGGCTGCCTGGCGTGCAAGCTCGTAGCCTCACGGGGTGCGTGGCGCGCGGGCTGCCTACGGTCTATATCCGACAGTCAAAAGGAAGCGTCAAAATACCGCAGGCAGCAACGATGGCGGAAGCGGCGATGATGACGAGCGAAACCCTCTGGCAGAAGATCCGCGACGAGGCGCAGCGCGCAGCGGCAGCCGACCCCATATTCGGCAAGGCTCTTGTCAGTCTCATCCTCGCCCATGACGATTTTTCCGCCGCACTGTCCGACCTGATCGGACGCCGGCTTGGCGACGGCGCGGCCGAACGCGAGCGCTTCACGATATTTTCCCGCGACGCCTTCAATGGCCAGCCGGATCTGATCGAGGCGGCCGGCCGCGACTTGCAAGCCATCGTTCTCGGCGACCCCGCCATCACCGGACTGTTGGCGCCGCTGCTGCATTTCAAGGGCTACGTCGCCTTGCAGGCCTGGCGCGTCTCGAACCGGCTCTGGCATCACGACCATCGCGACGCGGCGCTGCTGTTTCAGAACGAGGCGTCGAACGTCCTGCAGGTCAGCATTCATCCGGCGGCGAGCTTGGGATCATCGGTGTATCTCGACCACGCCACCGGCATCGTGATCGGTGCCGATGTGGTGATCGGCGACGATGCCACCATCCTTCAGAACGTCAGCATCAGTCGTGGCACGGAACTGCCGGCGCGCTCGCCTCGCATTGGTCGCGGCGTGTTCATCGGCTCCGGCGCGACAATTCTCGGCAACGTCAGGATCGGCGATTTTGCAAAGGTCGGCGCCGACACCGTCCTGACGAGCGACGTGCCCCGGGGCTGCACCGCCGTTGGCAATCCGGCGCGGCTAACCAATTGCCCCGAACCCGCCTCGGCGGCCTGACTCGCGCTCACGTCATCAGGCGACGTGCTCCTCGTTCAGGCGGCGCGGCGGCGGCTCTCGCCGCCATGATGCGGGGTGACCGGTTCCGAACTGGTCTGGCCCGGCGCGTCCAGCACCGCGACATGATGCCGGTAAACCATTTCCCAGCCCTTCCATCCCGTGAACAGGAGGATGCCGACCACGATCAGCGAGAGCACCACGCCCCACGGCTTGATCGCAGCCTCGGCGCTTAGCGTGTAGCGGAGGTAGAAATTGATCAGGGCCAGCACGACTGCCACGAGATTGCCGATCATGTGATACCAGGCGTCGTTGAGACCGCGGACGCGGGCGTCGCTGAAGAAGTCGGTGAATCCGGCCACGGCGGCAACGAGCGCCATGACGATGCCGGCGCCGATCAGCCACATGGCGGCTCTGGCCCAGAAGCCGTCACCGGTTCCGATGAAGGCGAGATCGGCGATGGGCGCGCCGACCAGGAAGGCGACGGGGAACGGGATGATCATGGGGTGGAGCGGATGATCGCCGACGGCGGCGGTCGTCTTGGGGTTGATGCTCATGGCAAAACCTCGCGAGAAGTGATTTTCCAGACAAATTTTCGGTCGAGGGCTGGTTCCCCCGCCGTGATGTCGGCAACTGCCGGGGCCGGCAGATTGCCAACCGCCAGCAACGCCTGGCTTTCCCGCAGCCAAATTCAGTCCCGGTAACCCCGAATTAACCATCGCCGGGCTCTGGTAATTGCGGACAATCGCGCCCAAAGCCCGAAGTATGAGCCTTGGGGTCGGGCCCATAGTTTTGACATCTTGGCAGGGAATGCAGGCGGCCGGCTTTGGACGAGCCCTGCACCCCAGAAAGACAAGGCTTTGAGCGGGCTTGCCGGCCGCGCCGGTTCTAGCGCGGCCATTGGGGAACCGGCGGCCATTTGCTGGCCGGGACATTAGGTCGGGACATTAGGTAACGATCGCCTTGAGAGGATACTGCTTATGAATCCGGCCGACGTGGCTCAGTCAGCCCTTCCGGTTGCCGCTTCCGCCGACGTGTCGCTGATCGCGCTGTTCTGGCAGGCTCACTGGATCGTGAAAGCGGTGATGCTGGGGCTTCTCGCCTGCTCGGTCTGGGTCTGGGCGATCGCCATCGACAAGATCTTCCTGTTTGCCCGCACCCGCCGCTCGATGGACCGTTTCGAGCAGGCTTTCTGGTCCGGCGAGTCGATAGAAGACCTGTACCGCACGCTCTCGGCCAAGCCGACGCATTCGATGGCCGCCTGCTTCGTCGCGGCGATGCGCGAGTGGAAGCGTTCGTTCGAGAGCCAGGCCCGCTCGGTCGCAGGCCTTCAGATGCGCATCGACAAGGTCATGAATGTCTCGATCGCCCGCGAGGTCGAGCGGCTGGAGCGCCGGCTGCTGGTGCTGGCCACCGTCGGCTCCGCAGGGCCCTTCGTCGGCCTGTTCGGCACCGTCTGGGGCATCATGTCGAGCTTCCAGTCGATCGCGGCGTCGAAAAATACCTCTCTGGCGGTGGTGGCCCCCGGCATCGCGGAGGCGCTGTTTGCGACCGCCGTCGGCCTTATCGCCGCCATTCCTGCCACTATTTTCTACAATAAGTTCACCTCCGAGGTGAACCGGCAGGCCCAGCGGCTCGAAGGCTTCGCCGATGAATTTTCAGCCATCCTGTCGCGCCAGATCGACGAGCGGGGCTGACGGACGGCATGTATAGTGTGAAGGGCAATTTGGGCACCAGACCATGGGCATGAACGTTGCGAGTTCGTCCGGAGGCGGTGGACGCCGTGGCCGGCGCAAGCCGGTCGTGGCCGAAATCAACGTCACGCCAATGGTGGACGTGATGCTGGTGCTGCTCATCATCTTCATGGTGTCGGCGCCGATGCTGACGGTCGGCGTGCCGCTCGACCTGCCGCAGACCCAGGCCAAGAGCCTCGAAAACAACGACCAGAAGCCGATCCAGATGTCGGTGGACATCAAGGGCAAGGTGTTCATCAACGACGCCGAGATCGCGATCAACGAACTGATCCCCAAACTGAAGGCGATCACGGACGCGCGCGGCGGCCTCGAGGAACGCATCTATCTGCGCGCCGACAAGAAGGCGGATTACGGGACGGTGGCCAAGGTCATGGGCCAGTTGTCCGGCGCAGGCTTTAAGAAGCTGGCGCTCGTCACGGAAGCGGATCAGGGGTAAACCGTGAAGGTGAAGGTCGACAAGACACTCGTTGCGTCGATTGCCCTCCACGTCCTCGTGCTGGGATGGGGGCTCGTCACCTTTAGCAGCAGGGCTTTCGTCGCGCCGGAAGAGTCGCTGCCGATCGACATCATCTCCACCGACCAACTCGCGCAGATGATGTCGGGGCAGAAGACCGGCGACAAGAAAGAGCCGAAGCCGAAGGTCGAGAAGATTGCGGAAGCCAAGCCCGAGGAAGACGCCGTCGGCAAGGTCACCGAGAAGAAAGAGCTGATCAAGACCAACTCGACGCCCGAGCCGCCGCCCAAGCCCGTGGAGAAGCCGGTCGAGAAAAAGCCAGAGCCGCCCAAGCCCGTCGCCGAGGCGAAGCCGAAGGAAGAGCCGAAGCCACCAGAAAAGAAGCCTGATCTGGCCAAGGAAGATCCGATCGCCGAACTGCAGAAAAAGCTGGAAACCAAGAAGCCGCCGCCCAAGCCGCCGGAGCAAAAGGTCGCGGCGGTGCAGCCGCAGCAGCTGCCGAAGCCCAAGGAGCGCAGCTTCGATCCCGCGCAGATCCAGCGCGATCTCGACAAGCGCGCGGCGACCAGGCACGAACTGGCCGGCTCGACGCTGAATGCGTCGGCTTCGCTGGGATCGACGAGTGGAACGGCCGCCAACAATATTGCGACCTGGCGGGGGGCGTTCCAGGGGGCGGTGAAGCGCTGCTTCACGCCGACCTATAACGGGCAGGATGCAGATCAATACGAAGCCGACATCGACATTCCCATGAAGATCGACGGATCGCTCGCGTCCGAGCCGATCGTCGTCGCGGTGAGGGGACCGTCGCGGTCGATCGCACAGGCGGTGGCGGAGAGTGCCAGGCGCGCCATCGTGCAGTGTCAGGTCTATTCGTTCATGCCGAAGCAGCAATACGAGAGCTGGAAACTCATTCCGATGACTTTCGGCCTGAAAGACATGTTGTGACATGCGAACAAAAGAATTTTGCGATGAATGACGTTCGATCGATGAACCGCCGCCGCTTCATGACCCTGACCGGATCGACACTCGCGATGCTGGGGGGCGGACAGGCCTTCGCCCAGCAGGCGCAGGGACGGCTCCGCATCGACCCCACCGAGTTTCGGCCAATCCCCATTGCGATCACCAATTTCGTGCCGGGCTCGCCTGCCGACGGTGACGTCGGCAACGGCGTCACCCAGGTCATCACCAACAATCTGAAGCGCTCGGGCCTGTTCGCGCCGGTCGACCAGGCCGCCTTCATCGAGCGCATCAGCAACATTGACGTCGCGCCGCAATTCGAGAACTGGAAGACCCTCAACGCGCAGGCCCTCGTCACCGGCCGCATGACGCGGCAGCCGGACGGCCGCCTCAAGGCCGAATTCCGCTTGTGGGATGTGGTCACCGGCCAACAGCTCGCCGGCCAGCAATATTTCACCTCGCCGGAATATTGGCGCCGCATCGCCCACATCATCTCCGACCAGATCTATGAGAAGCTCACCGGCGAGAAGGGCTATTTCGACAGCCGCGTGGTGTTCGTCGACGAGACCGGGCCGAAGGAGCGTCGCGTCAAGCGGCTCGCGATGATGGATCAGGACGGCGCCAATGTGCGCTATCTGACCCGCGGTTCCGACCTCGTGCTGACGCCGCGCTTCTCGCCGAACTCGCAAGAGATCACCTACATGGAGTTTGGCCAGGGCGATCCGAAGGTCTACCTGTTCAACATCGAGACCGGCCAACGCGAGATCGTCGGCAACTTTCCGGGCATGACCTTTGCCCCGAGGTTCTCGCCGGACGGCCAGCGCGTCATCATGAGCCTGCAGCAGGGCGGCAATTCCAACCTGTTCGTGATGGATCTGCGCTCGCGCTCGACTACGCGCCTCACCGACACGCCCGCGATCGACACCTCTCCGTCCTACTCCCCGGACGGCACCCGCATCTGCTTCGAGTCCGATCGCGGCGGCAGATCGCAGATCTATGTCATGGCCGCAGGCGGCGGAGCGGCGCAGCGCATCTCCTTCTCCAAGGATGACAACAACGCCACCTATTCGACGCCGGTGTGGTCGCCGCGGGGCGATTACATCGCCTTCACCAGGCAAGGCGGCGGGCAGTTCTCGATCGGCGTGATGAAGCCGGACGGCTCCGGCGAACGGCTTCTCACCTCCGGCTATCACAACGAAGGCCCGACCTTCTCGCCGAACGGCCGCGTGCTGATGTTCTTCCGCGATCCCGGCGGCAGCGGCGGGCCGTCGCTGTTCTCCGTCGACATCTCGGGCCGCAATGAGCTGAAGGTGCCGACGCCGGGCTTCGCCTCCGACCCGGCATGGTCACCGCTCTTGTCCTCGACATCGGGCTAGCCGCCCGTCCTCGGTGCGCGATGATTTGACCGCGCGCCTTTTTCGAAAACTTGGCGCGATGTTTCCCCGCGATAATTGTTCTTTAAGGTTGCACTCGGCAAACTTTTCCCATGGGTTTGTTTCTATTGATGTATTTCGACTATTGTCCACTCAAAACAACTCGACTTTAACGATGTTCCCTCAGAAAGACTTCATACCGGATCGGTAAAACTGCGCTCCAGACAGGACGCGCGTAAACACCAGATGCAGTTTGCAAGTCAGAGCGGAGAGCCGGAACAGCGGCCGCCGAAAACTTCGGCGGCGCAAATCGATTCGCTGTTCGAAGCGCCTGGTCCGCTGCTGGCAGGACTCATTTTCGTATCGATCGGCGCGGCCCTGACCGCGCTGAGGACGGGCGAGCCGCTGATCTGGGCGTGCGTCGCACTTCTTGTCCTGGCCGGGACCGCGCGGGCGATCGACCTGCGCCTCTATCAGGCACGTCATGCGGTCATGACCGTCGAGGCGGCGGCACGCTGGCAGAAGCGCTATCAGATCGGGGCAAAGATCCAGGCGGCTGCGATCGGCATCTGGTGCGCCACGGCCCTGTTGGCCACGGACGACGCCGTGGCCCACATGATCGCCTTGTCGGTCACCACCGGAATCGCGGCGGGCGGCGCGGGCAGGGCATATGGCCGGCCTGCGATCTTCCACCTCCAGGCCGTGCTGATTTTCGGCCCGGCCGTGCTTGCCTTGGCGCTGCGTGGAACGCCCTACTACATCGCAATGGCGCTGGTCAGCGCCGCGTTCCTGATGGCGATCATGCAGCTCTCGGTGAATCTGCACCGCATCTTCATGGGAGCGGTCGTGGCACGGGAGCGTGAAGCCGCGCTTGCCGGCCAGTTCGATACGGCGCTGAACAACATGCCGCACGGCCTCTGCATGTTCCGCGTCGACGGACAGCTGGCGGTCATGAACCACCGCTTCGGCGCAATGATGAATCTGCCGGAAGGTCTGGCGCAACGCGGCGTCAACGCGCGTGACATCGTCGCGGCGTGCGTCAGCGCCGGATCCATCTCGGCTGGAAGCGGCGAGCGGATCGTCACCGACATCGAGAGTTCGCAAGCCAAGGAGATCATCACCGCCGATCCCGATACGCAGCGAAACCGGTCGTTGTCCTGGACTGTCCAGCCGATGGCTGACGGTGGCGCCGTGGTGCTGCTCGAGGACATTACCGACCGTCGCAGCGCCGAAGCCAAGATTACGCATCTGGCGCGCTACGATGACCTCACCGCGCTGCCCAACCGCGTTCATTTCCGCGACGAGATCGAAAGGCTGCTGGCGATCTCGCACGGCGCCGAGCGCCTGTCCGCGCTGCTGTTCGTCGACCTCGACCAGTTCAAGCAGGTCAACGACACGCTCGGTCATCCCTGCGGCGACCAGCTCTTGTGCGCGGTCGCCAACCGTCTGCGCGAGATGCTGCGCCCCGAGGATTTCGTGGCCCGCTTCGGCGGTGACGAATTCGTCGTGTTCCAGGAGAACATCTCCTCGCCCGAGGACGCCGCTGCGCTGGCGCGCCGGATCGTCGAACGGCTGAGCGAGCGCTACCGCATCGACAATCATCTGGTCGAGATCGGCGCCAGCGTCGGCATCGCGTTGACCTCTCCGGAGGGCGTCAGCGCGGACACGCTGCTCAAGAACGCCGACATGGCGCTGTACCGGGCCAAGGCCGACGGCCGCGGCACCTTCTGCTTCTTCCGCGACGAGATGGCGGCGACCGTCGAAGCGCGCCGCATCCTCGAGCTCGACCTGCGCAAGGCGCTGGCCAACGAGGAATTCGAGCTGTTCTACCAGCCGCTGGTCAATCTCAAGTCCGGCAAGATCACGACGTGCGAGGCGCTGCTGCGCTGGAATCATCCGGTGCGCGGCACGGTCTCGCCGGTCGACATCATCCCGGTCGCCGAGGACATGGGGCTGATCGTCGATCTCGGCCGCTGGATCCTGCGCCGCGCCTGCATGGAATGCATGAAATGGCCGGAGGGCGTCAGCGTCGCCGTCAACTTCTCGCCGCAGCAATTCCACCAGCGCGACGTCTTGAGCGAAATTCGCTACGCGCTCGAGGTTTCGGGGCTCCCGGCGCATCGGCTGGAGATCGAGATCACCGAATCCTCGCTGTTGCGCAACACCCAGCTCACGCACGACATCCTGTCGCAATTGCATGCGATCGGCGTGCGCATTTCGCTGGATGATTTCGGCACCGGCTATTCGAGCCTCAGCTACCTGCACAATTTCCCGATGCAGAAGGTGAAGATCGACCGCTCCTTCCTCGAAGGCATCGATGCCGACCGGCCGCTGACGCTGCTGCGCGGCGTGGCGCGGCTGTCGGCCGATCTCGGCATGGCCGTCGTGGTCGAGGGCATCGAGACCAATGATCAGCTCGAGCTGATCAGCGCCGACGGCACCGTGACCGAAGGGCAGGGCTATCTGTTCAGCCGGCCGGTGCCGGCAGTCCGGATTCGCCAATTGCTCAATGCCTCGCATGGCCGTCGCGGGGCTGAGGACCAGATCGTCATGGTGTCCTCCCGATCGATCGCCTGATCTTTCTCTGCCTCGCTCCTTCAACGCAGTTAGCTCTCGTTTCCCCGTGTTTTTGCGGGCCGCAAAGGTTAACCCTAACGTTTCTAAGCCTTTGCAATTCCGTTAATGAACCATTAATCTCGTCACACTCGCAGAAGTTGCTTTGGAGTGTAGGGGTACTGGATGACGTCTGGAGCTGAACCGCAAACGGTGCTCCTTCCGCGGGGAGCCGCTCTGTTTGACCGCATCGATTACCGCCTGATCGAAACTCCCGAGGACCGAGACAACCTCTATCTGATGCGGTATCGGGCCTATCTGCACGCCGGACTGATCGAGCCGTCGGAGTCGCGGCGTGTGACCGATCGCTTCGACGATGCGCCCAACACCTGGAATTTCGGGGTCTATGTCGATGGAGAGCTCTGCAGCTCCGTTCGCATTCACGTCCTGACGTCCGACTGGCGGATGTCCTACACGACCGAAGTGTTTGGCGACGTTCTGCGTCCCCGCCTCGACCGCGGCGAAGTTCTCATCGATCCATGCCGGTTTGTTGCCGATCCCGAAAAGCACCAGCGTTTTCCGGAACTGCCCTATCTGACGGTGCGGCTGGCTTTTGTGGCTTGCGATCATTTCAACGCCGATACCGGGCTGGCCATGATCCGGACCGATCATCAGGCGTTCTATCGTCGCGTCTTCCTGCACGAGACCATTTCACCGGAGCCGCGCGGGTTTCCGGGCTGGCCCACCAAGAAGGCCGTGCTGATGGCGTCCGATTTCCGGAACCAGCGGGAAAAGGTCCTGACGCGCTTTCCGATCATGCGCTCCAGCGCTTTTGAGCGGCGCATGTTGTTTCAACGCAGCAGCCCGCGCCACGCGGCCCCGCGCCCGGTGTCGCTGGCCACGCAGCGGACCCCGGATGTCGCCGCCTCGGCAACGGGTTCTGCCCGCTAGGCCCAGGGTCTGGCGCCAAGGTCTGGCCCCGGGGTCTCCACGCGACGAGCCTAAAATTCCAGCAAAGCCCGCGGTTTTTGCCGTCGGCGCGGCTTGCCTTCACCATCGCGCCACATTTACAACCCATTAACCATGACGGTTGCTTTTCGCTGGTTGGGGGCATTTGACCGGCTGTGGCAAGGTTCCATCAAGGTTGACGGAACGTTCGCTTAACCAACCCCCTGTAGACCGGACAGCAGTGGACGAAACGTGAGCGTGGAGGCTCCGGAATGAAACATCCTATGCGCATCCTCCAGGGATTGAAGCTGGCCGCGGTGCTTGCCGTCGCGTTGTCGATGGGGGCCTGCGCCAACAAGAACGCTGCCACGGATGCGATGGCCAACGCGGCGACGCCGGGCAGCCAGCAAGACTTCGTCGTCAATGTCGGCGACCGCGTGTTCTTCGAAAGCGACCAGACCGATCTGACCCCGCAGGCGATCGTGACCCTGGAGAAGCAGGCGCAGTGGCTCCAGAGCTATCCGCGCTACAGCTTCACGGTCGAAGGTCATGCCGACGAACGCGGCACCCGCGAATACAACATCGCGCTCGGCGCCCGCCGCGCCCAGTCGGTGCGTTCGTTCCTCGCCTCGCGCGGCATCGATCCGAACCGCATGCGCACGATCTCGTACGGCAAGGAGCGGCCGGTGGCCGTTTGCAACGACATCTCCTGCTGGTCGCAGAACCGCCGCGCCGTCACCGTGCTGAACGCGAGCTCCTGACGACCGGTCAGGCGCCGTTCATCTTCAGAAACCGATTATGCCGGCGCCCTCTCGGGCGCCGGTTTCGTTTCAGCGATCTGTGACAGAAACCCGTTTGTTACAGTCACAGTTTTGGCGTACTCCCCTTCAATGTGTGGCGCGTCGAATGTTCGGTCGCAGGCCATTTCGCTTTCGTCGTCAGGGCAAGATGTCATCCAGATTCAAGGTCTTCACCGGCACCGTGGCGATCGCCGCGCTGCTCTCGTTGTGCTCGCCCGCCCTCGCACAATCGGACGATGCAGATCCCGAGATGCGGATCGAGCGGCTGGAGAACCAATTGCGCCAGCTCACGGGCCAGAACGAAGAGCTGCAATATCGCAACCGCCAGCTCGAAGAGCGGCTGCGAGCGCTCGAGGGCGGCGCGCAAGCTGCGCCCGGCCAGACGCCGGTCCAACCCAATGTCGCGGCCATGCCGCCCGCGCAAGCCGCGCCGGCCTATCGCCAGCCGCCGCACCAGCAAGCGGCCCAGCCGAATTACGAACAGCCGCAGATCGCCTCTCCGGCGCCGATCGTTCAGGAGCAGCCTGCGCCCGGCGCGCCCGGCATACGCCGCCGCGGCGATGCCTTCGACCCGAACCAGAGCCCGAATGCGCCGGGTGCGCCGCGCGCGCTCGGCGGCGGGCAGCAACCGATGCCTGCAGGTGCCCCGAGCGCCGCGCCCGGCGGCCGTGGCGCCGGCGAACCGCTCGATCTCGCCAACACCGGTCCGCGCTACCAGCAAGGGGTGCCGCCGGCAGCGCAGCCCGGTTATCCGCCGGCCCAATCCGGCTCTCCCGCGCCGGCAGGCGCCCCGGCGCTGACGACCCTGCCGCCCTCGGCCACGCCGCGCGACGAATTCGACCTCGGCATCGGCTACATGCAGCGCAAGGACTATGCGCTGGCCGAGCAGACCATGAAGAATTTCTCGCAGAAATATCCGAGCGACCCGCTGCTCGGCGACGCGCAATACTGGCTCGGCGAGAGCTATTTCCAGCGCCAGCAATATCGCGACTCCGCGGAAGCCTTCCTCGCCGTCACCACCAAATACGACAAATCCGCCAAGGCGCCGGATGCCCTGCTGCGGCTCGGCCAGTCGCTGGCCGCGTTGAAGGAGAAGGAGGCGGCGTGCGCCGCCTTCGGCGAAGTCGGCCGCAAATATCCGCGCGCTTCCGCCGGCGTCAAAGCCGCGGTCGACCGCGAGCAGAAGCGGGTGAAGTGCTGACCCGCGGCGATTGATCCTGACAAGATTGATGGCGCTGCGCTAAACAGTCGGTCCATCCGCGGACGATTGCAGCGTCATGTCAGAGGACAATTCACCGATCTCGGCGCGTGAGGCCAGGCGCCTCTTCGCAGGCCTGAAAGGCGCGCGGGGACTGTTGCTCGCGGTCTCCGGCGGGCCAGACTCGGTCGCGCTGATGTGGCTTGCGGCGCGCTGGCATCGCGGCCTCGCGCGCGGGCCACGTCTCACCGTCGTCACCATCGACCACGGCTTGCGGCCGGAGGCGGCGCGCGAGGCGCGCGAGGTCAAGCGTCTCGCGACCGGGCTTGGCTTGCCGCATCGGACCGTGCGCTGGCGCGGGGCAAAGCCGAAAACGGGACTGCCGGCCGCCGCGCGCGAAGCCCGCTACCGCCTGCTTGTGCAGGCCGCGCGCGTCGCCGGCGCGAGCCACGTGCTGACCGCCCACACCCGCGACGACCAGGCCGAGACCTTGTTGATGCGGCTTGTCCGCGGCAGCGGATTAGCCGGGCTGTCGGCGATGGCCCGTCTCACCGAGCGCGACGGCGTCGTCCTTGCGCGTCCACTGCTCGACGTTCCGAAGTCGCAACTGATCGCGACCTTGAAGCGGGCGAAGATCGGCTTTGCCGACGATCCCACCAACCACGACGCTGCCTTCACCCGGCCGCGGCTGCGTGCGCTGCTGCCGCAGCTCGCGGCCGAGGGCGGTGATGCCCGCAGCCTGGCTCGGCTCGCGGCAAGGCTGGCGCGCGCCAACGCGGCCGTCGAGGTGCTGACCGATGGGGCCGAGCGCTTCCTCCGTTTGCGGGATCGCGGCGATGCGCCGCAGGCCGGTGGTCGAAGCTTCGAGGCCCCCGTGTTTGCCGCCCTCCCGGAGGAGGTCCGGCTGCGGATCCTGCTGCGGGCCATCAACGCGTTCGGGCATGAGGGACCGGCGGAACTCGGCAAGGCCGAATCCCTTCTGGCCGTGCTCGATCAGGCCATTGCCGCAAGCCCCCGCGCACCCGCAAATGGCCGGCCGGCCCTGAAGCAAACGCTTGCGGGAGCCTTGATCAGCCTTGCCGGGGGACGGATCCGCATCGCGCCGGCGCCGGCCCGGCGCAAGGATGGATCAAGGGTGGATAAGGGCGGATCATGGCACCGGCCGTTTCGAGACCGCGCCGTGAGGACACCTTAACCAGGCAGGAAAAACCCGGACCCGGGCGCCATTATTTCAGCGGGAATCGGACTAAGATGGGATAAATAGTCCCATCTCGTTCCCTTGGCATCGACCGGAGCGACACCTAGATTGTACGGGTCTAACCGAGAGGATTCCTTGGGGATTTCCTCGCGCTGCCCAAATAACTGCCCAAGGCTCAGGCCGCGATCCGCGCGACCACGAAGGAAGATCGATGAACGCCAATCTGCGCAATTTCGCCCTCTGGGTCATCATTGTCCTGCTGCTGTTGGCGTTGTTCACGCTCTTCCAGAATCCGGGTCAGCGCGCCTCCTCGCAGGACATCGCCTTCTCCCAGCTCTTGAGCGAGGTTGACCGCGGCAATGTGCGCGACGTCGTGATCCAGGGGCCGGACATTCACGGCACCTTCACCAACGGTTCGAGCTTCCAGACCTATGCGCCGAGCGATCCGACGCTCGTGAAGCGCCTCTATGACAGCAAGGTGCAGATCACGGCGAAGCCGCCCGGCGACAACGTGCCGTGGTTCGTTTCGCTGCTGGTCTCCTGGCTGCCCTTCATCGCGCTGATCGGCGTGTGGATCTTCCTGTCGCGGCAGATGCAGGGCGGCGCCGGCAAGGCGATGGGCTTCGGCAAATCGCGCGCAAAAATGCTGACTGAAGCGCATGGCCGCGTCACCTTCGAGGACGTCGCGGGCGTCGACGAAGCCAAGCAGGATCTGCAGGAGATCGTCGAATTCCTCCGCGACCCCGGCAAATTCCAGCGTCTCGGCGGCCGCATTCCGCGCGGCGTGCTGCTGGTCGGCCCTCCCGGCACCGGCAAGACCCTGATCGCGCGTGCGGTCGCGGGCGAAGCCAACGTGCCGTTCTTCACCATTTCGGGTTCGGACTTCGTCGAGATGTTCGTCGGCGTTGGCGCTTCCCGCGTCCGCGACATGTTCGAGCAGGCCAAGAAGAACGCGCCCTGCATCATCTTTATCGACGAAATCGACGCCGTCGGTCGTCACCGTGGCGCCGGCCTCGGCGGCGGCAATGACGAGCGCGAGCAGACGCTGAATCAGCTGCTGGTCGAGATGGACGGCTTCGAGGCCAACGAGGGCGTGATCCTGATTGCCGCGACCAACCGTCCCGACGTGCTCGATCCCGCGCTGCTGCGTCCCGGCCGCTTCGACCGTCAGGTCGTGGTGCCCAACCCGGACGTCGTCGGCCGCGAGCAGATCCTCAAGGTCCACGTCCGCAAGGTGCCGCTGGCGCCGGATATCAACCTCAAGACCATCGCGCGCGGCACCCCGGGTTTCTCCGGCGCCGACCTGATGAATCTCGTCAACGAAGCCGCGCTCACCGCAGCCCGCCGCAACAAGCGGATGGTGACCCAGGCCGAGTTCGAGGAAGCCAAGGACAAGGTGATGATGGGCGCCGAGCGCAAGTCGCTCGTCATGACCGAGGAAGAGAAGCTGCTGACGGCCTATCACGAGGGCGGCCACGCCATCGTCGGCCTCAACGTCGTCGCGACCGACCCGATCCACAAGGCGACCATCATTCCGCGCGGTCGTGCGCTGGGTATGGTCATGCAGCTGCCGGAGCGCGACAAGCTGTCGATGTCGCTGGAGCAGATGACCTCGCGCCTCGCCATCATGATGGGTGGCCGCGTCGCCGAAGAGCTGATCTTCGGCCGCGAGAAGGTGACTTCGGGTGCGTCGTCCGACATCGAGCAGGCGACGCGGCTGGCGCGCATGATGGTGACGCGCTGGGGCCTGTCCGAGGCGCTCGGCACCGTGTCCTATGGCGAGAACCAGGACGAGGTTTTCCTGGGCATGTCGGTGTCGCGCACCCAGAACGCATCGGAAGCGACGGTTCAGAAGATCGATACCGAGATCCGGCGTTTCGTCGAAGAAGGCTACAACGAGGCGACGCGTATTCTCACCGAGAAACGCGCCGATCTCGAAGCCCTCGCCAAGGGCCTGCTCGAATTCGAGACGCTCTCCGGCGACGAGATCATCGACCTGCTCAAGGGCAAGAAGCCGAACCGCGAATCCGTGCTCGAGCCGACCACGCCGCGCGCCTCGGCCGTGCCGCCGGCCGGCAAGTCGCGCCCGCGGCCCGATCCGGATCCCGGCCTGGAGCCGCAGCCCCAGGCGTAACCGCGAACGGCAGATTGAATTGAAAAACGCGGCGGAAACGTCGCGTTTTTTTGTTGGACGGTGCTTTTCGAACGTGGGCAGCTGAGCATCTCGCGACGAACAGCTAGGTGCGCAAAGCCGCCCTTGCGCAGTGCCGACCATCTATGGGGCGCCGCCGTTGATGGCACCCAACCTTTGCTCGCTCTCCGATCCCCGCCACTCATGGCGATTGGAGTCTGCGGTGATGTCGTGGCATGCTCTCCTCAATGAAGGTGCGGCTCGACCGCGCAGGCAAAGGGGAGGGGCAAGCCGATGCGCTTTGCGAGGGCATTGGGCGCGCTTGGCGCCGTATCGTTCGTGACATTCTCGTTCCTGTCCGCTCCATCCGCCGCTGAAATGCGCGGCGTCACCGCGACCGAGATCAAGATCGGCCAGACCATGCCCTATAGCGGGCCGGTGTCGGCTTTCGGGGCGCTCGGCAAGGGCGAGGTCGGCTATTTCAAGATGCTGAACGAGAAGGGCGGCATCAACGGCCGCAAGGTCAATCTGATCTCGCTCGACGACAGCTATGCGCCGCCGAAATCGGTCGAGCAGACCCGCAGGCTGGTGGAGAGCGACGAAGTCGGGCTGATCTTCTCCTCGATCGGTACCGCCCACAACACGGCGATCGCGAAATACCTCCAGTCCAAGAACGTGCCGCAGCTCTTCATCGGCTCCGGCGCCTCGAAATTCGCCGACGTCGCGCAATATCCGCAGGCGACGATGGGCGTGCAGGCGCCGTTCCGCTATGAAGCGCGGCTCTATGCGCGTTACGCACTGGCGAAGAATCCGAACGCGAAGTTCGCCGTGATCTCGCAGAACGACGATTACGGCCGAGACTATCTCGCCGGGCTGAAGGACGTGCTCGGCGAGAAATATGATAGCGTCGTCACGGGCGCGACCTACGAGATCCAGGACCCGACAATCGATTCCCAAATCGTGAAACTCAAGGCCTCGGACGCCGATGTATTCGTGATCGCGGCGACCCCGAAATTCGCGGCGCAAGCGATCCGCAAATCCTTCGAGATCGGCTGGCGTCCCATGACGTTCCTGTCCAACGTTGCGGTGTTGGTTTCGACGGTGATGGAGCCGGCGGGACTGGAAGCCGGCACCGGCATCCTCTCCACCGCTTACGTGAAAGACCCCGACGATCCCGCCTGGAAGGACGATGCCGGCGTCAGGGGCTGGCGCGAATTCATGACCAGATATTTGCCGGAGGCCGACCAGCACGACACCAATTACGTCAACGCCTACAACAGCGCCATGGCGCTGGAGGCGGTGCTGAAAGCCTGCGGCAATGATCTGTCGACCGAGAACATCCTCAGGCAGGCGTTTGCGATCCGCGATCTCGAATTGCCGATGCTGCTGCCCGGCATCAAGGTCAACACCGGCACCACCGACCATGTCCCGGTCGACCAGATGCAGTTCATGCGCTTCAATGGCAAGAGTTGGGAGCGCTTCGGCGAACTGCAAACGGGCAATTGATGATTGATGAGGGATCGGCTTTTTGGTCGATCCAATGCGAGTCCGGAACTCGGATCATCTCTCCCGATTGGGGAAGGTTTGACTTCCTGGACGCCCAATTCAAAGCGCCGAGACGGGTACTGAAAACCCGATCAGCCCGCGAACGCTTGCTATGTCTGCTACGCCCTCGGAAGCGGGGAGCGGCAACTCGCCTTGGTGCGTCGACTATGGGCCATTCGCATCGATTTGGCCGCGCGTCGACCATTTCCAGTCCCCCCCGAAAGGCGACATTAGGACAGGCGTTCGTTCGTTTGCGCCGGCCATAAATGTCCGTGCAGTTCATAGACTTACGGTGTGGATGGGCGGACATGAGCCTGCTACGTTGACTCCGTTCGGGAAACGGAGGGAAGGAAATGGTTACACGAGCCAAAGCATGTCTCGGTGTAGCAGTGTTCGTTGCATACCTTTCCACCAACGCCGCCACCTTGGCGGGAGAATTGGTCAGGTTCGAAAGTGCTCCCGTTCACGTCGGCCAACTCCAGCAGCGCCTGGCGCGCGAACGTGGCGAAACGCCGAAAGCAGCGTCTGAAACGATTGAGGGTTACCTGTCGAAACCTGAGGGCGACGGCCCTTTTTCCGCGATTGTGTATCTCCACGGATGCGATGGACTTTCGGAAGACGCCCGAACGTACAACGCGCGGGGCTATGTGTCGCTTATGCTGGATAGCTTTGCGACCCGTGGCATCAAGAACGCCTGCACCCAGGTGACGCCGGGTCTGCTGCTTACCCGCCAAGGTGATGCTTTAGGCGCGCTATCCTATCTTTCCAATCTTCCCTTCGTCGATTCTCACCGTATCGCGGTTATTGGATATTCGCAGGGTGCAATGGTTGCGCTGCAGTTGGCTTCGAACCATCAGGCGGAAATCTTTGACGTCCCCCGGGATCGAAAGTTCAAGGCCGCCGTGGCCTACTACCCGCTTTGCGGCTCACTTCCGAGGAACTCATCGTTCCTGCATTGATCATGATCGGCGAACTCGATGACTGGACGCCCGCGACGGACTGCGAGCGTTGGATGAAGCGGCGGGCCGACAGGGGAGCACCCGTAAAATTGATCGTCTATCCCGGTGCCTATCACGCCTCTAATTCCCCGGCCTTCGCCGACGGCAGGGAATATCTCGGACATTGGCTCAAATATGATCCCACCGCGGCCGCCCAGTCAGTCCAGGAGATGCGGAGTTTCCTCGCTGCTCAATTTTCCCAATAAGTGACGGCGAGGCGAGTGCGCGGCATCGGCATTTCGTATCGTCCGCCTCGGGTCAGCGGCGAAGTGGCACGAGCGCCTGTTCAAGTCTGCTTCAGGCTTTGAAGCGGACGTCCCATTCACGGTACACGCCCGGGACCTATCTTCTCACTTCGGCGGCGTCGCAGCCGCATCGTCCCGCACGTGGATCACTGCGATATCGTCCGTATAGATCCGCTTCCAGCCCTTGAGCATGTCCAGGATCTGCGGTCCGGGCGCGTCGGCGGCCAATAGCGTTGCATCGATCTTGTATTCGTCGAGCAGGCGCGGAAGCAGCTCGGGCTTCTTGCCCTCGGTCGCCTTGAAGAAGTCCATGACGAATTTCTCTCCGTAGAGCTCGGCGCGGCCGTCGACGTAAACAGGGAAGTCGCGCGAGATCAGATAGCCGCCGAACTGATAGGCGTTGAAGACGCGCTGGACCTTGCGTTGTTCGAGCAAGTCGACTGCCGCGACCGGAGTCTGCGTTATGGTGAAGGTGAAGTGGTGATGCTGCATGTAAAGCGATGTCGAGGTCCAGCCCGCGGCGACGATCATCAGCGCGCCAAGCGCGGTGACATAGCGGGCCGGCCAGCCGTCGGCGCCGGTTAAGTCCGGCTGCGGGCGCGAGGCCAGCTGGCCGAGCGGCTTCGCCAGCACCAGCGGCACCAGGAACGCGAACGCCTCGATGCTCCTGACGTGGGTCAGCGCGCTCCAGGTCAGGAACAGGATCAGGAAGATCCTGGGCGCCGAGAGCACGAGGCCGCGATAATAGCCGAACGCGATCAGACCGAGCAGGGCGCCTTCGAACGAGGAGAAGGTGGCAAAGTTCGCCGGCATCCATTCGAAGATCAGCGAGAGCAATTCGCCCAGGCTCAAGATGTTGGTGGCGCCCAGCAGCGTTCTCCAGCCGTACGGCGTACAGCAGCTCGCGACCAGTGCACCGATGCCGAACAGCACCCAGCGCAGGAATAGCTGAAGCCGCCGCCCCTTCTCGGCGTGCTCGACGGCCTCGAGCGAGATCGGACCGATCAGCGCCAGACCGAGCACGAAGCCGCCATGCAAGTTCGCCCACAGCGCCATCAGCGGCAGCCAGTACCAGGACGGCACGCTCCTGCGGTCGGCGGCCGCAATCAACAGGCCGACCCACGCCACCATGACAGGCAGCGCCAGGATGTGCGGACGCGCCAGGACGTGATGCAGCGACAGCAGCAGGGCCAGCATCGCAAACAGCACTGCGCGCGGTGCCTCGATCTGCGCGTCGAGCAGATAGACGAAGATCGCGGCCGTGAGCGCGGCTCCCATTGCGGTGAGGATGACGGGACCTGCCCAGCCCCATTGCGCATGAGAGAAAGCGTACAACACCTGCGACAGCCACGACGTTGAAATCCACGGCGCGCCCGTCCGCGTGAAGGAATAGATGTCCGTGTACGGCATGGCGCCGTGATCGAGAATCCATTGTCCGATCTTGATCTGCCAGAACGAGTCGGAGTCCTGAAGCAGCGTGTCGCCGACATAAAGGAAGAACAGATAGGTGCCGGCTCCGACGCATAGCGGCACCAGGGCTCGCGCACGCCCCTGCACCCTGATGCTGCTGGCAAAGGAAAGGGACATGCCGCCTCGTCGTCCTCTTGTTTCTGTCGGGGGGCCGAGCGGTCGCCATTGGACCACGGCGGTCATAATTCCCGGTAAACCGGCGATGCCGGGCCGGCTTGATGTCTCGACAATTTAACGGATCGTTTTAGATTTCGGTTTACCATCGGAGAATACACGCAAACCGCTCTGTGTTTCCGCAGTCGAGTTAACTGCGGCGCAATTCTTTGCCACTACGTTCAGTTTCATGGTCGAGCGGCGCTGGGAAGCCCAAACAGACCAGATCAGTTGTAGCCTCGTGTACTCATTTGGAGCTCTTTATGAAGAACCTCGTTGCGCGTTTCGCGAAAGATGAATCCGGCGCCACCGCCATTGAATACGGCCTGATCGCCGCCGGCATCGCGCTGGCGATCATCACTGTCGTCAATAACCTGGGCACCACGTTGAACGCCAAGTTCACCTCTATCTCGACCAGCCTCAAGTAAGACTGAACGGACCAAGAGTAGAAAGAGCCTTGTCCCGGACAAGGCTCTTTTCTTTTGTGCCAAGCCTTTTGTGCCAAGTCTTGTTCTAGCCAAGTCTTGTTCTTCGCAGAAGCCGTCCGTCCATGCGAGGGCCGCGAGAGTCTAACGTCTGATCCGTGGCTCATGGTGATGATGGTAGCTTCGCCGGTGCGTTGTCGCGGACGTGGATGACGGCAAGATCATCCGAGTAGAGCCGCTTCCAGCCCGGCACATGGTCCATGATCCTTGCGGCGGGAGTCGATCCGTTCAGCAGTGTGGCGTCGATCTGGTAGGTATCGAGCAGACGCAGCAGAGTCTCCGCGTTCTTGCCTTCGATGGCGTCGAAATAGTCAAGCACGAACTGCTCTCCGTACAGCTCGGCACGGCCATCGATGAAGGTCTTGATGTTGCGGGAGATCAGATAACTCCCGATAGGAGCGGTGCTGAAGATGCGTTGCGCGTGCCGCTGCTCGAGGAGGTCGACTGCAGCCCGAGGGGTCGAATTGCGGATAAAGGCATACCGCGTCGGCGTGGCATAGGACCGCGTGATACTCCAGCTGGTCGCAACGATCGCGAGCGCCGCGATTGCGGTCACTGCAAAGGAGGATCGTGCTTCAGTCCGTGCGAGCGCTCTGGCTGCGCCCAATTGTTCGGCCAACGGCTTCGCCAGCACGAGCGGCGTCAACAGCGCAAAGACCTCGATGTTTCTGACGTGGTTGAGTGCCGCCCAGACCAGGCCGAGCAGCACAAGAAGGCGGGTCCACGGCAGCACCAATCCTTTATAGTAGCCGAGGGCGATCAATCCGAGCAGGCTGGCTCCAAACAAGTCGAACGAGCTGAAATCGGCGGGCATCCACTCCGAGATCTGCGAGAGCACCTTGCCGAGGCTGAGGATTTTCGCCGATGCGAGCGGCGTATTCCAGCCATAGGGCGTGCAGCAGCTTGCGGCAAGCGCAGCAAGCCCGAACAAGGCCCAGCGCGACGCCAGTGCAAAGCGGCCCTTGCGATCGGTGGACGCGATCGCATCGAGGCCGATGGGCCCAATCAGCGCCAGCCCCATGACGAAGCCGCCGTGAAGATTGGCCCATAGCACCATCAAGGGAAGCAACAACCACGACGGCGCGGTGCGCCGATCGGCGGCCGCCAGCAGCCCGCCGACAAAGGCCAGCATGACAGGCAGTGCCAGCATGTGCGGGCGGGCGAGAAAGTGGCCCATCGACATGAAGAGCAGCGGGGTGACGAGCAGAAAGGCGCGCACAGGCTCCAGATAGGGCTCAAGCAGGTAGACGAAAATCGCCGCGGTCGCTCCGATCGCGAGCGACGTCAGGACAACTGCCCCCGACCAGTTCGACGGCTCGTAAGCCAGCGCGAACAGGACTTGCGACAGCCAGGAGCTCGAGATCCAGGGCTCGCCGGCTCGCGTGAAGGAATAGATGTCGGTGTAGGGCAGCGCGTGGTGTTCGAGAATCCACTGCCCGATCTTGATCTGCCACAACGTATCGGTATCCCGCAGCATGATGTCGCCGATGCCCAGGAAGAACAGGTAGACGCCCGCGGCAATGCAGAACGGCAAAAGCCAGCGCGCGACACCGCGGACGGGCACGCTGCTTGTCATGGAAATCGACATCGGACTCTCGGGGCTGAAACGACAGCACGCAGCAGCGCGCAAGCATCAGCAACCTGAGCATGATCGCTTTTAAGTTGAGGTAAACCGGACCGTCATACCGCGGCCGCGCCGGGCAAGAATGCGTTTACCTGCTCTGCTTCCGTGTCGAGGTTTGCGTCGCGCACATATGCTCATTTGCGTCTTGTCATCCGGCCTGAATAGTTGTTCAGTTCTTGAGGGCGATTTGGGCGAAGATAGTGAAGGAGCATGCGGTCGAGCTTTGTGCCGGACCGGATGCTGGGGACAGGAAGCGCGCCATGGTTTATCGGCGGACGCATCAAGTGGTGAAGCGCCTTGCGGCCCGGCGCAGTGCGATACTGGCAGCGGCGCGGGAGGCGGCGGCGGAAGGCGGGATGGCGGCGGTGCAGATTGCGCCAGTCGCGGTTCGCGCCAGCGTCGCTGCGGGTACGGTCTACCGCTACTTCCCCTCCAAGGCCGATTTGATCTCCGAATTGATCGCCGAAGTCTCCCGTGACGAGCTCACGGCGATCCGGCGAGCCGCCGATGCCGCGCCGGGACCGTCCTCGGCGCTGGCGGCGGCGGTGACCACCGTGGCGGTGCATACCCTGTCACAGCGCAGGCTCGCCTGGGGTATCCTGGCCGAGCCGGTCGATGTCGATGTCAGCGCTTCACGCCTTGCCAGCCGGCGCGAGATTGCGGGCGAGATGGCCTCGCGGATCGACGCCGCCGTGCGCGCCGGCCACCTGCCGGCGCAGGACACCGCGCTCGCCGCCACGGCCCTGCTCGGCGCGCTGCACGAGGCCCTGGTCGGACCACTCGCGCCGGATAATCTCGACGACCCCGCCAGGATGCGCGATGCCGTTCAGACCGTGACGCTGCTGGCGCTTCGTGCGGTCGGCGTCATGGACGCCCGCGCCAGGGGCCTGGTCGTGCAGCAGACGTTGCTGCCGGCGGCGAAAGCGCTGGTTGGGGCCTAAAACGTCCGCCTGATCGACGGCCGACCTGATCGCGCCCAGGCCATTGCCAGAGCTCGCCTTTTCGAAAAACCTCAGCACATGCGCCGGACCCGCCGGCTACTGTGCATGGGGTTGTTTTCGACATCTTTTGTTTGCCGCGTGCTGGCGGGCCTAGATATTCGCTTCGCCCTCGGGGCCGACCGAGGCGATGCGCACCATGTTGGTGGTGCCGGGAATACCGAGCGGCACGCCGGCGACGATGATCACGCGCTGGCCAGCCCGGACGAAGCCGTCGCGGAACGCGATCTGGCCGGCGCGGCTCACCATGTCGTCCTGGTCGCGTGCATCTTCCGCCACCACGCAATGCACGCCCCAGACGACCGACAGCCGGCGTCCCGCCGCGACGTTCGGCGTGATCGCCACGATCGGCGGCTTCGGCCGCTCGCGCGCCACGCGCACGGCGGTCGATCCCGAGCTGGTCCAGCAGATCAGGGCCGGCAGGTCGAGCGTCTCGGCGATCTGCCGCGCGGCGTCCGCGATGGCATCGCCGGCGGTGGCTTCCGGGGCGGGGCGCTGTGCGGTGATGACGGAGCGATAGATCGGGTCGCGCTCGACCTCCTCGCCGATGCGGTTCATGGTCGAGACGGCCTCGACCGGGAATTTGCCGGCCGCCGATTCCGCCGACAGCATGATGGCGTCGGCGCCTTCGTAGACTGCTGTGGCGACGTCGGAGACTTCGGCGCGGGTCGGCACCGGCGACTGGATCATCGATTCCAGCATCTGGGTCGCGATCACCACCGGCTTGCCGGCGCGCCGCGCCATGCGCGTCATCTGCTTCTGCAGGCTCGGTACGCGTTCCAGCGGCAGCTCGACGCCGAGGTCGCCGCGCGCCACCATCAGGGCGTCGGAGGCGTCGATGATGTCGGCGAGGCGATCGATCGCCTGCGGCTTCTCGATCTTGGCCATCACCGCCGCACGGCCGCGGATCATCTTCTTGGCCTCGAGCACGTCGTCGGCGCGCTGCACGAAGGACAGCGCGATCCAGTCGACGCCGGTGACCAGCGCCGCCTCGAGGTCGGCGCGGTCCTTCGGCGTCATCGCCGAGACCGGCAGGTCGGTGTCGGGCAGGCTGACGCCCTTGCGGTCGGACATCCGGCCGCCGACCACGACGCGCGTCACCGCGTGATCTTTCGAGGTCTCCTCGGCGATCAGCCTCACCTTGCCGTCGTCGAGCAGCAGCGAATGGCCCGGACGAAGCGCGGCCAGGATCTCCGGATGCGGGAGTTGGACGCGGGTGGTGTCGCCCGGCGCCTTGTCGGAATCGAGCGTGAATGTCTGGCCATTCTGGAGCTGGACCGCGCCTTCGGCGAAGGCACCGAGCCGGAGCTTTGGGCCCTGGAGGTCGACCAGAATGCCGATCGGCCTGCCATAGCTGCTCTCGACGTTGCGGATCGTCGCCACCAACTCCCGCATCTTGTCGTGTGGGGTGTGGCTCATGTTGATGCGGAACAGGTCGGCGCCGGCCTCGAACAGGCGGCGGATCATCGCGAGGTCCGAAGAAGCGGGTCCGAGGGTCGCGAGGATCTTGATACGGCGAAGGCGCCTCATGGCTTACTTCCAGACGGGGGCGAGGGAGCTGGCGGGAGGCCAGGCGGGGCGGGGGGCGTACCACCGGGCGGGCCATTGGGCAAACCCGGAACCCCCGGGCCAACCGGGCCGGGGAGGCCGGGTACGCGCTGCTGCTTTGACGGCTGCTCGTTGGCATCGGTGAGCTGCACCGTCCAGGCCCGCTGCTCGCCGGTATCGACCTCGAAATAGCCGGTTCGGTCATAGCCGCGCGCGAGGCAATCCTCGGTGCCGCGGATGGTGAACTCCTTGTCGCGCGAGCACATGAAAGCCTGGCCCGACCATTCGCCGCCGCGGTCATAGTCGATGGCGTAGATGTAATAGAAGCGGGCCACCAACGTTCCCCGCAGCAAGGTCTCGCAGGAACGGGACGAGATGTTCCACCAGCCCTCGGTGGTCCAGCCCTCGGCATCCTTGTAGCCGAGCGCGATGCCGACCCGGCTCGACGTGTTGTTGCAAAGCCGGAAATCGGCGGAGGCCGGGCTGGCCCAGAGGCACAGCAGGCCAACCACCAGCACCGGGACCAACCGGGCGAGCAGGCGAAGGCGGGAGCGGGGAGATTCGGCGATCATTGTCGCGGAAGCTATATCAGATCATTGACGATTTGGCGTAGGGCCCGGGAACTGCCCGAAGCCGGCTTCGCGCCCCTTTGCGCCGCGATATGGCAAAATCTGTGACAGGCCCCACCTGATCTCGTAAGGGTGACCTATCCAGATCACAGCCAATTCGCAAAGCCGAGGGATCCAGCCATGGCAATCGACGACAAAACCAGAACGGAACTCGAGGCTGCCGCTTTCCGGCGCCTGGTCGATCATTTGAAGTCGCGGACAGACGTCCAGAACATCGACCTGATGAATCTCGCAGGCTTCTGCCGCAACTGCCTGTCCAACTGGCTCAAGGACGCCGCCGACGCCCAAGGCGTCGCCTTGAGCAAGGATGAGAGCCGGGAAGCCGTCTATGGCATGCCCTACGAGGCCTGGAAGGCGAAATACCAGGGCGCGGCCACGCCTGAGCAGCTCGATGCCATGAAGAAGGTTCATCCCGGGCACTGAACGGCCTCGCCGGCAGCCCGATATGCGGTGCCCTTGAGTCGCATCACACAACAGCTTTCTTCAACGCGCCGCAGGAAGGTGTGGGCGCGCTGTGGACGGGCGCGATGCTGCCTTGAACGCGAGTGATCCGAACCCTAAGGGTCTAACCAGCACGCGCGGTGAGGATGCCGGCGTCACCTCGTTTTGCCAGTTCCATTGGGAGTACCAAGATGGCCACCTCCGCCGCCGTCCGCGACGACGAGCCCGCGACGAAATTTGCCAAGGACCAGCTCAAGTCCATCATCGAGCGCATCGAGCGGCTGGAGGAAGAGAAGAAGGCGATCTCCGACGACATCCGCGACGTGTTCGCCGAGGCCAAGGGCAACGGCTACGACGTCAAGGCACTGCGCACCATCGTGCGCATGCGCAAGCAGGACCCGAACGAGCGCGCCGAGGCCGAGACGATTCTCGAGACCTACATGCAAGCGCTGGGGATGATCTGAGCCCCGGTGTCGTCCTGGCGAAGGCCAGGACCCATTATCCCAGGGAGCAGTTTGGCGAAAATTCGTCGCTTGGTATCCGTACCGCGTGAGCCAGATGGATCACGCGGTATGGGTCCTGGCCTTTGCCAGGACGACGACAGAGATTTTGGTAAGGGCGCGCTTATCAGCCTCAGCGCAGCGCGGCGGTCCGCATGACGAAGGACGTCGTCTCGAGCTTGGCGGTGGCGGTGCCCGAGAAACTGTCGCAGGACAGGCCCTGCATCGGATCGTCGGCAAAACCCATGGCGATCACGGACTGCGGCTTGACGAAGTAGGCGCGCATTGCGGCCGTGTCGAGCTCGCCCATCAGCGTGACCGACATCGCGCGGCTGGCGCTCGGCGACAGCATCACGATCTTGAGCCAGATGCTTTCGCCCTTGGCTGCGGAGAGCCGGGTCGCGGTTGCGACCATGCCGTCGACGCGCTTGCCGACCACCGTGTTGATCTCGGTCGCGGGCGCAACGTTGCGCGACGCGGCGGCGGGACGGGCGGAGCGCGGGATCGGCGCGGAGGCGGCGACGACATTGGCGCGGTCGACGGGGGAGGCGGACGCCGGCGCGTAGGCCAGGGCCTGATAGGCGGCGCTGGATACACTCGCGGTCGGCTGCGGATCGGTGGCGGCGGCAAGCGCCTGCCGTGCCTTCAGCGCAGCCACTTGAGCTGGCGTCGCCTGCTGCGGCGTAGCCGGGGCGTCCCAGAAGCCGCGGGCATTGATGATGTCGGCAGGGGTCTCAGGCTTTGCATCAGCAGATTTGCCGGCGGCCGGCTTGTCAGCCACGGGCGCTGGCTTCGACTTGGGCAGCGCGACCATCTGCGCATCGGCCGAGGCGAGCTGAATCGTCGCCGCGACTGACGGCTTGGCGCGCGGCGTCGGCACCGGATCGGCCGGCTTGGTCGCGGCGGCGACCGCGGTCGGCGCGACAGTCTTCGCGGCCGGAGCGGGCGCGCCCTCGTCATCCTCGTCGTTGCTCGTGGCGGCCGGAGCCGGCTTGCCCTTGAACAGGCTGGCAAAGAAATTCGACCTGCTGCCGGAATCCTCGCCGCTGCCGCGCCGCTCGATCTCGGCCTTGGCGAGCTCATAGCCCTTCAGCGGCGTGCCATCGGTCGGGACATGGACGGTGCGTCCATCCGGGAAGACCCGGGCGAGCTGGTCATGCGTCATGCGCGGCCAGTGCCGGATGCTGCCGGTGTCCAGATGTACGAACGGCGAGCCGGAGGTCGGGTAGAAGCCGACACCGCCGCGCTGGAGGCGCAGGCCGGCGAAGCGGATCTGCTCCAGCGGCACGTTCGGGATGTAGAAGTCCATCGCATGCCCCAGCATGTGCTGGCTGAAGCGCGCGACGCCGGAGGAGCGGCGGCGGAGCATGGCGTTGGTGGCGGGCGAGCGGTAGGAGGAGATGATCTGGATCGGCTGCTTGGCATCGACGTCGCGATAGACTTCCCAGAGAATGTCGAAGAGGTGACGGTCCATGACCGTCTCGTCTTGGGTGCGCCAATCGCGCAGGAAGTGGTTGAGCTGCTTCAGCGCCGGTTCGTCGTAGCGCCCGTCGCGCTTGAAGGTGACGGTGAGGTCTTCGCCGGAGTGGGTGTGGTGAAAGGAGAGCGTCTTGGTTTCGTTCAGCGCGGCGGCGTTATGAACCGAACCCGCGGCAGCAAGCAGCAATACGGCAGCGAGGCCGATCCGGGATCCGGCCTTCACTCCCGCATGGGACAACGACAGCACAGCGAATTGGCGTGCGATACCAGTCAGCACGTTAGAGCCCACCCAGTCGACGAGCGTTCAAAATGGACTCTCCCGCTAACCCCGTTAGCGCGCGAAAGAGGATGAACGCTTTGTTAAAGCGAGAAGGTTAATTCGAGGTTGACCTTCCCGCCCCCCAAACCAAGTCAGATCGCGAACCTAACCGGGTGAGTGTGGCGAAAAAACGCCCGCTGCCCGAGCTCAGGTGGAGAATGGTTAACGTTAAGCGACCCCATCCAGAGGATGAGGTCGCTGATCTTGTTGCAGAATTTCAGGAAATCAGGCCCCGGGGCGGGCCTGGCTCATCGGGTGAATACCCGCTGCTGCTGGGGACGGCGGCCGATCGGGGCCGGCGGCGGGCTCGGCGCTCCGAACAGCCGCTCAAAGAAATTCGGGCCGGACGAGCCGCCATTGTTGGCCGCCAGCACGCCGTTCGGCAGCGTCGTTGCCGGGCGTGAATAGCTCGGCTGGGAGTGCGCGACCACGTTCTCGAGATCCTTGCCGCGGCCGTTCTTCAGGATGTTGATCATGGTCGCGTCGCGGCCATAGACGTCCTTGCGGAATTGCAGCTTGCCGCCATCGTCCACGAATGCGGTCTGATAGGTAATGTTGACCGGGATCGGGGTCGGGAATTTCAAGTCGATCTCGCTCTTGCCGTACATGCTGCGGATGCGTTCCGGCGTGTACTTCTCGTTTGGCATCGCGATGTTGAGCAGAACCGACGCGTACTGATCCGGGTTCTGCACGCGCATGCAGCCGTGGCTGAAGGCGCGCTCGTCCCGGGCGAACAGGTTCTTGTCCGGCGTGTCGTGCTGATAGACCAGGAACTTGTTCGGGAAGTTGAAGCGGATGCGGCCGAGCGCGTTGGCTTCACCGGGCGGCTGCGAGATGTGCACTGAACCATCGCGGTTCTGCTCGAGCTTGAGGCCCATGCGCTGGAGCACGGTCGGGTCCTGCTGAAGCGCCGGCAGATATTCGTTGTAGACGATCGACGGCGGCACGTTCCAGGTCGGATTGACCGTGATGTACTTCATCGTCTCGGTGAGCAGCGGGGTCGCATGCGTGCCGGGCTTGCCGGTCACAACGCGGGTGGTCCAGACCTGCTGGCCGCGCTGCATCACCTTCAGCGTGTAGTCGGGAATGTTGAGGATGACATAGGCGTCGCCCAGCGAGGGCACGCCCAGGTCGCGCGGCAGCCAGCGCCAGCGCTCCATGTTCACCAGCACCACGTCGATCTGCTTGTCGCGCTTCGGGGTGTTGATCGCCTTGACCGTCTTGTCGTCGAGGATGCCGGTCGCCTTGAGCTCGGCGCTGTTCTGGAACTTGCGCACGGCTTCGGCGACCGCCGCGTCATAGCGGGTGTCGCTGGCATTCTCGGCGATGCCGAGCTTGACGCGCAGCTGCGGCACGCGCGAATCTTCAACGACGATTTCAGCCTGCTTCTTGCGGGCCGGGGTGTATTTCAGCGTCGGACCATCCGCGATCTCGATCACCGGGCCGTTACCCTGGCCGCGGAGCTCCGCGAGCTTCGCCTTCAGCTCCTTGTAGAGTTTTTGCGGCGGATTGTAGCTGTCGAGCGCCGCGGAGGCGTCGGCTGCGGTCGTGACCTTGGCGAGCACCTCGTTCGGATCGACCGGATGCTCGGGATAGAGGATGTCGCCGCTGACCTGCGACCAGTGCATGCGGCCGCTCTGGGCTTGGCGCGCATAGTCGAACATGCTGGCGGTGAGCTTGAGCTCGGCATCGGCAAGCGTGTCGGGTGTCGTGGCGGCCGCGAAGTCCGGCAGCGGGTAGTCGGCGGGATTGAGACCGTCGGACGCAGCATCCTTCAGTCGTGCGATCACGCCCTTGGCCGCCGCGGTCAGGCTGCCGCCCTGGGTCCAGACCGGCGCGAAGTCGCGTGCACCGTAAAACTTCTCGATCGCCGCGCGTTCGTTCTTGCGGTCGAAATAGCGCGCAGTCTTGGCGCCAATGATGTCCTTGAGCTTGTCAGCGACCGGCTGGTCGGCCGCGGGAATGTTGCTCGCGGCCTTCACCGGCTCCGAAGCCGCAGCGGTGGCGGGCGCGGCCGGCGTTGTCGCCGTGTCGGCCTTGGCAGGTTCGGTCCTGGCAGGTTCGGTCTTCGCCGTCTCGCTCTTCGGCGCCTCGGTCGCCGGCGTGGTGGCGACGTCGGAAGGCTTGGTCTCGACCTTGTCCGGCGCGGGAGCGGCTTCGGCCTTCACGGGTTCCTTGACCGGCTCCTTTGCCGAGTCCTGAACCGTGGCGGTGGTGTCGAGCTTGATGTCGGATGCGGTCGGGGGCGGGACGTTTGCGGGTTCGGGGCGCGGGATCGCGGCTTCGATCGCGAGCTCGGCAGCGCTGCTGCGCGCCTGATCCTGCGCAAGGGCCGAGCTGGCCGATACCGTGAGGAAGGTCGCCGCGACCGTCATCAAGACGCGGTCAAAGCCTGCACGGTGGTTCAAACAGTCACGCATTGTGTCGCACCCCTCGGGTGAACTGTCCCCCGTGGAACAGCTTCGTTATCGCCTATTGAGCTTCGGCTAAACCGCGCCGGCCTCTCGAAAGTTGCACGCCTGCACGCAACGAATCCTACGCAGACGATATACAGGCCCCGATTTCGCAGCCAGCGCTACCCGGGACAACTCACGACAAACTGACTTCAAGCAAGCCTCTTGGCAACGGATTGTGCGCTTCTGACACGCGCTTTTCCCTGTGTCTGTCACTTCCAAGTCACGGTTCAAATCGCAGTCGAATTCCGTCGTCGTACGAACGGCTTACAGTCGTATCGCTCCGCCCGGACGAACCTCCGTTCGCGTCAGGCTCAGTGCGTCTCCTCACCGCTTTTGCCGCCATGGCCGGGAACCCCTGCCTCATCGAGTTTGCGGTAGAGGGTGGACCGGCCGATTTTGAGGCGACGGGCGACCTCCGACATCTGCCCGCGGTAATGCGAGATCGCGAAGCGGATGATCTCGTTCTCGATCTCCTCCAGCGGCCGGACTTCGCCGGTCGCGGTCAGCATTGAGAGGGCGCCCGCCACGGGCAGTGGCGCGATCGGTATTTCATTACCTGATATGACGGAGGGGGCCGCGATCGGCTCCAGCATCAGCGGAGCCGTCGGAATGTCTGTTCCGGGATGCGGCTGCGAGGCGATCAGGGGGAAGTCGTCAAGGCCAAGCTGGTCGCCGTCGCTCATCACCACGGCGCGGTAGACCGCGTTTTCGAGCTGGCGGATGTTGCCGGGCCAATCGAGCTGGGCGAGGTGCGCAACGGCCTCGCCGCTGATGCCGGTGATGGGGCGGTTCTCCTCGGCGGCAAAGCGCGCCAGGAAATGCCTGAGCAGATGCGGAATGTCCTCGCGCCGCGCGCGCAGCGATGGGATCGTCAGCGGCAGCACGTGCAGGCGGTAGAACAAATCTTCCCGGAAGTGGCCCTGCTTGACCCGCTCAAGCAGCCTGCGGTTGGTCGCCGAGATGATGCGGACGTCGACCTTCACGGGTTTGCGGCCGCCGACCGCCTCGACCGCGCCTTCCTGGAGCGCGCGAAGCAGCTTGACCTGCGCGGCCAGCGGCAGCTCGCTGACCTCGTCCAGGAACAGCGTGCCGCCATGGGCTTCGACGAACTTGCCGGTGTGGCGTTCGGTGGCGCCGGTGAAGGCACCCTTCTCGTGACCGAACAGGATGGACTCGACCAGGTTGTCGGGGATCGCGCCGCAATTGACCGCGACGAACGGTTTTGCCTTGCGCTCGCCGCTGCCATGAATGGCGCGCGCGAACATCTCCTTGCCGACGCCGGACTCGCCCTCGATCAGCACCGGGATCGATGAGTTGGTGGCTTTCTGCGCCGCGTGCATCACGCCCGCCATCGCCTCGGCGCGGGTGATGATGTCGGAGAAGGTCAGCCGGCCCTCGCGGCTGTGACGGATGCGCTGCAATTCGCCCTTGAGCGCGGACGAATTGAGCGCGTTGCGAAGGGAGACCTGGAGCCGCTCCAGGCCGACCGGCTTGACCACGAAATCGGCGGCGCCCGCGCGCATCGCCGAGATCACATTGTCGATGCCGCCATGGGCCGTCTGCACGATCACGGGGATGCTGAGACCCGCTTCGCGGATTTTCGCCAGCACGCCCATGCCGTCGAGGCCGGGCATCACGAGATCGAGGATGACGCCGTCGATGGCCGCGTCAGGGGCGGTGAGGGCGGCAATCGCCGCGTCGCCGGAGTCCACCACGATCGTCTCATAGCCGCATTTCTGCACCATGTTTTCGACCAGCCGGCGGGCTACAGCGTCGTCGTCGGCGATCAAAATACTGGCAGCCATGGTGTTCCCCGCACGCTACTACTATCTGTCTCGAATCGGGGCACTCTGGCCGAAGCCGATTAACGCACTGTTAAATCCTGATGCCCCCGCCCGCCGTCGCGCTTGTTGAACACAGGTTTCCCACACAATGAATTCGCGCTCCAAGTCTGCAGTTAAGAAGTCCGCCGCTAGCAAGCCCGCTCTCCACAAGCCGAACACCAAGACATCCGCAGCCAAGGCAAAACCCTCCAAGCGTTCACCCGCCAAGCGTTCACCCGCCAAGCGTTCACCCGCCAAGCCTTCACCCGCCAAGCCTGCGAGCAAGAGCGGCAAGCTTCCGGAGTGGAACCTCGCCGACCTCTATTCCGGGATCGATGCGCCGGAAGTGGCGCGCGATCTCGAAAAGATGGATGCCGATTGCGTCGCGTTCGAGACGGACTACAAGGGCAAGCTCGCAACAGGAACAGCAAAGGAAGATGGCGGAAAATGGCTCGCCGAAGCCGTGCGACGCTATGAGGCGATCGACGACCTCGCCGGCCGGCTCGGCTCGTACGCCGGCCTCGTTCATGCCGGCGACAGCGTGGACTCTGCGATTTCAAAGTTTTACGGCGACGTTTCCGAGCGCCTGACGGCGGCATCGACGCATCTGCTGTTCTTCGCGCTCGAGCTCAATCGCGTCGATGACGATATTTTGAACCGCGCGATGCAGGCCACCGAGCTCGCGCACTACCGTCCCTGGATCGAGGATCTGCGCAAGGAGAAGCCGTACCAGCTCGACGACAAGCTCGAGCAGCTCTTCCTGGAGAAGGCGCAGACCGGCTATTCAGCCTTCAACCGACTGTTCGACCAAACCATCTCGGGCCTGCGTTTCAAGGTCGGGTCCAAGGAGCTCGCGATCGAGCCGACGCTCAATCTGTTGCAGGACCGCGACGGCGCCAAGCGCAAGGCCGCGGCAGAGGCGCTCGCAAAGACCTTCAAGGCGAATGAGCGCACCTTTGCGCTGATCACCAACACTCTGGCCAAGGACAAGGACATCTCCGACAGCTGGCGCGGCTTCAAGGACGTGGCGGATTCCCGGCATCTCAACAACCGCGTCGAGCGCGAGGTGGTGGATGCGCTGGTCGCCTCGGTGCGCGCGGCCTATCCAAAATTGTCGCATCGCTACTACGCGCTGAAGGCCCGCTGGTTCGGCAGGAAGCGTCTGGCCTATTGGGACCGCAACGCGCCGCTGCCTTTTGCGGCGACCGACGTGATCGGCTGGCCCGACGCGCGAAACATGGTGCTCACCGCCTATCGCGGCTTCTCGCCAAAGATGGCTGACATCGCCGAGCGCTTCTTTACCGACCGCTGGATCGATGCGCCGGTGCGCCCGGGCAAGGCGCCGGGTGCCTTCTCGCATCCGACCACGCCGTCCGCGCACCCCTACGTGCTGATGAACTACCAGGGCAAGCCGCGCGACGTGATGACGCTCGCCCATGAGCTCGGCCACGGCGTGCACCAGGTGCTGGCGGCCAGGAACGGCGCGTTGATGGCGCCGACGCCGCTGACGCTGGCGGAGACCGCGAGCGTGTTTGGCGAGATGCTGACCTTCCGGCGGCTGCTGGCGCAGACCAAAAGCGCAAAGCAGCGCCAGGCGCTGCTCGCCGGCAAGGTCGAGGACATGATCAACACCGTGGTGCGGCAGATCGCGTTCTATTCCTTCGAGCGCGCGGTCCACACCGAACGCAAGAACGGAGAGCTCACCGCGACGCGGCTCGGGGAGATCTGGCTCTCGGTGCAGGGCGAGAGCCTCGGGCCGGCAATCGAAATCAAAGCGGGCTACGAGAACTACTGGATGTACATCCCGCACTTCATCCATTCTCCGTTCTACGTCTACGCCTATGCGTTCGGCGATTGTCTGGTGAACTCGCTCTACGCCGTCTACGAGAACGCGGCCGAAGGCTTTGCCGAGCGCTATCTCGACATGCTCGCCGCCGGCGGCACCAAGCATTATTCCGATCTGCTGCGGCCGTTCGGGCTCGATGCCAAGGATCCAAAGTTCTGGGACGGAGGCCTGAGCGTCATCGCCGGCATGATCGACGAGCTGGAAGCGATGGGCTGAGCCGCGCCGTCTTCGGCGCTGCAGCGAGCAGGTCGGGTCGGCCGTCCGAGTGTCCCGTTGTTCCGGCGACGGGCGAGGCCGGTTGTATAGTTCCCGCCCTGCACATTGAACGTTTGTGCCTAAAGCCAGACTAATTCTTGCGGGCGGTTTCGGCCTGTAATGCAATCTGTGATTGTTGATCGTCGTGGTGTGCTTTGCCAGGGAGGCGAACATGGCCAGGATCAGTGCCCCAGACCCCAAGGTGGAGCCGCCACGGGCTGTGGAGGAACAGCAGCTGTGGGGGACGCAGCACCGCAAGATCGTCAAGCGCGAGCTCGCAGCCATCAACAACCGCCGCCGCGCCCAAGGCATAGATCCCGTCGCATACCCTGGCGACGAAAAGGCGATCGACACGGTCGGCCTTGCGTTGTCGGGCGGCGGAATCCGATCCTCCGCAATCTGCCTCGGCGTCTTGCAGGCTTTCAATCACCACGGGCTGATCAAGCACATCGACTATCTGTCGACCGTATCGGGCGGCGGTTACACCGGCTGTTCGTTCACGGCGACCATGACGCGGGCGCAGAATTTCGTGTTCGGAAGCACGCCGACACCTGGCGCCGAGAGCGCCAATGAGATCAGTGACACGCCTGCGGTGGGCCATATCCGGAACTACTCGAACTACCTCGTTCCGGCCGGCGCGCGAGATCTGATCACCGGCGTCGCAATCGTCGTGCGTGGACTCGTTGCCAATCTGAGCCTTACGCTGCCGGTCGTACTGCTCGTTGCCGTGATCACGATCCTGTCCAACGCCGCACGCTCGTCACTCTATACGACCAATTTCTTCGGGCTGAGCGTCGACGACACCAGCAATCTTGGTCCCCTCTCCAGCCTGGGATTGATGCCTGCCTTCTTTCTTGGCGGCCTTGTTGCCGCCTTGCTGCTTTTGTTGGTCGGGCGCCTTTTCAAATTCGGGCGGCGCGAGCTTTTTCGCTACCTGGCCGGTCTTGCGTTTGCGCTGGGACTCATCTGCGCGATCGCCAGCTGCCTGAACGTCGATCACTTTGGGCTTTCGCTTGCAGCGCTCCTGCTCGGCCTCGTGCTTTTCTTCGGCTGGGCGGTGCTGCGCTCGATTTCGTCGACCAAGGGAGGTGAATTCCGCGGCTATCCGTCGACTGTCGGCGCGACCTATCTCGTTCTGCTTGCCGCCATCTGCTTCTTCGAATTTCAGCCCTTCATGATCGCCCAGATGTTCGACCTCGCCGACGCCAACACGGCTCAGTCCGGCGGCATCATTGGGGGTGTTGCAATCAAATGGCTCCAATCGCTTGCGGCCATTACTGCGCCGGTTGCGGCGGCCGTCACGCTGTTCCGGCAGCAATTCGCCGACCTGCTGAAGGGCGCCGGCGCCTCGGACCTTGGCCCACGCCTGCTCGCCCATGCGGCGAAAGCAGCCGTGCTTGTCGCGGGACTGGCGCTGCCCTTACTGATCTGGGTCGGATATCTCTATCTTTGCTATTGGGGCATCGCGAACGACAAGACGCTCGACGCCGCCTACCGCCAATACCCCATGATCGAGGAGTGGGGAGCGGCTGGCGTGCAACCCGTGCCGCCCGCGGCCGGTGTCGACGTCAAGGGAAATGTCCAGTTCGACTCGGCGACGCGTAAGCTCTCGGCAGAGATCACCAATAGCGAAGCAAAGGTCGTCGCCTCCAAGCCGGTGGGGCCGATCTCGCACATCCCCCCATGGCTGTTTTCCGTTGCGTCATTGCAGTCCCCGGGCACATTCACTTGGTCGAAGTACCAGTTCGGCAACAGTGTCAGCTGGCGGATGGTGCTGCTCTACTTCTTCTCGGGCTCGGCCCTATTCAGCCTGTCGTGGATCCTCGGGCCGAATGCCAATTCGCTGCACCGGCTCTATCGTGATCGCCTCAGCAAGGCCTTCTTGTTCAATCCGCTCTACTACGCCGACGGGGAGCCGTCGCGGAACATGCCGAGCCTGGACCAGGGGAGGGATTTCCTTCCGCTCGACGAGGAGAAGCTGAGCGGTCTGCTGCATCAGTTGGACTACGGCGTCGATCCAGCGGGAGCGATGACGGTCACGACATCGAAAAAAAGCAGCCTGGCCTCGCCATATCCCATCATCAACGCCGCCCTGAACATCCAAGGATCCGACTTCGCCAATCGGCGGGGACGGAACGCTGATTTCTTCATATTCTCGCCGCTGCACGTCGGCAGCGAGGCCACCGGCTATGCGAATACACCGGCGTTCGAGAAGGTCGCGCTGGGCCTCGATCTTGCGACCGCGATGGCGATCTCCGGGGCCGCCGCTTCGTCGAACATGGGCTCGGGGTCGATCCGCTCGCTGACCCCGACCCTGGCGCTCCTCAACGTGCGCCTCGGGTACTGGTTGAAGAACCCGCGCTGGGTCTCGACAAAGGACAGGCCGCAGCACCACTCGACCCCTTTGTTTCTATGGTCTGAGATCTCGGGCCGGCTCTACGAGAATGCCGATGCGGTCTACCTGACGGACGGCGGACACATCGAGAATCTCGGTGTCTACGAGTTGTTGCGACGACGCTGCAAGGTGATCATCGCGGTTGACGCCGAAGCCGATGCGCCGATGAATTTCTCGTCTCTGATGACGCTGCAGCGTTATGCGCGCATCGATCTCGGGATCATCATCGACCTGCCGTGGACCCCGATCCGCAACACGACGCGCGAGTGGATGAAGTGCAACGCAGCCAAATCCCCGGGCGCGGCCCGGCACGCCGCGGGCGGACCGCACATGGCGGTCGGCACCATCGACTACGGCTCGGGGGAAAAGGGGTACCTCGTGTACATCAAATCGTCCCTGACCGGAGACGAGAACGACTACATCCGCGACTATGCACGCCGCAACGACACCTTCCCGCACGAAACCACCGGTGACCAGTTCTTCTCGGAGGAGCAGTTCGAGGTCTACCGCGCGCTGGGTTTCCACATGACCCACGGCTTTCTCACTGAGGATGCGGGGGCAGATGCGATCGTCGTCAACGTTCCGGGAGAACGCTGCGCAAAGCGAAACTTCTGCGATAGCAAGGTGGAGCCGATCGGCGCAGTCCGCCGGGCGCTCGGCCTGCGCTGAGAGGCCTTCGGCTCGTGGCACCGGAGATCGCCTGCAACGGGCGGACCTCCGGTCTGAGCGGGATTCCGCCAATCGGAATTCCAAATGACCCGATTTGCCGGGAAACCGCGCCTGCCTGCCGTTGCCCTGCCCGAAAGTTTGCGGTATCCCAGCCATGAAATTCGACTTTCGACTGGGGACAATTCATGGCTGACCATAGCGAAGTGGCGTACAGCACCGCCGACGGCAACGACTACGTTGCCCACGAGCAGACCTACGAGGGCTTCATCAAGCTGGTGAAGTACGGCACGGTCTCGGTCGCGCTTATCGTGATCCTGATGGCGATCTTCCTGACCTGATCCATCTCCTGCAGCACCGCCAGCGTCGTCGGTGCCCATAAAATTTGCAATCAAGCCGGATTGAAAACCGGTATCCAACGTTGCGGGAGTAACGCTAAGTTCGCGTGCGCGCTCTTTCCCGCGTCGCCGGAGGGCCTATGAAGATCGCCGTTGCCAAGGAAATCGATCCGTCGGAGCCGCGGGTCGCCGCTTCGCCGGATACGGTGAAGAAGTTCAAGGCGCTGGGCGCCGAGATCGCCGTCGAGCCGGGCGCCGGCCTCAAGTCGGGTCTGCCGGACTCCGAATTCACCGCCGTGGGCGCCACCGTCAGCGCCGACGCGCTGAAGGACGCCGACATCATCATCAAGGTGAAGCGCCCTGAAGCCTCCGAGCTCGCGCAGTACAAGCGCGGCGCGCTGGTCATCGCCATCATGGACCCCTACGGCAACGAGGCCGCGCTGAAGACGATCGCCGATGCCGGCGTCTCCGCCTTCGCGATGGAATTGATGCCGCGCATCACGCGCGCGCAGGTGATGGACGTGCTGTCCTCGCAGGCCAACCTCGCCGGCTACCGCGCCGTGATCGAGGGCGCCGAGGCCTTCGGACGCGCCTTCCCGATGATGATGACCGCAGCCGGCACGGTGCCCGCCGCCAAAGTGTTCGTGATGGGCGTCGGCGTCGCCGGCCTCCAGGCGATCGCGACCGCGCGCCGTCTCGGCGCCGTGGTCACCGCGACCGACGTCCGGCCCGCCACCAAGGAGCAGGTCGAATCGCTCGGTGCAAAATTCCTCGCCGTTGAGGACGAGGAATTCAAGAACGCGCAGACCGCCGGCGGCTACGCCAAGGAAATGTCCAAGGAATACCAGGCCAAACAGGCCGCGCTCACCGCCGAGCACATCAAGAAGCAGGACATCGTGATCACCACCGCGCTCATTCCGGGCCGGCCGGCGCCGAAGCTCGTCACGGCCGACATGGTCAAGTCGATGAAACCAGGGTCGGTGCTGGTCGATCTCGCCGTCGAACGGGGCGGCAATGTCGAAGGCGTCAAGGCGGGCGAGGTCGCCGATGTCGATGGCATCAAGATCGTCGGCTACACCAACGTCGCCGGCCGCGTCGCGGCGTCGGCCTCGAGCCTCTACGCGCGCAATTTGTTCAACTTCATCGAAACGATGGTCGACAAGACCAGCAAGGCGCTGGCCGTGAACTGGGACGACGAGCTCGTCAAAGCGACCGCGTTGACCAGGGACGGCGCCGTCATCCACCCGAACTTCCAGCCGAAAGCGTAAGGAGAGCCGTCATGGAGCATATTGCACAAGTCGTCGATCCCTTCGTCTTCCGGCTGTCGATCTTCGTTCTCGCCGTCTTCGTCGGCTATTTCGTGGTGTGGTCGGTGACCCCTGCGCTGCATACGCCGCTGATGAGCGTCACCAATGCGATCTCCTCGGTGATCGTGGTCGGCGCGCTGCTCGCGGTCGGCGTCGGCATGATCTCGAGCGGCTCGGGCTGGGCGCGCGGCTTCGGCTTCATCGCGCTCATTTTCGCCTGCGTGAATATCTTCGGCGGCTTCCTTGTCACCCAGCGCATGCTGGCGATGTACAAGAAGAAGGTGAAGTGAGCGGCGTGCACCTCGGGGTGACGAAGACAAAGGGGACCTGAGATGAACGCCAATCTGGCTGCAGTTCTGTATCTCGTGGCGGGTGTGCTGTTCATCCTGTCACTGCGCGGGCTGTCCAGCCCCGCCTCATCGCGGCAGGGCAATTTCTTCGGCATGATCGGCATGGCGATCGCGGTCGCCACCACGCTCGCCAGCCATCCGCCGGCGGACGGCCTCGCCTGGATCCTCGTGATCCTTGGCATCGCGATCGGCGGCAGCGTCGGCGCGGTGATCGCCCGCCGGGTGCCGATGACCTCGATGCCGGAACTGGTCGCCGCGTTCCATTCGCTGGTCGGCATGGCCGCGGTGCTGGTCGCCGCCGGTGCGTTCTACGCGCCGGAGGCCTTCGACATCGGCAGCCCCGGCAACATCCATCCGCAGAGCCTGGTCGAGATGTCGCTCGGCGTCGCCATCGGCGCGCTGACCTTCACCGGTTCGGTGATCGCGTTCCTGAAGCTGTCCGCGCGCATGAGCGGTGCGCCGATCATCCTGCCGTTCCGCCACATCATCAACATCGCGCTGGCGATCGCGCTCGTCGTTTTCATCGTCGGGCTGGTGATGTCGGGCAGCGCGCTCGACTTCTGGCTGATCGTCATCATCGCGCTGGCGCTCGGCGTCCTCATGATCATCCCGATCGGCGGCGCCGACATGCCGGTCGTGATTTCGATGCTGAATTCGTACTCGGGCTGGGCCGCGGCCGGCATCGGCTTCACCCTCGGCAATTCCGCGCTGATCATCACCGGCGCGCTGGTGGGATCAAGCGGCGCGATCCTCTCCTACATCATGTGCCACGCGATGAACCGCTCCTTCATCTCGGTCATCCTCGGCGGTTTCGGCGGCGAGACCGCCGCTGCCGGCGGTGGCGGCGGCGAGCAGAAGCCGGCCAAGCTCGGCTCGGCGGATGATGCCGCCTTCATCATGAAGAACGCGCAGAAGGTCATCATCGTGCCGGGCTACGGCATGGCGGTGGCGCAGGCCCAGCATGCGCTGCGCGAAATGGGCGACGTCCTGAAGAAGGAAGGTGTTGAGGTGAAATACGCCATTCACCCAGTCGCCGGCCGCATGCCCGGCCACATGAACGTGCTGCTGGCCGAAGCCAACGTGCCCTATGACGAGGTGTTCGAGCTCGAGGACATCAACTCCGAATTCGCGCAGGCCGATATCGCCTTCGTGATCGGCGCCAACGACGTCACCAATCCCGCGGCCGAAGAGGACAAGACCTCGCCGATCTACGGCATGCCCGTGCTCCAAGTCTGGAAGGCCGGCACCGTGATGTTCATCAAGCGCTCGCTCGCGTCGGGCTATGCCGGCATCGACAATCCGCTGTTCTATCGCGATAACACCATGATGCTGCTCGGCGATGCCAAGAAGGTCACCGAGAACATCGTCAAGGCGATGTAGCGCGGAGGCAAGCGGGCCATTGCCAAGCGCGCCGCCATGCGGCGGCGTGCGGCTGCTGTGCCGTTCCGGCGCGCCACGCGCGAGGTCATGAAATTGCTGCGGAGCCAGTGCAAGCCCTGAACCGGGGCCGGGCCGTGTCATCATGACCATCGTCAAGTGGATCGCCATCCTGCTCGTGACCGTCTATTGCGCCGGTCTCCTCGTGCTGTATGTCAGGCAGCGCGAGATGCTGTTTCCGATCCCGCCGGTCGGTCGCACCACGCCGGACGCCGCAGGCCTTCCTCAGGCCGAAGAGCACGTCCTGACCACCTCCGATGGCGAGAAGGTCATCGTCTGGCACGTGCCGGCGAGGCCCGGCCGCCCCGTGATCCTGTATTTTCCGGGCAATGGCGATTATCTCGCCGGTCGCGTCAGTCGTTTCAAGGCCATGATGGCGGACGGCACCGGCCTCGTCGCGCTGTCCTATCGCGGCTATGCCGGCTCGAGCGGGGCTCCGAGCGAGGCGGGCCTGCTGCGCGATGCCGCGGCCGCCTACGCCTTCACCACCGCGCGCTACGCGGCGGAACGAATCGCAGTCTGGGGCTTTTCGCTCGGGACCGGCGTGGCGGTCGCGGTCGCCTCGGAGCATCGTGTTGGAAAACTCATCCTGGAAGCGCCCTATACATCGACGGCCGACATTGCAGCATCATCGTTCTGGTTCGTTCCGGTGCGTCTGCTGATGCGCGATCCATTCCATTCCGACGAGCGCATCCCGCGCGTCACTGTGCCGCTATTGGTGATGCATGACACCAATGACCTTGCCATTTCCATCGTGTTCGGAGAGCGTCTGTTCGCGCTCGCGCATGAACCGAAACAGTTCGTTCGCTTTGCGGGCGGTGGACACGACAATCTCGATGCATTCGGTGCGATTGAAACGGCGAGGCGCTTCATTGCTTTCTAGACGACTTGTCGTTCGGCGCGCGAGCGGGTTCATCGCCGCGATCCTCGTGATGTTGTTGCCACAGCACGCATGGGCGGCGACCGCGCTCGACGGCGCGGCGATGGGCTGGCCGTATGCGCTGCCCTTTGCCGGCCTCCTGCTGTCGATCGCGCTTGGTCCGTTACTGTTTGCACGATTCTGGCACCATCATTACGGCAAGATCGCCGCGGCCTGGTCGCTGCTGGCACTCGCCTCGCTGGTCATCCTTGCCGGGAGCATGGCGACGCTGGCGGCGCTCGTTCACGCCATGCTCGCCGAATATCTCGGCTTCATCATGCTGCTGTTCTCGCTCTATGTCGTGGCTGGCGGCATTCTCGTGACGGGCGACATCAAGGCGACGCCGGCAGCGAATGCCGGCATCCTCGCGCTCGGTACGGTGATGGCGAGCGTGGTCGGCACCACGGGGGCGGCCATGATCCTGATCCGCCCTCTGATCCGCGCCAACCGGCCGCGGCGCTACAACGCCCACGTTGTCATCTTCTTCATCATCCTGGTCGCCAATGTCGGCGGCGCGCTGAGCCCGCTCGGCGATCCCCCGCTGTTCGTCGGCTTCCTGCATGGCGTCGACTTCTTCTGGACCACGCGGACCATCTGGCTGCAGACGGCGATCGTTGCCGGACTGCTGCTCGCGATCTTCGTCGTCATCGACGTCTGGCGCTTCCGTAGCGAACCCTTCCTTGGCGCTGCCGGCGCCGCGAAGCCGGTCCGCATCCGCGGCCTCGTCAACCTGGTGCTGATCGCAGCCATCGTCGCGAGCCTGCTGGCCTCGGCGATGTGGAAGTCCGGCATCGCCTTCGACATTCTTGGAACCAGGCTGGAGCTGGAAGATATTGCCCGCAACGCGGCGCTGCTGGCCATAGCGGGCCTGTCGGTGTGGTTGACGCCCGACGAGCACAGGCAGGCCAACGGCTTCACCTGGGAGCCGATCCGCGAGGTCGCAAAGCTGTTCGCCGGCATTTTTATCGCGATCATCCCGGTCATCGCCATGCTCAATGCCGGCCATCACGGCGCGTTCGCCTGGCTGCTGTCGGCCGTGACGACGCCGGACGGCACGCCGCGCGAGGTTGCCTATTTCTGGTTTACCGGTCTGATGTCGGCGTTCCTCGACAATGCGCCGACCTATCTGTTGTTCTTCGAGTTGGCCGGTGGGGACCCGCAGGTGATGATGCACGAGCTCTCGGGCACGCTCGCCTCCATCTCCATGGGCGCAGTCTACATGGGCGCGCTCACCTATATCGGTAACGCGCCGAATTTCATGGTGAGCAGCATCGCTCGCGAGAACGGCATCGAGATGCCGAGCTTCTTCGGCTATTTCGTGCGCGCCAGCGCGGTGTTGATCCCGCTGTTCGTCCTGCTGACGCTGCTGCCGTTCGCTCCGATCCTGCGCTGGCATTGAATCTGCCTGCCGATTTGCTACTGCTCGCCCAAGATGCGATGAATTTGCGCGAAGCAATTGGAGCCGATGGATGAGCGCGCATAATCCGATGCCTCGGTCGGCCTGGATCTTTCCGGCGCTTGCCGTGCTGCTGTTCGCGGCCGTCAGCGCGACGGGCTACGTGTTCACGCTGTCGTTCGGCGGGCTCGTCTTCGCCCTCGTGCTCCTCGTCATCCTGTTCGGCACGGTGTTTGCCGCGGTCCATCATGCCGAAGTGATCGCCGAGCGGGTCGGCGAACCCTATGGCACGCTGGTGCTGACGCTCGCGGTGACCATCATCGAGGTGGCGCTGATCACTACGATCATGCTGGGCGAGAAGCCGGCCCCGGAACTGGCGCGCGACACCGTGTTCGCCGTGGTCATGATCGTCTGCAATGGCCTCGTCGGGCTCTGCATCTTCATCGGCGGCCTGCGCTATCGCGAGCAGGGCTTTCAGCTCTCCGGCGCCAACGTCTATCTCAGCGTGCTGTTCGCGCTCGCGACGATCACGCTGATCATGCCGAACTACACCACGACCACGCCGGGCCCGGTTTATTCGGCGGTTCAACTCGGCTTCGTCGACGTGGTCACGCTCGCGCTGTATGGGGTGTTTCTCTATACCCAGACCGTACTGCACAAGGATTACTTCGTTCACGAACGGGCGGGCGGCGGCAGCGGCGAGGCGCATCTGTCGGGCCGGACCATGGTGCTCAGCATCGTGCTGCTGCTGATTGCGCTGCTGGCGGTCGTGCTGCTGTCCAAGAAATTCTCGCTGGTCGTCGACGCCGTCGGGGCCAAAATTGGTGCGCCGCCTGCCTTTGCCGGACTTCTGGTCGCGCTCCTGATCCTGCTGCCGGAAGGCGTCGCGGCGGTGTCGGCTGCCCGCAAGAACGACCTCCAGAAGAGCATCAATCTCGCGCTCGGCTCGTCGCTCGCCACCATCGGGCTGACCATCCCGGCCGTCGGTGTCGCCACCTATGCACTCGACAAGGAGCTCACGCTCGGCCTCAGCGAGCAGGGCAGCGTCCTTTTGCTCCTGACCTTCTTCCTGAGCATGCTGACCTTCGGTACGGGCAGGACCAATGTCCTGTTCGGGCTGGTCCATATGGTGGTATTTGCCGTCTACGTGTTCATGGTTTTCGTGCCCTGAACCGGTTTTCCGGATATGCCCCAGGAGAGTTCCGATGCTTGCCGCCAAGTCCGAAGTTCAGGTCGACAATGAGCAGGTTCGGGTGACCGAGTGGCGGCTCGCGCCAGACAGCGCCACCGGGCATCACACCCACGGCATGGACTACGTCATTGTTCCCGTGGTCGCAGGGGAAATGACCATCGTGGCACCCAATGGCGAGCGGTCCAAAGCGCAGCTTGCGGCCGGGAAATCCTATTTTCGCAAGGCCGGCGTCCAGCACGATGTGCTTAACGAAACCGCAACCGAGATCGTGTTCCTTGAGGTTGAGCTGAAGTCGTAAGTCCGGCGTACCCCTTTGCCATTGATCTGTCGCAGTTGATCCCTCACTATGCCTCAAAGTTCCCGCATCAGATCGCGCGGGGAGTGGCCGGAATGCTGAAATACGTCGCTAAAATCTCGATGGACATCTTCCCCTCGGTGCTCGCAACGATCATCGGGGCGTACATCGTTAATCATTACATCAACGCCAAGCCGGCGGCGGATGCACCCGCGGCCGTGATGGCGCCCGCCGAGGCGGGCAAGAACGGCAAGCCCGCGGATGTGGCCAACCTCCCCGCGCCCGGCGTCAAGGCCAAGGGCATTTCCGAGAAGAAGGTGACGGACAAGCCGGCGACCGAGAAGGCTGCCGATCAGCCCGCCGCGGAGTCGAAGACGTCGACGGCGGATTTGGCACCGGCCGAGGCTGCCCCCCGCGGCAAGCCGTCCGCGCGCGACAAGGCGGTCGCCAAGTCCACCCCGGCCATCAGTGCACCCGCTTCCGCCACTCCGGTGGTGGAGGCCAATTCGGCGCCGGCTGCTGCCGCGCCGGTCGCAACCCCCGACGCCAACGATCTCGTGCGCGCCGCGATCGAGCGCCTGCGCAAGTCGCCTGAGGGCAAAGCCGTTGAGGCCAAGTCGATTGAGACCAAGTCTTCGGAAGCCAGGTCTTCGGAGGCCAGGTCTTCGGAGGCCAGAGCTTCCGAGATCAAGGCGTCCGAGAAGATCCAGGAGCCTGCGGTGCGCGAAGCCGCCCGCACTCCAGAGGCACCGCGTGTCATCCCCCTGGATCAGTCAACGGTGCGTCCGTTGCCGCCGCCGATCACGGTCTCGACACCCGCAGCCGAGGCCTATGGCAATGGCGGCGCGTCGCAGGCGAGCCCGCCCTATACCTCCTCGGTCGGCAACGAGAACCCGAATCGGCTGACACCCCCGGCTGATATTCCGGTTCCGATGATCGCGCCCCCGCTCGATCTGCGCGCCGATGCCGGCGCGTCCATGCCGCGGCCGAAGACCAATGTCGCCGACGACATGTTGTCGGGCGTCAAGTCCATGTTCCATTCCGTTCTGCCGAAGGGCGTCACCCCGGATTAAGACCGCGCCTGCGGCTGCGCCAGAATCGTCAGCCGCCGACGCGGGCGAGGCCGCTGCGGGCGGCGTCGTCGCGTGGGCGAAGCGAGACCGCCTTGGTGTAGGACGCCGCCGCCTTGGTCCTGTCGCCCAGGCGTTCATAGGCTTGCCCGCGTATGGTCCAGACCTGGGCATTGTGGGGATCGGCCTCGGAAGCCTCATCCAGATCGGCCGCGGCCTCCTTGACCTTGCCGAGGGCGAGATAGCTGATGGCGCGGCCGAGCAGCGGCTCGACCTTCTGCGGATTGAGTCCGCTCGCGGCGCTGAAATCGGCGATCGCGAAATCATGCTGGTTGTTGCCCTGGTAGATCAGGGCGCGGCCATAGAGCGCCTGCGCATTGTAGGGATCGAGCCCGACCGCGCGGTTGAACTCATCAAGCGCAGCCGCTGCGTCGCCGGACTTTGCGAGAGCCTGGGCCTTTGCCGTATGGGCCTGGGCTTCGCTGACGTTGACTGCGCTGACCACGTTCTCTGCGGTCGCAGCTGCCTTGGGTGCCTCCTGCGGCTTCTCCTTCTCCGGCGTCAGCGATCCCAGGTCGAAGGAGCAGCCGCACAGCGAAATCCCCATCAAGGCCAGCGCAAACGGCTGCAGCAAGATCTGGCGCAACTGCGCCAAGCCGCGCTTGGGGAAAGGGGAGGCCATCTACGGTTCGCTCGCGCCAGTGCCGCATCGGTAGTGCCCTATCCCAGGAAGGCACCGCTCACAAAACAATAACGCGGGCCAGGGGCCCGCGTCATCGAAAACTGAAATCTCTCAAGTCCGGTAAATCAGCGCGGTCCGCGCGGACCTGCACTTGCACCGGCACCCGGGCCGCCGCGACCGCCACGATCACCGCCGGGGCCAGCGCCGAACACCGGCTTCGGCTTCATCGGCAGCAAGCCTTCGCGCTGCAGCTTCTTGCGGGCCAGCTTGCGTGCGCGACGCACGGCTTCGGCCTTTTCGCGGGCCTTCTTTTCGGAGGGCTTTTCGTAGTGACCGCGGAGCTTCATCTCGCGGAAAATACCCTCGCGCTGCATCTTCTTCTTCAGCGCCTTGAGGGCTTGGTCGACATTGTTATCGCGAACGAGAACCTGCACGCGGCATCCTCTTCAGTGGATCGGATTTGAATTCTGGTAAGTCAAAGGGGATGGCGAAACGCACAAGCCCTTAACCTTGAGGGCGCGGATGTATCAGACAAAACCTGGGATGTCCACCGGCCAAGCGGGCCTTCGGGCCAAGTTCAGCCATTAAATGAGGCAAAATACCTCGGTGCGGCCCTGATTTGGGAGATTTGACGCCCAGGGTGGGGCCGTTTCCGGAGCTTTGTTCCGGAATCTTTGAAAGCAGGGGACGACACATGGATATGAAGAAATACGCGGCCGAGGCTATCGGCACCTTTTGGCTCACATTCGCAGGTTGCGGAAGCGCTGTGATCGCAGCCGGCTTTCCGCAGGTTGGCATCGGTCTGGTCGGTGTCTCGCTCGCATTCGGGCTGAGCGTGGTCACGATGGCCTATGCGATCGGACACATCTCAGGCTGCCACCTCAATCCGGCCGTCACCGTCGGTCTCGCCGCCGGCGGACGTTTTCCGGCCGGACAGATCCTGCCTTATGTGATTGCGCAGGTCGCCGGTGCGATCGTGGCCGCGTGGCTGCTCTACGTCATCGCAAGCGGAGCTCCCGGCTTCGACGTCAGCAAGGGGTTCGCGTCGAACGGCTACGACGCCCATTCTCCCGGCCAGTACAGCATGATCGTGTGCTTCCTCACCGAGGTAGTCATGACCATGATGTTCCTGTTCATCATCATGGGCGCCACCCACGGCCGCGCGCCCGCGGGCTTTGCGCCGCTGGCGATTGGGCTCGCGCTCGTGATGATCCATCTCGTCAGCATCCCCGTCACCAACACCTCGGTGAACCCGGCGCGCAGCACAGGGCCCGCGCTGTTCGTCGGCGGCTGGGCGCTGTCGCAGCTCTGGCTGTTTTGGGTCGCGCCTCTGATCGGCGGCGCGATGGGCGGGGTGATCTATCGCTGGCTCAGCGACGAACCTGCCGGCGTCGTCGCGGGCGCAAAGACAGCGTAATCCCAAAGCGGGATCGCGGCATGCGCCGCGGTCCCGTTAATTGCCAGTCGTGGGTCGCACTTCAGTGACGTGGCCCATCTTGCGGCCGGGACGCGGCGCGCCCTTGCCGTAGATGTGCACGGTCGCGCCCGGCACGCTCAGCCACTTGTCATATTCGTTGATCTCGTCGCCGATCAGATTGGTCATGGTGACGACTTCGCCGTGGCGCACGGGCTTGCCGAGAGGCCAGCCGGCAATGGCGCGAATGTGCTGCTCGAACTGCGAGACGGACGCACCGTCGAGCGTCCAGTGTCCGGAATTGTGCACGCGCGGAGCGATCTCGTTGACCAGCACCTTGGGTCCGGTGCCGTTGGCGAGCACGAACATCTCGACGGCAAGCACGCCGACATAATCGAGCGCGCCCGCGATCTTGCCGGCGATGCTGCGCGCTTCCTCGGCGAGCACGTCCGGGATCCGCGCCGGCGCACGGGAGATCTTCAGGATGTGGTCGCGGTGCTCGTTTTCGGTGACGTCGAAACACTCGACCTGGCCTGTGGCCGAGCGGGCGGCGATCACGGAAATCTCACGCTCGTACGGCACGAAGGCTTCCAGGATGGCCGATTTGGTGGCGAGACTGGTCCACACTTTCGCGATGTCGTCGCCCTCGCGGATGATGGCCTGGCCCTTGCCGTCATAGCCGAAGCGGCGGGTCTTGAGCACCGCAGGAAGGCCGATCCTGGCGATCGCCTCCCGCAATGACGGGACCGACGTGACGTCGGCATAGGCTGCGGTGCCGATGCCGAGCCGGGTCACGAAATCCTTCTCGGCGAGCCGGTCCTGGGTGGTCTCGAGGATCTTGCGGTTGGGCAGCACCGGGCGGCGCGCATCCAGCACCATCGCGGCCGCGGACGGTACGTTCTCGAATTCGTAGGTGATGACGTCGACGTCGTTGGCGAACAGCTCAAGTGCTTCGACATCGGCATATTCGGCGCAGGTCGCATTCAGAACGACGTCGAAGGCCGGTGAGTCCGGATCGGGCGAGAACACCTGGCAGCGCAGGCCGAGCCGTGCCGCCGCCATGGCCAGCATCCGCCCCAATTGTCCGCCGCCGAGGATGCCAATGGTGTCGCCGGGCTTCAGCTTCACCTGCTTTGCGTCAGTCACGCCTTGTCCTCCGGGCGCTCGGCCACGGCCTCGGTCTGCGCCTTGCGCCAGGCGGCGAGGCGGTCGGACAAGGCCGGGTCGGACAAGGCCAGCACGGCAGCCGCCAGCAGCGCCGCATTGATGGCGCCGGCCTTGCCGATCGCGAGGGTGCCGACCGGGATGCCCGCGGGCATCTGGACGATCGAATAGAGCGAATCGATGCCCTTGAGCGTCCTGGATTCGACGGGGACGCCGAACACGGGCAGTTCCGTCAGCGCCGCCGCCATGCCGGGCAGGTGGGCTGCGCCACCCGCGCCGGCGATGATGACTTTGTAACCAGCCGACTTGGCGCCTTTGGCGAACGTAAACAGTCGGTCGGGGGTACGGTGGGCCGATACGATGCGGGTGTCGGCGGCAACGCCGAGCCCTGCGAGCGTGTCGGCGGCATGCCGCATCGTGTCCCAGTCCGACTGGCTTCCCATGATGATGGCGATCGGCGCGGTCATGACGTGAATTGTGCTCGAAAAACAGAAAGATAGGCCAGATTAAAGGTTCCGGCCGGTGGCTCGCAAGGCGGTGGCAAGGAGAAGGGAATGAACTATCCTGTCTTGGTGAATCCCCGCAAGCCTTCATTGAGCAGGACGCCCATGAAGAAACCAAAAAGGGCGAGCGCTGCGAAGGCCAAAAAGGGCCCGAAGACCAGCGCCGGCCGTTCCAAAGTTGTTCTCAAGCGTCCGGCCGTGAGTCCGGCCAACAGTCCGGGCAAGCGTCCGACCAGACCGTCGCGACGCGGAGCGTCTGCCGATGACGGCCCCACGGAGGTCATCAAGACGGCCATCAACGCGACCATCCGCGAGCTCCGGAGCAAGCTCAAGGGGGCGCTGCGGCGGGTCGCGGAGCTCGAGGCGGCCGCCGACACCGACTTCCTGCTCGATATTCCGAACCGGCGCGGCTTCGAACGCGAGCTCGCACGCGCCGTCGCCTACATGAAGCGCTACCGCGCCAGCGGCGCGCTGATCGTGCTCGACGTCGATCGGCTGAAGCCGATCAACGATTCCTTCGGCCATGCGGCCGGCGACGAGGTGCTGAAGGCGATTGCCACCACGCTGACGCGGCAGATACGCGCCTCCGACGTGGTCGGCCGGCTCGGCGGCGACGAGTTCGCGCTGCTGCTCTGGAATCTCAGCGAGACCGACGCCAAGGCGAAGGCCGCGGCCTTCGAGCAGGCTGTCGACGAATTGTCCTTTGTCTTTCGCGGCCAGCACGTGAGTGCGGGCGCTTCCGCCGGTGTCGCCCTGCTTGGGGTGCAGTCCGACGCCGCGCGCGCCCTGGAGGAGGCCGATGCTGCGATGTATGTGCGCAAGGCGCACCGGCGGCACGAGCCGCGCATCAGGCTCGTCAGCAGCTAGTTAAAGCGTGCCGAGGTCCTTCGGTACGTTGCCGAAGCTGCGGAGCAGTTTGGCGTCACCGAATTCGCCCGTCATGGGATCGCCGCTGCGGCTGAACGCGACGGCGCCGGTGTGGCCGGCGCCGTGCGACATAACCTCGGCACGCCGTAACGCGGCCGCCGCCGTCTGGCATTCCTCGGCCGCACCTGCGACCGGCGATCCGTCCTCGTCGGTCAGGAAGGGTAATGCAACGTAATAGGTGACATCGGACATGGTCGGCTCCGATAGCTGACAGCTCAGGCGGCGCTGCCCTTGCTCCGCATCTTGCTGCGCGAGGTCTCCGGAATGCAGCCGGCGGAAATGGCCGCCTGCAATTCCTCCAGCTCGGCCTCCAGATATTCATTGGCCATGATCAGCGCCTTGATGGTGCTGCGCAGATTGCCGTCGCACATCGCGATCGCCTGATCGCAGGCTTGTTCATAATGGCTGTTGTCGAGAAGGGCGGTCGCCGACATCTGCGTTTTTCCTTGGACGGTTTCCCCGGGGGCCTTGGGTGTCCAAATGTTCTTATTTTGTTCCTTTCGAGTCAAGCGGATTTACGTGCGGCGGGGCCGCCGTAAAGTTCTACCTGTGGATCAGGCGATGATGTCGGGCGTGATCTGGTCTTCGATGAACGCGATACGGTCACGCAACAACAGCTTGCGTTTCTTCAACCGCTGTAACCGCAACAGGTCGGGGGCGGGCGATTGATGCAGTGCATCGATCGCCACATCGAGATCTCGGTGTTCCTGGTGCAACCGGGCGAGCTCGGATTCGAGTTCGCGCGCATCTTCATTGGTCATGTCTGCGGTGGCCGAAAAACCGATAGGCGTGAGATTAAGGCTGTGGATGCCCTGTGGAAACTATCGTCCTTGCGCGCCGTGATCGCAAGCGATCTCGGGCTGTCGGGCGCCGATCTCCCGCGAGATATTTCTGCGGTCGCTCCGGCGTTGCGCAAGCGCATTGATATCACGGATTTTTCCCGCGTGGTTCCCTTACTCACGCTTCGTTACATATGAATTTCTAAAAATGACACTGCGACGACTGATATCCATCGACAGAACGAATCGGTGATGTACACTTCCTCGTCCGGTCGAATCCAAGGTTCACCCCTACCGAGGAGGTTTCGAATGACAATTCAGGCACATCTGGTTGAATTGGAACGGAAGCATAAAACTCTCGAAAACGAATTGCACGAAGCTCTCGTGCACCTTTCAACAGACGACCTGCAAATTGTTGAGTTGAAGCGCCGGAAGTTGATGGTCAAGGACCAGATCGAGCGTCTCAGGCACGGCGACACGCTCCACTAGTACCCCCGTAACAGCTTAGAGTTGATCGCACCCTTTCAGGCAGGGATGGGAGCCCTTGCGCTCATCCCTGCTGTAGGGCGCGCACCGTGCAAGGATTTGCGCGGCCCTAGCTTCTTGTCTGGACGCGGTTCTTTACGCGCACCGAAATCCTCTTCGCTTTAAAACACTACATATTTGCTAGGTCGGCGACGTGATCCGCGATCGCGAGCGATGACGTCAATCCGGGCGACTCGATGCCGAACAGATTGATCAGGCCTTCGACGCCGTGATCGCGCGGGCCCTGCATCAAGAAATCCTGCGTGGCTACCGCTGGCGGCACAATCTTCGGCCGGATACCCGAATAGCTCGGCATGAGCGCGCCGTCAGGCAATGTCGGCCAGTATTTGCGGATCGCCGGGTAAAAGCGCTCGGCGCGTGAGGGATCGACCTCATAATCGATGGTCTCGATCCACTCGACGTCGGGGCCGAAACGGGCCTGCCCGGCCATGTCCAGCGTCAGATGCACCCCTAGCCCGCCGGGCTCGGGCACCGGATAGATCAGGCGCGAGAACGGCGCCCTGGCATTGCAGCTGAAGTAGTTTCCCTTGGCGAGGTAGGCCGTCGGGATCCGTTCCAGCGGCATGCCCTCGATGTTGCGCGCCACCGTGGTCGCCGAGAGCCCGGCGGCGTTGACGAGGAGGCTGCATTGCAGCGTCATCGGCGCTTCGCCGCCCGCCTCGATCTCCATCACGCCGGCGGTCGCTTTGGCACGGATCAGCGGGGTGTGAAACGCGAAGGCCGCGCCCGCCTCCTCGGCTTCGCCGCGCAGCGAGAGCATGTAGGCGTGGCTGTCGATGATGCCGGTCGACGGCGACAGCAGCGCGGCGTCGCAGGCGAGCGCCGGCTCCAGCGCGCGTGCCGCATCGCCGGTGAGCAGCTGCATGTCGAGCACGCCGTTGGCCTCGGCATGCGCCTTGATCGATTGCAGCTTCTCGGTCTCTTTCGGATTGGTCGCGACGATCAGCTTGCCGCAATTCCTGTGCGGGATGGCGCGCTCGGAACAGTAACGGTAGAGCGCGTGCTTGCCGTCGACGCACATGCGCGCCATCCAGCTTCCGGCGCGGTAGTAGATGCCGGCATGGATCACCTCGCTGTTGCGCGAGGAGGTGATGGTGCCGATGGCCTCGGCTTGCTCGAGCACGATCACCTCGCGCCCGGCTTGCGCCAGCTTTCGAGCCACCGCGAGCCCGATCACGCCGGCTCCGATGACGACGCAGTCGACCTTATCCATGGTTGTGCAGGACGTCTGCTCGAAGCGACCAAGGCCTCACGCCTGGGAACGGCGGCGCGGGAGCGTTTTCCATTAAGGAAGAATTTATCATGTCAGGGCAATTGCCGTATTTGATGCCACATTTTTCCGTTGCGCGTACAGGCGTTTACCCGATCCAAACCCACGAGGCCAGACAATCCGACGTTGAAATCGCGGGTGGCTGATGGCTGAGAAGAACTGGCACGCGGGCAGCGCGCTTCCGATTGCGATGCAGGCCGCCGTGTGCCTGGCCGCAGCGGTCGCGCCTGCGCGCGCCTTTGCCCTCTCGGACAGCTTCACCCCTCCGAGCTATCTCGGCGAGCTTGATCCCAACGTGATCTGGGAAGCCCTGATCGCGGGCGTCGTGACTTGCTCGTTCCTCGTCGCGATCGCGCTGTGGATCCATTCCTCGCTGCGCCGGACCAGGCGTCTGCAGCTGCGGCGCAATGCCTTCGTCTCCTCCGCGATGAACAATCTCAACCAGGGCGTGGTGATGACGGATGCGCAGCGGCGCATCATCTTCTGCAACGACCGCTATATCGAGCTTTATGGCCTGGCGCGGTCGGATCTCTGGGCCAACATGAACGGCTACGAACTCCTCGAGCTGCGACGCAAGCGCGGTGTGCTCGGCGGCGCCTCCAACGACGAGTTCTACGAGAAGGCGGCAAGCACCAACGGCTTGATCACCGAACTGCCGGACGGGCGGGCCATCCTGGTGAAATATTTCGTGCTGCCCAATGGCGGCTCGGTGACGACGCATCTGGACGTCAGCGAGCAGCGCAGGCTGTCGCGGCAGCTCGCCTCCACCAAGCAGTTCCTGGAAACATTGCTGGACCACGTGCCGGCCTGCGTGGCCGCGAAGAACATCGAGGATGGTCGCTACATCTTCGCCAACAGCGCTTATGAGCGGTTCTGGGGTTTCTCGCGCGACCATGTCGTCGGCAAGAACGCGCGCGAGCTGTTTGCGCCAGTCTCGGCGGACAGCATCGAGGCGACCGACCGGGCGGCACTCGATTCGCAGGACGGCCAATTTCGCAACGAATTCGAGGTTGACCGCGCCGGTGAGCGGCGCATGGTTGCCTCGATCCGGATCGTGGTCCGCAACGAGAGCAACAAGCCCGAATTCCTGATGCTCGTGTTCGAGGACATCACCGATCGCCGCTCGCTGTCGAAGGAGCTGGAGAGCACGAAGAAGTTCCTGGAGCTCGTGGTCGACAACATCCCGGTGGCCCTGATCGTCGAGCAGGTCAAGGACGGCCGCTACCTGCTCGCCAACCGCAGCGCGGAGACGATTCTCAACCGCAGGCGCGAGGAAGCCACGGGCCTGACCGCGTCCGACATCTTCAATCCCAAGGAAGCCAAGCTGATCATCGCGCGCGACGAAGCCGCGATCAAGAAGCGCGGGATGATCACCGAAGAGCACCCGATCTCCACCAAGGACGGGCTGCGGCTGTTCCTCACCCGCCGCGCCACCGTGCTGAGCGACACCGGCGAGCCGCAATATCTGATCAAGACCCACGAGGACGTCACCGATCGCCGGCAGACCGAGTCGCGCATGGCGCACATGGCCTATCACGACGGCCTCACCGATTTGCCGAACCGTGCCGCTTTCCTGCAGGCGTTGACCCAGATGATCGAGGCCTGCGAGGGCACCGGCGAGGAGTTCGCGGTTCTGTGCGTCGATCTCGACGGCCTCAAGGAGGTCAACGACGTCTTCGGTCATGCGCACGGCGACAAGCTCCTGGTCGAGGTGGCCCAGCGGCTCCAGGACTCCGCGCGCGGCGGTGTTGTGGCGCGCCTGTCCGGCGACGAGTTCGGCCTGATCATTGACGGTAAGCAGCCGGACGCAGGTCTCGCGCTGGCGCAGCAGATCGGTGATGCCGTCGCCAAGGAATTCCAGATCGACGGCCGCCCGGTTCGCGCCGGCGTCACCACTGGCATGTCGATCTTCCCGCACAACGGCGCCGACGCCGCCTCGCTGCTCGCCAATGCCGGCGCGGCGCTGTTTCGCGCCAAGCAGAAATCGCGCGGCACGATCAGCCTGTTCCAGCCGGAGATGGACCAGCAGATACGCGATCGCCGCGTACTGCACCAGGACCTTTCGATGGCGATCAAGAACGGCGAGCTCTCGCTCGCCTTCCAGCCGCAGGGAGCTGCGGGCCAGAGCGTCGCCGAGAGCGAGATCATCGGCTTCGAGGCGCTGGCACGCTGGCAGCATCCGGTGCGTGGCCAGGTCTCTCCGGCCGAATTCATTCCGATCGCGGAGGAAAGCGGCCTGATCGTCGAGATGGGCGAGTGGATCTTGCGCGAGGCGTGCCGCGAGGCCGCGTCCTGGCCGACGCCGCTTCAGATCGCGGTCAACCTGTCGCCGGCGCAGTTCATGCACGGCGACGTGGTCGGGCTCGTCCATTCCATCCTGCTCGAGACGGGTCTTGCACCCGGCCGGCTCGAGCTCGAGATCACCGAGGGCGTGCTGATCGAGGACTTCGATCGCGGTCTGGCGCTGCTGCGCCGGCTCAAGGCGCTCGGCGTCCGCATCTCCATGGACGATTTCGGCAGCGGTTATTCCTCGCTGAGCTATCTCCAGGCGTTCCCGTTCGACAAGATCAAGATCGACCGCGCCTTCATCATCAATCTCGGCCGCAACCCGCAATCGGCGGCGATCGTGCGCGCGGTGATCGACCTCGGCCATGGCCTGGAAATGTCGATCGTCGCCGAGGGCGTCGAGACGCTGGAACAACTCGCCTTCCTCGCCGCGGAAGGCTGTGACGGCGTGCAGGGCTATTTGCTCGGCAAGCCCCTGCCGATCGGGAAATATGCCGGCCTCGTCGGTCGCGCCGAAGTCATGGAGCTTGCGCTCAAGACCGGCTAGAGCGTTTTCGAGCGAAGTAGATGCCGGTTCGCGTCAAGAAAACGCGCCAAACTAGAATCTAGAGCCCCCGTTCCGATTTCATCGGAACGGAAATGGCTCTAGTGATGGTGGGCGTTTCTTTCGCTCCCATTCGACGGCTTCATGGCGGATTACGATCTTGCGATCATCGGCGGCGGCCTGAACGGTGTCAGCCTCGCGCGCGATGCCGCCGGCCGCGGCCTGCGGGTCATCCTGTTGGAGCAGGGCGATCTGGGCGGCGCGGCGTCCTCGGCAACACCACGGCTGATCCACGGCGATCTCTCGGTCCTGGAACGGCGCGGCTTCCGACGGGTGCGCCGGGCATTGGCCGAGCGCCGGACCTGGATCCGGATCGCGCCGCATCTGGTTCGGCCGATGCGTTTCGTGATCCCGGCGCATTCCGAGGAGCGCCCACCATGGCTGCTGCGCGTCGGCCTGCTGCTCTACGACAGCCTCACCAGCCGGAGCGGCCTGCCTGCAACGGCGACCCTCGACATCACGCATCATCCGGTCGACAACGCGCTGAAACGACCGTTCGGCACGGCCTTCGAATATTCGGACTGCGTCGTCGACGATTCCCGATTGGTGGTGCTCACGGCACTGGATGCGACCGAGCGCGGCGCCGTGATTCGGACTGGAGCGCGCTGCGTGCGTGCCGATCGAACCGACACTTGGCGGCTCGCGGTCGTCGACCGCGGCCATCGCCGCACGATCGCGGCCCGGGCACTGGCCAACGCCACCGGCGGCTGGACGTCGATGGTCGCGGAGACCGTGCTGCGGCAGCCGCAACCCGCCATGGCGGCGATGCAGATGAGCCAGATCGTCGTCCCGCGGCTGTTCGATTCCGATAACGTCTACGTCTTCCAGAACAGCGATGGCCGGCTGATCTTCGTGAGCCCTTTCGAGCGCGACTTCACGCTGATCGGCACAGTCACGCACGATTTCACCGGCGATCCCGCGATCGTCGCGATGCCGGGGGCCGACATCGGCTATCTCTGCGAAGCGGCCGGTCGCTATTTCCGCGAGCGTGTCGCCCCGACCGACGTAGTGCGCGCGGTCTCCGGCGTCAACCTGACGCTGGCATCCGCGCGCGGACGTGATGGCACGACGCTGTTCGACGCGCGGCGGCGCAAGGCGCCGCTGATCACGATGTTCGGCGGTGACGTCACCACCTCGCGCCTGCGGGCGGAGCGTGCGGTGACGAAGTTGACGCCGTTCTATCCGATGTCGCCGCCCTGGACCGCAGGCGCGGCGCTACCGGGCGGAGATTTTGCCTGGGACCGTTTCGACACCGAGGTCGATTTTGCGCGTGACCGCTGGCGCTTTCTCTCGGAGACACAGGCCCAGCGCCTCGTCGCGGCCTATGGCTCGCGGCTATCGGCCGTGCTTGCCGAGGCGAAGACCCGGGACGATCTCGGCCCCGCCTTTGGTCCCGAACTGACCGGGGCCGAGGTGCGTTATCTCATGACCCACGAATGGGCGCGTTTTCCCGAGGACATCCTGTGGCGCCGCTCCAAGCTCGGCCTGACGATGTCAGCGCAGGAATGCGATGCGCTGGCAGCGTTCATGGCGAATGGGATGTGAACGAACCGCGTCTAACCGGTTGAGTGAGGGACGATCGGCCGCTAGCGTGCGGCGGGATTGGGGTTGGCAGGGACCATGACTGACGAGTTGCCCAGAACAGACGCTGCTGCGGATGCGGTCGGAGAGACGCAGTTCGCGGCCGGCGAGCCGCTGCTGCGCATCGAGGGCGTCGCCAAGACGTTCGGGACCTTCCGGGCCGTCGACGGCGTGTCGCTCGACATCAAGGCCGGCGAGTTCTTTGCACTGCTCGGGCCCAGCGGCTGCGGCAAGACCACGCTTCTGCGCATGCTCGCCGGTTTCGAAGCGCCGGATCAAGGGCGCATCCTGCTCGGCGGCAAGGACATCGCGCAGGCGCTGCCGCATGAGCGGCCGATCAACATGATGTTCCAGAACTACGCGCTGTTTCCGCACCTGTCGGTGCGCGACAACATCGCCTTCGGCCTGAAGCGCGCCGGCATGGCGCGCGCAGACATCGCCATGCGTGTGGCGGAGATGGTCGCGCTGGTGAAGCTCGATGGGCTCGAGAAGCGTAAGCCCGACCAGCTCTCCGGGGGCCAGCGCCAACGCGTGGCGTTGGCGCGCGCACTGGCGCGACGGCCGCAATTGCTGCTGCTCGATGAGCCGCTCGCAGCGCTGGACAAGAAGCTGCGCGAAAACACCCAAGGCGAGCTGATGGAGCTGCAGCGCCGGCTCGGAATGACCTTCATCATCGTCACCCACGATCAGGAAGAGGCGATGACGATGGCGAGCCGGATCGGCGTGATGAGGGACGGCAAGCTGGCGCAGGTCGCGAGTCCCCGTGAACTCTACGAGGCGCCACGCTCGCGCTGGATCGCGGAGTTTGTCGGCGACATCAACCTGTTCGACGCCGAGTCCAAATTGCGCGACGGCCATCGTCTGGTCATAGGCACGCGCGATGCGGGTACGCTGGCGGTGGCGGAGCCGCGCGAGCCGTTCGGTGAGGTCAGATTATCCGTTGCGATCCGCCCCGAGAAGGTCAAGCTGTCGCGCCGTGGGCCGGTGAGGGAAGCCGGTCATGAAACGGCGATCAACCAGCTGGACGGCGTGATCGCCGACATCTGCTATCTCGGTGGCACCACCACCTATAAGGTGAAGCTTGACGCCGGCGGGATTGTGAAGGCTGCAGTCGCCAATAGCGCGCGCCTTGACGTCGACGCCTACAGCCTGAACCAGCCGGTCGTCGCCTGGTTCACGCCTGACGACTGCATGGTGCTGCCCTCATGAGCGCGCGCCGCATTTTTGCGCGACCGGCTCGCCTTGCCGCGATCGCGCCCTATGTCTGGATGGTGCTTTTCTTCCTGGTGCCGTTCGGCTTCGTGCTGAAGATCAGCCTGTCGCAGACGGCGATCGCGCAGCCGCCTTACGAGCCGGTGTTCGATCTGATGGCGGGATGGGGGGCGCTGAAGGCCGCCTTTGCCGCGTTGTCGATCGACAATTTCAGGCTGCTCGTCTCCGACGACATCTACGTGTTCGCCTATGTGCGTAGCCTCACCGTCGCGGTCACCGCGACGGCGCTGTTGCTCCTGATCGGTTATCCCATCGCCTACGGCATGGCCCGGCTGCCGGCGCGCTGGCAAGCCGTGGCGATGGTACTCGTGATCGTGCCGTTCTGGACCTCGTTCCTGATCCGCATCTATGCCTGGATCAACATCCTCCAGCACGACGGCCTGCTCAACCAGATCCTGCTGGCGCTGCGTCTGGTCAGCCAACCCGTGGTATGGCTCTCCACCGACAGCGCGATGTATATCGGCATCGTCTATTCCTACCTGCCGTTCATGATCCTGCCGCTCTACGCCACGCTGGCCAAAATGGAGCCGGTGCTGGAGGAGGCCGCCTCCGATCTCGGCGCGCCGCGCTGGCAGGTGTTCTGGCTCGTCACCTTCCCGCTGTCGCTGCCCGGCGTCGGCGCCGGCGTGCTGCTGTGCTTCATCCCCATCGTCGGCGAGTTCGTCATTCCGGATCTCCTGGCCGGCTCCAATTCCCTGATGATCGGCCAGACCCTGTGGCTCGAATTCTTCACCAACAAGGACTGGCCGGTCGCCTCGGCCGCGGCCATCGTGCTGTTGGTGGTGCTGCTGGTCCCGCTGCTGCTGTATGAGCGGCTGCAGAAGCGGCAGCTGAAACAGGGGCGGTGAGGCGATGCGCAAGGTCTCCCGCCTGTCACGCTTCAACGTCGCCTCGCTCGCGCTGGGCCTGGCCTTCCTCTACCTGCCGATCCTGATCCTCGTGATCTATTCCTTCAACGCCTCGCGGCTGGTGACGGTGTGGGGCGGCTGGTCGCTGCGCTGGTATCACGAGTTCTTCAATGACCGCGCCATGATCGAGGCGGCCTGGATGAGCCTGCGCGTCGCGGTTTCGTCGGCGACCATTGCGACCCTGCTCGGCACGCTCGCCGCATTGGCGCTGTCGCGCGGCGAGCGGTTTCGCGGCCGCACCCTGTTCTCCGGCATGCTCTATGCACCGCTGGTGATGCCGGAGGTGATCACCGGACTGTCGCTGCTGCTCTTGTTCGTGGCGCTGAACGCCGAGCGGGGCTTCTGGACGGTGACGATCGCGCACACCACGCTGACGATGTGCTTCGTCGCCGTCGTCGTCCAGTCCCGCCTCGGCTCGCTCGACCGCAGCTTGGAAGAGGCCGCGATGGACCTCGGCTGCGACCCGGTGCGCGCGTTCGTGGCCGTGACGCTGCCGCTGATCGCGCCCGCGATCGTCGCCGGCTGGATGCTCGCCTTCACGCTGTCGCTGGACGATCTCGTGATCGCGAGCTTCACCACCGGCCCGGGTTCGGCGACGCTGCCGATCCGGATCTATTCGGAGGTGCGGCTGGGGGTGAAGCCCGAGATCAACGCGATCTGCACGCTGGTGATCGCCTTGATCGCGGTCGTCATCGTGATCGCCTCGCTCGCCTCGAAACTGTCGAGTTCGCAGGGCGAGAGCGCTGCGCCGCTTTGAGAGGGGAGGCGATGATGACGTTCGCCTATCAGGTCCTGGTGCATACCCCGGTATGGGTCTTCGCACTGCTTGCCTATCTCATCTGGCAAGGTGTGCAGGCAATGCAGCCGCGCACGACGCCGATCTGGCGTGCGCTGATCGTGCCAGTGGTGTTCATCGTCTGGGGGATGTCTCGGATCGGCTTCGGGCATCAGGACAGCGCATGGCCGCTGGTCGCATGGTTCGTGGCCGCACTCGCGCTGCTGCCACTAGGTGTATTGACGCCGCGCCCTTTCGACGTGGATCACGCGACCGGGCAGATCATCCGTCCGGGCAGTCCAATTGGTCTGGTCCGCAACCTGATTGTCTTCGCCTCGCAATATGCGGTCGGCGTGATCTCGGCGATCGATGCGGGGGATCGTGCGCTGGCCATCATCGTCGGCCGCGCTATCTCAGGCGCCACCGCCGGCTATTTCATCGGTTCGACGATCGCGCTGCTGATCGCGTATCGCCGCAAGAGCGCGGTGAGATAATCAGTGTGATCGGGATGCACGTTTCACAGCTTTGGGGCCAGTAGAACGCGATCGTGTCCCGGAGGCCGCGGCGGGCTCTGCGTACCGCGCGCGTACCGCCCCGTGGACGGCGGATCCAAGCTGCCGCAGCGCGAGGCTGTCGAGCGGAAATTCGAGCAGGATATGGATCAGGCTTAGTGCCAGCAGGAAGGTGAAGCCGAAGGCATAATCGTAGAAGTACAGCGCGGTCGAGACGGCGCTGGCGCCGGCCATCGCCGCCAGGCGCGCCTTTGGCACAGCGGTCCAGCGGATCACGTCGGCTTTGATGAACCAGTTGAGATAATGATAAGTGTAGACGAACGCGAGCAGGCTGGTCAGCCTGGTGTCGAGGACGAGACCTGGCACGCCGAACAGCCGGCCGAGGGCCGGGCCGACATTGCCGAAGTAATCCTGTCCGACGCGGGCAAAGCTCGTGATCCGGACTTCGGCGGTCGGCGGCAGCAGCAGAATTGTCGCGAGCGCGACGACGTAGACGGCCACCAGCGCGGCTTGCACGCGGCTGCCGGACCGGTAGGCACCGAGCACCATAAAGATCAGCGTGAACAGGCAGACGTGGATCAGGGTCGGAATCAGGATGCCGATGACCGCGAGGGACGACCCGCTCGAATACATGATCGCGGACAGCGCGATGGCCGCCATGAACAGCAGCATACTTTCAATCGCCGAGGTGGTGGCCGCCAGCATGGCACACACGACCAGCGCGCCCCACATTGCGAAGCCGAACCAGGACGCGTTGTCGATCAGGGCCGCGACCACGGCGACAATCGCCAGGACAGCGGCAATCCCGCGGTGAGGCAGATAGTAGCTGCGATCATGCAGCCACGAGATCTCGGTGAAATAGTGCGCCGGGCCGAGCACGACATAGGCCAGCAGCAACAGCTCGAACGGCACCAGATAGGACGCGGCGAGCGCCCCGAGCATCAGGCCGAGGTGGAGTGCATCGTTGCTGCGCATGATGAGCCCGCTGGCTTTGCGGGCTGCAAGTTAGAGCAGGCGCGGACAACTGGCAATTGTCCGCTGGCCTGCTCAAGCGCCGTGCTTGGGGCGTCCCGATCCGTCCTGCTTCGTCAGGACTTCACCGCACCCGCCGTGAGCCCGCCCACCATGTAGCGCTTGAAGGCGTAATAGACCGCGGCCGGCGGCAGCGCGTAGATGAAGCCGGTGGTCATCAACAGCTCCCACGGCGAGTCGTCGGCGGCCAGGAAGTTGCCGAGCGCGACCGGTAGCGTGATGTCGGTGTCCTTGGACAAGAGCAGGAACGCGTAGAGATATTCGTTCCAGGCCAGCAGCACGGCATAGGTACCGATCGCGACCAGCGAGGGCATCATCAGCGGCACATAGACCAGGCGGAACAGCTGCAGCGTGGTCGCGCCGTCCATCACGGCGGCCTCGTCGAGCTCGACCGGCAGCTTGTCGGACGCCTGCTTCAGCACCCAGATCGCGTAAGGCGAGGCGATCGTCACCATGGCCAGGATCAGCGACCAGTGATTGTTGAGCAGGCCGTAATTGCCCATGGTGCGGTACATCGGCACGGCGAGGAACGCCGCCGGGATGAAGTAGGTGAACAGCGCGAGATTCATCACCCAGCGGCCGCCCGGCACCTTAAGCCGCGAGATCGAGAATGCGGCGGCGGTCGCGATGAACAAGGTCAGCGCGCCGGCGGCCAGTGCGATCACAGTCGAGTTCCAGAACTGGATCCAGAAGTCGCGCAGGAAATAGTGCTCCTGGTAGAACACGATGTGGAAGTTGTGCAGCGTTGGATGATCCGGCCACAGCTTGCCCGAGAACGCGTCCTCCTTCGGCGAGATCGCGAAGAGGAACATGTGGTAGATCGGAATCATGGTCCAGATGAAGACCGGGATGCCGATCAGCAGGAGCTTGGCTTCGGTACCAACTTCGCGGAGGGTGGGAAGCTTCATCGCGACAACCGTTTCATCATGAAGTACATCAGCGGCAGCACGAACGGTATCGCGCAGACGATGGAGGCCATCGCGAGCGAGAGCTGGTCGAGCCGGAGATAGCGGATGCCGAGCGTCGACAGCACATGCGTGAGGTCGGCCGGCCCGCCGCCGGTAAGCAGATAGACGCTGTTGAAGTCGCCGAGCGTCCAGATCATCGAGAGCAGCGTGCAGGTGACGTAGAGCATCTGCATCGACGGCCAGGTGATGAAGCGGAATTTCTGCCACGGACTGGCGCCGTCGACCTCGGACGCCTCGTACAGGTCCTGCGCGATCGCGAGCCGCCCGGTCAGCAGGATCAGCGTCCAGAACGGCAGCGACTTCCAGATATGCACGGCGATCGCCATGGTCAGCGCGACCGTCGGATCGTTCAGCCAGTTCGGGCCGTCATCGCCGGTGAGGGAGAAGATGAAATGGTTGACCATGCCCCATTCGGGATTGAGCATGAAGCGGACCGACAGGATGGTCGGGATCGACGGCACCGCCCAGGGCAGGATGAAGATCACCGACAGCCATTTGATCCAGGGGCGCTGCTGGGCGAAGAAGCCGGACAGGAACAGCGCGATCAGCATCTTCACGTTGATGCCGATGACCAGGAAGATCAGCGTGTTGACCGCGGCGCGCGCAAAGATCGGGTCGTTGTACAGCGCGACATAGTTCGCCGGATCGCGCGCCAGCCACAGGCCGTAGCCGACGGGATAGAGGACGAAGGCCAGGAAGACGAGTAGATAGGGCACAAGCAGCAAGATGCCCCAGACCTGCTGCGTGGTCAGGCGCGCCGACAGGGGAGGGGCCGGAATTGTGTCTGAGCCGGAAAGTGTGATCGCCATATCGCATACCCACCGAAAGCAACCGGTCGCGGAGAGCCGCGACCGGTATTAGCATATACCTTATTGCAGTCCGGGATCAGCCCGCGACCGCCTTGATGCGGGCGATCAGCTCGTCGACCGCCTTGTCCACCGGCACCTTCTCGCTGACCACGCGGTTCATCGCCTTGGCCCAGACGTTCTCGTTGTTCAGGATGGTGAACTTCCAGTTCTTGGTGAAGTCGAACGGGGCGGTGCCGCCCTTGAACTGCGCGTAGACCGCCTTGCGATGCCGGTCGGCCTGCCAGAACGGGCTCTCTTGGCTTTCCTTCGTCACCGGGAACCAGCGGCCGAGCGCACCCTCGATATAGGGGCGGACGTTCTCTTCCTGGAGCAGGAAGGCGATGAACTGCTTGGCCTCGGCCTTGTTCTTGGCCACGGAGAAGACCAGCCCGGTCTTGACGTCCGAGCGGTAGCGGATCGTCGAACCGTCCGGAGCCTTCGGGAAGGACGCGGTGATAATGTCCTCGCCATAGGCCTTCTTGCCGGCGTCGCGCTGCTCCTGCGTCAGAGACTGATTCTGGGAATCCTCGAACCACTTCGCCGCGATCGAGATCGTGAAGTTGTGGGTCATCACGATGGTCTTGTTGTGGAAGGCGACGTTGTTGTCCGGATCCTTCCAGGTCGTGGAGGACGGCGGCGTGCAGCCCTTGATATAGGTGTCGGTGTAGTCCTTCAGCGCGCTGATCAGGTTCTCGCGCACCTTGGGATCGTCGACCGTGAGCTTGCCGTCGTCGTCGACCAGTTTGACGTGGTAGGCGTCCATGAAGGTGTAGAACGACTGGAAGGCGTCGGTGGATTCGACGCCCATCGGCTGGCCGACGCCATAGATGCGCTGGCCCGTGGCCTTGCGGATTCCCGGCTGCACCTTGTCGCACCAGAACGTCCAGTAGCCCGCCCAGTCCGTCGGGATGTCGGCGAGCTTGAAGCCGGCCTTCTCCAACATGTCGTTCCAGATCTCGACATGCATGCTCTGCTGCTTCAGCGGGAAGCCATAATAGGCCTTCTTCTTGGTGACGTCGTTGTAGAGGATCGACGCATCCAGCGTGTTCTGCACGAACCGATCCTTGATCGGCTCCATGATCTCGGAGAGGTCCTCGAGCTTGCCTTCGTAGGCCCACTTGCCCTGCACCTGCACGTCGTAGGTGTCGGAATAGGCAACATCGGGCACGGTGCCTGAATCGAGTGCGGCCACCGTCTTCGGAATCATGTCCTGGATCGCGTACTGCGACAATTCGACCTTGATGCCGGTCTTGGCTTCGAACTTCTTGATCGTGTCGAGCAGCGCGTCGTCTTCGGAGCGGTAGAAGCCCTTGCCCCACCAGACCGTAATCGTCTTCTGCTGCGCAAATGCGGGTGCAGCGGCTGCAAACAGCCCGGCCGCAGCGACCGCCAGTGATACTGCGCCAATAACCTTGGATTTCACGTTTTTCTCCCTCAAACGGCCGGTGTTTTTAACCGGTCGTATAAAACACTAGCGCATGGCGGTAGTCCGATCTAGCGGCTTGTTGTCAGACATAGGTCGTGGGGGTGTCGGGCGAGAGGAGATGCTTAATGGGCGCATCGATCCAATCGCCGCATCGATGCGCCCTGATCAATTCGCGCCGATCGGCTGGTGCCGCATGATCGCCGTCCTTAATTGGACTTCGCGCCTTCCTTGGCGTTCTCCGCCGTCGGCGCTTCGGCCGGTGCGGGACGTTTTCCGGTGCCGGTGATGCGCTCGATGGCGGAGCGCACCGCGTCGCCCGGCTTGCGGTCTTTCAGCATGTCGAGCAGGGGCGCAGAGGCCGGCGAGCGGCGGATCAGGCTTTCCGGATCGGGAAAGACGAGGGGGTCGTCCCAGGGGCCCTGCACTACGAAGGGCAATTCGAACCCCGACGCACTGTTGAGGCTGGCCACGCCCTTCATGTCGTATTCGCGCGCCGGCACCGAGGCGGTGCCGGTCATCGTGATCTTCGCCGCAGGTCCCTCGACGCGGATGTCCTCGGCGGTGGCCACGCCATCGGAGAACTTCACCGCGATGGTGAGATTGTCGTAAGGGGTGGAGCCGTTGCGGAAATTGCCGCCGCCGGACAGCGGCCGCCGCTCAAGCCGCTTCAGGAGCTGCTCGGCATTGAAGCCCGCGATCGCGCCGTCATGCCCGGTCACGGTGGCGCTGCCGTCGAGCGACTGCACGAGGCCGAACGGGCTCGAGCCGGACGCGAGGAGCGAAACGTTGATGTTGCCGCGCCCGGACAGCTTGTTGATACCGAACAGCTCGGAGGCGCAGGCCTGAAGATCGACGTCGGTGAACTGGAATTGCGCCTTGATGTCGGCGACGGTGTCGGAGCGCGCGATGCCGAACGAGCCCTTGGCGATGCCGCCATAGACCTGGGCCTCGCCGACCGAGAGCGCCAGCGTGCCGTTGCGTAGATTCGCGCCGATCGCGGTGCGGCCGAGTTTGGACGCCCCGACCGTCAGCTTGGCGGCCGACAGGCGCATGTCGAGGTCGGTGGTCGACAGGGCGTTGAGATCGAACAGCTGCCTGTTCCAGTCGCGCGCGCCGCTCGCGAGCAGGCGGAAGGTCGAGATATAGGGTGTGAAGTCGAGCGCGTCGGCTGCGAGCGTCGCCTGCAGCGTCTGCCGGCCGTTATTCGCGTAGGTCATCACGCCCTCGGCGGTGTTGCCGTCGAGCTCGACATTGACGTTGGTGAGCGCGATCGAGGCGCCGACGACATTGGCCCGCGCCTTCAGCGCGAAGCGGCCGAAGCCGCCGCTGGCGGGCTGCGGCTGGCCGGTCCAGCGCAGCGCGTTGCGCAAGGACGGGCTGTCGATGGTGAGCGTGCCCTCCATCATCGGGCTGGTGCGGTTGGCGACGCTGCCGTCGAAGGCGAGCTTGAGCGGTGCGCTCGCGATCCGTGCCTTCAACCCCGAGCGCTCGCCGGAGAGGGCGGCGACGAAATCGGAAAAGCTGATCGAGCCGTCAACCCGTTCGCCGCGCCAGTCGAATTGTCCGGTCGCGGCGAAGGAGCGCGAGATCGAAGGCCAGGCCAGCGACAGGTCGATGTCCTCGAACTTCTCGGTGCCGTGCGTGGCGGCGTCCTCGTAGTTGAGCACGCCGTCCTGGATCCGGATCTCGGAGAACGACACTTGATTCTCGGCGCCGGGCTTCATGGTGCGCGCGATGGTCTGGATGAACGGCGTCCAGTTGCTTTCGCCGTCCGGCTTCAGGCTGACATGGATGCGCGGCCGCAGCAGCATCAGGTCGGCGATCTCGAACCGTTGCAGCAACAGCGGCAGCAGCCGCAGGTTCGCGGTAAGCACGTCGACATGGAGCGCGGGGTCGCTGGTCCCGCCGCCCTTCAGACCGACGTCATGGAAGGAGATGTAGCTTGCCGGCAGCACGGAAATATCGATCGCGCCTGCGACATTGACCTCGAGCCCCGTGACGTCGCGGATCTGCGTTTCCACCGCCTTGCGCAGCGCGTCGCGGTTGATGAGCCATGAGGTCGCGATCAGGGCGATGAGCGCCACGCCGAGCAGCGCCGCGATCGGCGTCCCGAGGCGCTTCATTCCTTGGGCCATGGTCAATGGCATGTCCTGATCGAGTTGTCGCTGGAGCCAGAAGGCGGGCCGGGAAACCTGCGCGCCCCACGCCCAAGACCTATTGTGTTAAGTGCCGCAACTTGATGGGTTTTCTTGTCGCTTTCAAGGCCGCGGGAACGGTTGCGCCCATGGCTTGGGCAGCTTCTATCACCCAGGGGCGGAGCGGAGAACCCCGTATCATTGACGGCTTCGGACGATTTCGCCTAATAATCGCCGCCACTAAGGCGCGACGCCTGCAAGCCGAAGGTTCACTCGAAGGTAATTTGCATGAACAAGGTCTATCCCGACGCCAAGTCGGCTCTCGAGGGCGTTCTGAAAGACGGCATGATGATCATGTCGGGCGG
>NZ_JBVVPC010000023.1:0-120928 GCF_055807355.1 Bradyrhizobium sp. Ken01
GCTGCAGCGCGTCCGGGACACGCGAGCGGCCGCCACCCTTCTTTGCGTGCCGCTCCGCTCTTGTAACAAAACCGTCATGCAGCGAAACTAAACGAACCGGGGGCCGCGGTTGGCGGCCAAGCCGCCTCGCAGGGAGAGATTTTGATGCGCCGTTCACTGGTGTTGCTGTCAGCCGGACTGACAGTGTTGTCCGCCGGACTTTCGACCGGACCTGCCTCCGCCGAGAACAACACGCCCCGTAACCTGATCCTGTTCATTCCGGACGGTCTACGCGCGCTGAAGGTCACACCCGAGACTGCCCCCGCAATGGCCGAAATCCGCGACAAGGGCGTCAATTTCAAGAATTCGCACTCGCTATTCCCGACCTTCACCATGGCCAACGGCTCGGCGATGTCGACCGGCCATTATCTCGGCGACACCGGCGTGTTCTCCAACACGATCTGGACCAACTATACCTCGGTGCCCGCCGGCGAGACCGTCGTCCCCTTCATCGAGAACGACGCCGTGCTCGGCGACATCGACGAGCATTTCAAGGGCGACTATCTCAATGAAGACACGATCCTGAAGCTGGCCCGCGACAAGGGCTACAGCACCGCCGCGCTCGGCAAGCATGGGCCGACCTATCAGTTCGACCACACCGACAAGCCCGAAAAGGCCGGCCTGCATTCGGTCGTGTTCGACGATGCCACCGGCGGCAAAAATGGCGTGGCGCTGTCGGACGAGGTCAAGGCCGCTCTCACCAAGGCCGGCCTGCCCCTCGCAACGCCGCCGCGCGGCGACAACTCCAAGGCGGGCGATGCCAAGACGCCGGGCACCACGGTCGCCAATGTCGCGCAGCAGGCCTATTTCGCCGACGTCGCGGCCAAGGTCGTGCTGCCGATGTTCAAGGCGCGCAACAAGCCGTTCGTGCTGGTGTTCTGGTCGCGCGACCCGGACGGCAGTCAGCACAACACCGGCGACAGCCTCAACCAGATCATGCCCGGCATCAACGGGCCGACCTCGATGGCCGGCATCAAGAATGCCGACAACAACCTCGCCCAGCTCCGCAAGGCGCTGGACGAGCTCGGCCTTGCCGCCAACACCAACATCATGGTCCAGGCCGACCACGGCTTCTCGACCATCTCCAAGGAAAGCAAAACCAGCCCCTCGGCCAAGCTCAGCTATGACGACACGCCGAAGGACTTTTTGCCAATGGGCTTTCTGGCGCTCGACCTTGCCAAGGCGCTCGACCTGCCGCTGTTCGATCCCAACGACAAGAACGCCAAGGTCGAGGGCAACAAGCATCCCAAGGCCGGCAACGGCGTGCTCGGCAAGGATCCGGAAAAGCCCGATCTCGTCGTCGCCACCAATGGCGGCTCCGACCTGATCTATTTGCCGAACAAGGACAAGAAGCTGGCGGCCAGGACCATCAAGACGCTGCTCGAGCAAGACTACGTCTCGGGCCTGTTCGTCGACGACTCGCTAGGCCGCTTCCCCGGCACCCTGCCGCTGTCGAGCATCAATCTGCGCGGCAAGGCGGCGACGCCGACGCCGGCGATCGTCGTCAACTTCCGCTCCTACGCCAGCGATTGCGGCGAGGCGCCGACCAACTGCTCGGTGCAGGTCGCCGACTCCGTGCTGCGCCAGGGCCAGGGCATGCATGGCAGCTTCAGCCGCGGCGACACCATGAACTTCATGGCCGCGATCGGGCCGGACTTCAAAGCCGGCTATGTCAGCGATATTCCGGTCAGCAATGCCGATGTCGGCATGACCGCCGCCCAGCTGCTCGGCCTGCGCGCATCGCAGAACGGCGGCCTCCTCGGCCGCGTGATGTCGGAAGCGTTGCCCAATGGCATCGTGCCGAAGGCGTACAAGGGGGTCGAGAAGTCGAAGAAGTCCGAGAACGGCCTGCAGACCGTGCTGAACTTCCAGCGCGTCGGCAGCCAGCGCTATTTCGACACTGCCGGCTTCCCGGGCCGCACGCTTGGGCTGGAGCCGGACGCCGGCAAACAAAAAACGGCGGGGAAATAACCCCGCCGTTCAAATGCGTCCTCGTGAGAGGCGCAGAATCTTACATGCCCAAAATCTTACATGCCTATGTCGAACACGTTCGGCAGCTGGCCCGCCAGAGGCAGCGCGGTGGCGCCCAGGAAGGTCGCCACCATCGCCATCAGGCGACGGTTGTTGTGGCGTTTGCCGCGCATCTGGCCGGCGATCCACTCGAGCATTTCGCTGTTGACCTTGGAGGCATAGGACGGCGCCCAGCTCTCGATGTCGGACTCGGCCGACAGCGCCACGCTACGCGGCGGCACCTTCAGGCCAGACGCGCTGGCGGCATAGTGGGCCACAGCCTTAGCAAGCAAATCGTCGAACCGGCCGCCATCGGTGCGCTCGGTTGCGGCTTCATTGATCTCGAACAGCACTTCGGCCTCAGTGCGGCTGATCGGCTGGTCGTTGACGGCTGTGGCGGTCAGGATGCGGGCGCACCAGGCGGTGTCATCGGCATCGAGCGAGCGGGAGAAGTGCACCCTTCCCTTGGTGGTCGGGCCTTCGCCCGTGATCACGCCGTCGCGCACGATGGTCAGTGCATGGGCCGAGGTATCGCGGCAGGACGGTTCGAGGGACGGCGACTCAACAGACTTATGCGCAGCGGCAGACATAGTTCACTTCCAGATTTCTTCTGATCGGCCAGCATTTTCATGCCGGCGTAAAGGGGTGGTTAATGATTCGGTACGGGGATCGCGACTTTTCTCAATGGTTGCCAATTGGTCGCTGTCAGGACCAGTTTGGTTCTGGCAAGCGCCGGGCGAGCGTGATGGGAGTCATAAAAGGCTTTCTCGGGGCAATCGCGCCCGTATAGCCCGGTGGAGATGTTTCGCCGCAGGCGCGGCTGTAACAAAAAGGTGCTAGGAAATCAGGCCTTCGAAGAAGGAATTCACATTTTACTTGAAGCGGTTCAGTTAGCGTTCACTTGAGGTCGTGGAGCCCCTATACTGGCCCCGACGGTCAAAGATGAATTCATAAGCAAATTCAATAGCATGAGGTAGAACCATGACGCTTCCGATCGGCACCACCGCCCCCGACTTCGAAGCCGAGACCACCGAAGGGAAGATCAAGTTCCACGACTGGATCGGCAATAGCTGGGCGCTGCTGTTCTCGCACCCCAAGGACTTCACGCCGGTTTGCACGACCGAGCTCGGCGCGCTCGCCAAGCTGAAGCCGGAATTCGACAAGCGTGGCGTCAAGCTGATGGGCCTCTCGGTTGATCCGGTCGACCGCCATGCCAAATGGTCCGAGGACATCAAGGAGACGCAAGGCGCGGCCCCGAACTATCCGATGATCGGCGACACCGATTACAACGTCTCCAAGCTGTACGGCATGCTGCCGGCCGCCATCTCAGGCGATCCCCTTGTCCGCACCGCCGCCGACAACCAGACTGTTCGGAATGTCTTCGTCATCGGGCCGGACAAGAAGATCAAGCTGGTGCTGGTCTATCCGATGACGACGGGCCGGAACTTCCAGGAGATCCTCCGCGTGATCGACTCGCTCCAGCTCACCGCCAAGCACCGCGTCGCGACCCCGGCCGACTGGTCGCAGGGTGACGACGTCATCATCGCGGGCTCGGTCTCCAATGACGAGGCCAAGACGATCTACCCGCAAGGCTGGAAGGAGCCGAAGCCCTACATCCGGATCGTGCCGCAGCCGAAATAACCCAACTGTCATTCCGGGCGATGCGTCAGCGCCGCCCGGGATGACGATGTTAGCTCTTACGCCGCGCGCACGCGTTCGAGGAAGCCCTCGACCTCGGCCTTCAGATGCAGGCTCTCGCCCGACAACGCCTGGGCGGAGGCAAACATCCGGCTGGACGTCTCACCCGTCTCGTTCGCACCCTCGGCGGCCTGACGGACGTTGACGGCGACATCGGCCGTGCCCGATACCGCCGCGCGAACACTGGCGACGATGTTTTGGGTCGCGCTCTTCTGCTGCTCGACCGCAGCCGAAATCGAGCCGGCGATGCCGCTGATGCGCTCGATGGTCTGGCTGATCGCCTTGATGGCGACAACCGATTCCTCGGTCGCAAGCTGCATGCTGGCGATCTGGTTCGAGATCTCGTCGGTCGCCTTGGCGGTCTGGCCGGCGAGCGTCTTGACCTCCTGGGCCACCACCGCAAAACCGCGGCCGGCATCGCCCGCGCGCGCGGCCTCGATGGTCGCGTTCAGTGCCAGCAGGTTGGTCTGCTCGGCGATCGAGGTGATCAGCTTGACGACATCGCCGATGCGCGCGCCCGCCTCGGAGAGCTGCGCGATGCGCTGATCGGTCGCCTCGGCCTGCCGCACGGCCTCAGCGGAAATGACGTTCGATTCCTGCACGCGCCGGGTGATTTCAGAGATCGATTGAGACAGCTCGTCCGAGGCCGACGCCGCCGAACGCACGTGCTCGGAGGCGTTTTCGGAAGCTCCGGCCGAGCGCGCCGACAGATCGGCGGTCGAGCGCGCGGTGTCGGTGAGCTGCCGCGCAGTCCGCTCGAATTCGCCTGACGATGTCAGCACCTTGTCGAGAATGCCGCCGACACCGCCGCGGAACTCTTCGACGAAATTGCGCAGGTCGGATTTGCGCTGCTCGGCGGCTGCAGCCGAAGCGGCCGCCTGCTCGCCGCGCATCCGCGCCCGCTCCTGCGAATTGCTCCTGAACACCGCGACCGTGCGGGCGATCTCGCCGATCTCGTCGCCTCGATCCTCGCAATCGATCTCGACGTCGCTCTGGCCTTCGGCGAGCGCGGTCAGCGAGCGCGTCACGGAGGTGAGCGGCTTGGTGACGCGGCGGACGACCAGCAAGGTCAGGACCAGCACCAGCAGCGCGGCGAGCCCGGCGGCGATCGCCATGCTTTCGATCGTGTGGGCCAGCATGCTCTCGAACTGGGCCATCGGGATGCCGACATAGAGGATGCCGGCGACCTTGCCGCTGGCGTCGGCGATCGGGAAATAGGCGGTCATGAAGGTCTTGCCGAACAGCGTGGCCGGGCCCTTGTAGGCCTCGCCACGACGCAGCAGCGCCTGCGCCGGATGATCGGCGGCAAGCTGGGTCCCGACGGCGCGGTCGCCATTTTCCTTCTTCACGTTGGTCGAGCGCCGCACGAACTGCCCGCTCGCATCGTCGAATACGAACAGGGTGGCGTTGCCGCCGACATAGGACACCGCGCGATCGACGATGGCGTGATCCCTAAATTCCGGCATCTTGGGAATCTCGGCGCGCGCGACCGCGCCATCCCGCATCGTGATCTTCGCATCCGGAACGATTTCGGCAAAGGCCAGCGCCAGCGTGCGCAAACTCACTTCGATGTCGCGGAGCGCACGATCGTTGAAAGCGGAGCTGAGCGACCAATAGCCGGCGCCGACCACGAGCGCCGTATTCATGGCGATCAGCAGCACCGCGCAGAGGAGCGCCTTGGTGCCAAGTTTGAATTGCGGCAGAAACTTTGCCGTTGCAAGGTCGGACATGAATGGAATGACTCCTGTAATTCCTGCATATTCATGCAATCGGCTTACGGTCACATTAACGGCGGTTCCAATCGACGCCCCGCGACATGCTTTCGAAATTGTTAACGAGGACATCCTGACCACGCCCAGAACTACGCAAAGGACTACGCCAAGCGCTCCGCCCATCATCGTCTGGTTTCGCGATGACCTCCGCCTGTCCGACCATCCCGCTCTCCACGCTGCCGCCAAGGCGGCTCTGAAGACCGGCGCGCCGGTGATCTGCCTCTATGTGCTGGACGACGCGGCCGGGCGAGCGCCGGGCGCCGCGGCTCGCTGGTGGCTGGCGCAGTCGCTGCGGGCGCTCGGCGCCGAGATTGCTACCCGCGGCGGATCTCTGATCCTGCGCAAGGGGCCGGCGGTCAGGGTGATCGCGGAGGTGGTCCGCGACAGCGAAGCCCGCACCGTCTACTGGAACGGCATCGCACAGGCGCCGCATCAGGCGATCGAGCGGCAGCTCGAAGCAGCGCTGGCAAAGCTCGGCGTGGACTCGCAAAGTTTCCCGGGCGACTTGCTCGTCCCGCCCGCGGCAATCCGCAACAAGGAAGGCCGCGGCTTGCGCGTGTTCACACCATTCTGGCGGCGCGTGCTGGCGCTCGGCGATCCGCCGAAGCCCCTGCCGGCGCCGAAGGAGCTGCGTCCGGCGCCGACGGTCGCCAGCGACGCGCTGGAGACCTGGAAGCTCGAGCCCGGCAAGCCCGACTGGGCCGGCGGCCTGCGCGAGACATGGACCCCCGGCGAAGCCTCCGCCCGCGCCCGCCTGCGCGACTTCCTCAAGCACACCGCACGCGGCTATGTCGGCGACCGCGACCACCCGGACCGGGAGGGCACCTCACATTTGTCACCGCATTTGAGGTTCGGCGAGCTCAGCCCGCGCCAGGTCTGGCACGCCGCGCGGTTCGCCGCGGCAGAAAATCCCGCGATCGGATCCGGCATCGACAAGTTCCTGAGCGAGCTCGGCTGGCGTGAGTTCTGCCGGCACCTGCTGCACGACCATCCCAACCTTGCCACCGAAAACCTGCAAACGAATTTCGACGGCTTCCCATGGAAGCCCGACGCCAAGGCGCTCGCCGCCTGGCAGCACGGCCGCACCGGCTATCCCATCGTCGACGCCGGCCTGCGCGAGCTCTGGCACACTGGCGTGATGCACAACCGGGTGCGAATGGTCGTCGCCTCGTTCCTGGTCAAGCACCTCCTGATCGACTGGCGCGCCGGCGAGAGCTGGTTTTGGGACACGCTGGTCGATGCGGATGCCGGCAGCAATCCCGCCAACTGGCAGTGGGTCGCCGGCTGCGGCGCCGACGCGGCGCCCTATTTCCGCGTGTTCAATCCGGTGCTCCAGGGCGAGAAGTTCGACCCGGATGGAGCCTATGTGCGACGGTGGGTGCCCGAGTTGAAGGATGCGCCAGCCAAGCTCATCCACCAGCCCTGGCAGACGACGCCGATCGAGCTTGCGAGCGCCGGCGTCACGCTCGGCAAGAGCTATCCGCAGCCGATCGTCGATCATTCCAAGGGACGAGAGCGCGCGCTCGCCGCCTACGCAAAGATCCGCAAAGGTTGAGCGTTGCTTTGACACAATTATGAAACGCGCTATCGTCATCGCTCCATGCAAACCGTGGGGGACGATATGGACGACGACAAGCCGATCACCGAACAGGCGATGGACACGATCACCACCGCCGTGGAAGCGACCAAGGACGCCGCTGTCACTGCGGTGAAGAAGGTCAGGAAAGCCGCCAAGAAGGCTGCGAAGAAAGTAGCGCCGAAGAAGGCTTCCAAGAAGAAAGCCAAAAAGGCTGCGAAGAAGGCTCCGAAGAAAACTTCGAAGAAGGCGGCCAAGAAGAGTTCGAAGAAAGCTGCAAAGAAGTCGTCGAAGAAGGCGGCCAAGAAGACAGCAAAGAAGGCCACCAAGAAAGCTGCCAAGTCGAAAAAGAAGGCCAAGCGCTGATCGCAACGCTGAAGTCTCCGGGGGCGGACGCGCCCGGAGACGGCTCCAGCGATACCCTACCCTCGCCGCTTGGCTGCGCGCCGGCCCGGGTGATGCTCGCCTTGCGGATCGCGAAATTCGCTGCGATGGCCGCGCCGGTCCTCGGCGTTGAAGCGCCGCCGTTTCTCGGGTGAGCCGAACTGCTTGATCAATCTCCTGCCGTTCACCTTCTTGATGACGTGGCCGCCCTCGGTCATCGAGAACGGCTCCTTGAGCGATCCCATGTGGTCGAACTCGTGCCGCGGGGATGCTTGAAGGGTACGAACCAGGAGGGATAGACGAAGTTCGACATCGGGAAGCCGATGACGACGAAGGCGTCCTCTTCGACTGCGTCGCAGACCTCGTAGGCATATTGGGTGTGCCGGGTCTTGTCGGCCCACAGATTGGCCATGGGGTCGAGCACCGTCTCGAACAGCTCATGCGAGGCTGCCACGCTGACGGGCTCGTCGCCCAGCGCCTTGACGAAGATCTTCGAGATCGGCTGTCCCCGATGCGTCAATTCATGCCGCCCGAGGAAATTCTTGTGGGTCGCATCGTTGAAATAGACCAGCTGCCAGTCGGCGGGCTTCGGCTTGCGGGTAACGTCGAGATCGACGGGGTAGGCCCAGACCGGCAGGAAGTGCTCGTCATAGCATTTCTACAGCGCGGCCGTGAGCCGCGCCATCATCCGCTCGCTCATCATCTCCTATGCATAATTGATGCAGGCAATGCGGACTGGCTTCAGAGATCTGCCGAGCGGTGCACGACGCGCATTCTTCATGGAAATCACCGCGTGAAAGGAGGCTGAAATGCCCCAAGCCTAACACGAACGCACCCCACACGTCAGGGATGTATTCCGGCGGCCCGGCTCGCCGGTCCTAAAAGCGTCGGTTGACCACGAACACCGCGGCTGCGCACATCACCATGCCCGTGATCGCCAGCGCATCGAGCATTTCTCCGAACAGCAGATAAGCCATCAGCGCCGTCACGGCGGGCACCAGATAGAACAGGCTTGCAACAGACGTGGCGGCGGCGTGGCGGATCAGCCAGTACAGCAGCCCGATCGACCCGATCGAAAGCGCCACGGCGAGCCAGGCCAGCGCGAGCATGAACTCGCGCGTCCAGTGCACCACGCGGTCCTCGAACAGGAACGCGCCGATCGCGAAGAAGATCGTGACGGACACGTACTGCACGAGATTGCCGGCGCGCCAGTCGATGTGGTTGCAGTAGCGGCGCTGATAGAGCGTGCCGAGCGTGATGCTGATCAGCGAGACCACGGAGGCGAGCCAGCCGAGCCCGGCTTCGCCGGTCATGGGACGGCCGTGCAGGATCAGCACCACGCCGCCGAGGCCAAGCACGAGCCCCGCCCATTGCACCGGCGTCACCTTCTCCCCGAGCCATCGGTTGGCGATGGTCGAGGTCAGGATCGGCTGGAGGCCCGGAATGAGCGCGGAGAGCCCGGCCGGAATCGAGTGAGCAATCGCGATTGCGGTGCCGCCGAGATAGAAGCCATGGACGAGAATGCCGGCGACCGCGCTGTGCGCGATGCCGATACGGTCCGGCCATTTCGGTCGCGCAATCGCGACGATGATTGCCATCAGACCAACCACGAACGCCATGCGGATGGCGAGGTAGGTCAAGGGATCGGCATTGTTGACGACGTATTTGGTGCCGATGAAGCCCGTGCTCCAGAGCAGGACGAACAGGATCGGCGCGGCACGGGCGGTCAGGGCTTCTTGATTATGGTTCATTGCCGCCCTCATTGCCCCACCGGGGGCCAATGCGGCAATGCGAATTTCGGCCAGTGCCGTCCGGACGATGCTGCGCTGCGATGGACCGGACGGCTCAGCCGCTCACCATTCGTCCGGACAGGGATCGATGATCTTCCAGAGCTCGACGCCGTTCTTGATCTTTTTCATGTCGGTGGTGAGCCCGCCATTGCGGCGGATCCAGTCCTTCACCGTGTCGGGGTAATAGGCCATCAGGTCGGACGTCCCCTCCGCGCTGGTGACCTTGATGCCGAAGGTGAAGGCCTTGTCGTAGTAGGCCTGGTGGAAGCCGAGGCTGGCGCGCGGCGTCACGCAGATCTTGTTCATCGGCACGATGCCGAGCACCAGGGTGCAGGCCGAGTTGCAGATGCCGTCGATGATGACGCGCTCGCCCTTCTCGCGGACGCGCTTGTACTTGGCCTTGTACTCCTCGACATAGCCGCCGTGGTCGCGGGTGATGTGCAGTTCGGCCCGCGCCGGCGTGGCGGCGACGACCGAGAGCAACAGCAGGCTCAGAAGCGTGATGCGCATGGCGAGGTGACGGCGAAAGCCTTCAGGAATGGACCGGCCTATGGACCCCACGAAGCCGGCAACAGGAGTCTTGAGCTAATTCTCTTTGGTCACACTTGTGTGGGGAATTCGTTAAGCATCTCGAAAAGGCCAAAAATGGGCAAGTCTGGGCCACAGAACCGGCAATTCTGTCACACCCACCCGGAAATCTGCGGGATTGGCCCCGATTTCCGGGCTGCAGACGGGTGTTCCGGCCGCTCGAACTGGCTATAAACGGCTGACCTATTCGTGCGGGTTCCGGAGATTCGAGATGAGCAAGTTGAAGCTTGTAGCCGCGATTGCTGCCCTGTCGGCCGCAATCCTTGCCCCTAGCCTCGCAGAGGCGCGGGGACATCACCGGTATCACCGCCACTACACGAACCCGCTGCCCTACCCGATCAGCTATCTGCACAATTACGGGCCCGGCATCACGCCCGGGACGTTCGCCTTTTACGACGGCCCATCGACCAACCATTGCTACCAGAGCGCAGCCGCCTATGTCGGCCAGGACCGCCGCCGGCACCCCTGCTTCTGAGGGGCGCAGGCGCGTCCTCTGCGGGAGGGGCGGCTATTTGGCGGTGCCCGACAGCAGCAATTGCTTCTCGATCTCGTAGACCGGCAGTTTGACGAGGTCCTTGCCGACCTCGCCCTGGAGAGCCTTGCGCACCACGTCCGAATAATCGGCGCGAATCATCCCGAGGGCTCGCGGCGAGGCCACCATGGTCAAGGCCGAGGTCTCGCCTGAGCTGACGGCGGCATCGAGCCGTCCGGCCAGGCCGCGCAGGAAGGCGCGCTCGGCCTCGTCGTGCCAATCCGTCTGCTCCACCGAGCTGCGCGTGCCGGCCGCGCCATGAAGCCTGCCCGGCGCGTCGGTCCCTTGTGCACCGGTCGAGGGATTGGGCTGCTCGTGCACCTCCCTGATGTGGAGGTTCGGAAACATCCCGTCGCCGAGGTTTTCCAGAATGAGCGCCTTGCGCCCGTCGCACACGACCAGCCAGTCACCCTTGTCGATTCTCATTTTGTCCATTGCACAGCTCCAAAGCGACCTCGCGAGCCTGCTCTTCGAAATGCTCGAAAGGCTGGCCACGACGCCAAGCTTAGGGACGAAGCTGCACCGATGAGTTGCGCGCGATCAAGGATGGCGGCCATGTCCTGCGGAGCGCAACGCAAGCACAGCATTGGTCAAGAGCGCGAACCTGCGATAGTCTGGCGGAGCTAAAGGTCAGGCCTGCGGCGGGCTGGCTGAAGACCTGTTCATCAGCATTACATTTCGGTCCCGCCACAATTTGATCAGAACAAACTTCGATATCCCTGTATTGCGTAAGCGGAGAAAGACATCATGAAGCTTAGAATTGGCCTCGTCGCCGCGACCCTGCTGGGTGCGATGGTCGCATCACCGGCGGCGTCCGCCATGCCCATCGCGCCTGCTCCTGCGACGCCGCAGGTTTCCGACGTCGAGCAGGTCCGCATGGTCTGTGACGCCTGGGGACGCTGTTTCTGGCGTCCGAACTACTATGGATATTACGCGCCGCGGCCCTACTACGGTCCCCGATATGCACCGCGCTTTTATGGCGGCCCTCGCTATTACGGACCTCGCTACCGCCGCTGGTGATTCTAAAGGGGCCCTCCGGGGCCCCTTCGCTTTTTGCGAGATCAAGGATGCTGGTCTGGAGTCATTCCAAAACTGATCTAGATCAAAGACGAAATCCGCGACGCCGTCATTCTCCGACGATGGTCGATTTGATCGTTTTTCGATGTCCCCAGACGGGCATGAACGTGCAGACACATCTTGAGAAGCAACAGAGACAGGAGGCCCAGAGCTTTGCCTCCTTCGCCTGTCCCGCCTGCACGCGGCTGCATTTCATCGACCTCGCTTCCGGCCAGCCGATGACTCGGGACCGTTGACGGCGACATCGATCCGCCGGGCTCATGCCATGATGTCCGCAATACTACGGCCTGGAATCCGGTTTACTGAAGCGCGATGTTTCGCCATTGATGGCGATGTACTGACGTTCATTTGATTGTCACATTGCGACAGCGGGCCATACGCATGTTGTTCGACGCCCTCGCCCCATCCTCGGCGCTTCAATTGATTGGCTTTGCCGACGTCGATGCGTTTCGGCCGGTCGAGTCGATGGAGGATGCGAGAAGCATTCCGCTCGACGTTCGGAGTTTCGCAGCGGCTCGCGCTGTCGTCTCCCTGCCCGGCTGCCGCATCGTCATGATGCGCTCGTTCGCGCGCATCCTCGACGCCGCCTATCGGATGCCCGGCGGGATGGTGATCCTGCCCATGACGGACGACCTTCAGGTCAATTCCAAGGGCATGGATCTGGACGCGCGTTTCTTCATCGCGCTCCGAGGCAGCGATGAATGCCATTTCGTCGAGCGCCGGACCAATCATCATGCGATGATCATCTTCTCACTCGGCCTGAGTGACCGGGGCTGGTTCGATCAGGCGGACGAGTTGCGGGCCTATAGCGCGAACCGCCCCGCTTTGCTTCACATACGCCAGCTCCTGTTCGACATTCTGCGTACCGCGTCGGTGCAGCCGGCCCTGTTCGAAACGACCGAGGTCGCCGCCCATCTCCAGGAAGGCCTGCTGCTCGCGCTCGACGATCTGTTTCGCATCGATTCGCTCTCGGACCGGAGTGCCTCCGTCCAGGGCGAGCGGTCGATCAAACTTGTGCAACGGATCGACGACTACGTCGCAGCACATCCGACTGCTCCGATCTATACCGCCGATCTCGCCGGCGAGTTTGGCGTCTCGATCCGGACGCTCGGCGGCGCCGTCAGCAAAGTGCGTGGCATGAGCCTGCACCAGTACATTCGCCTGAAAAAATTGTGGGCGACCCGGTCTCGCCTTCTCAAGGGCAGCGGCGCCACCGTCGCCACATGCGCGCGCGCCCAAGGCTTTCACCATTTGGGGGAGTTTTCCGCAGCTTACCGCGCGATCTTCCACGAAGCGCCGTCCGACACGCTGGCACGAGGCCGGCAAGCCGGTCCGACGGCTGGCTGACGGGGGCAGGCCGCCGCGGCGGTCGTCGTTGTGAGCGGAACATATCCGGAAGTGGCGCGCTCGGAGAGATTCGAACTCCCGACCCTCGGAATCGAAATCCGATGCTCTATCCAGCTGAGCTACGAGCGCCCTGGCCCCGACATTGGGCCGCAGCCGACACGCCTCAGATCGCTGCTGGCGAGCCAGCAGGCCGGACGACGTTCGGATGGGTTCGAATTAGCAGAGAGACCGGCCAATAAAAAGCCCTTCCCGCCCCGATTCGAGAGGGGGGCGGACCTGATCTTACCAAGTGCTGTTGAAGAAGCCGAAATGCGGCTGCTGGGCCATCACCATCATCGGGCGACCTTGCTGCGGCACCGGATGCGTCCTGGCGAGCTTGCGCTTGGGCTGCTGCGCCTGGCTCTGAGGGGGCTGAGCCTGAGGAAGCTGGGCCTGCGCCTGAATCTGCGTCTTGGCTTCGGTCTTCTTGGCCGCAGCGGTATCGGCCTTCGCGGCCGGCGTGAATTGAGCGAACGTCTCGCGGACCGGCGCCTTGGCTGATATCTCGGCCAAAGCCGGTGACATGCCCTCCACGGCCGGCTGGGGAGCCGCGACTGCGGCGATCCTCACCGCAGGGGCGGCAAGCGTCGGCTGACTGGTGTCGAGCACAATTCGCTCCGGCAGGTGGCGATCGGACCGGATCCGGATCAACGGCTGCTCGTTGCTTGCTGTTGCGATAGCCTGCGTCACAGGCGAAGTCGGCAGAACGTAGTTCGCCGCGAACAGCAGTGCCAGCAAGGCTCCACCGACAAAGAAGAAATACCGAAAGATGGGCATTGGCCACGCTCCGCCCCCCGCATCCCCGCGTGGGCTCTCCACCTTAACAGGCGATCATTTAATTGGTTCCTGGCCCAGCCGTTCGGTTCAAATGGCGACGCCAAGTTTCTTGGCCAAGTCCCCGGGACAGTAACTTTTCCGCTATCAGGCAATGCCGGCCTTATGTCCGACGTGCTGCCACAAGCGAACACTTTGCCTGATCGGCATTCACGTTGACGAAGCCGACGGGAATGCGCGCAAAAGTCTTGCGGCTCTTCATGCCGACCGTATCAGCCAGAACGCGGCTGCGGTCGGTGAGATGACTACCATCGCGCCGCGCAAAAGCGCAGACGATCTCGACATCCTTGACGGCATAGTCGTTGTCGTTGCGCAGCGTGAGCGTCACCAGCGCCTTGGAGCCAAGGCCGCCGCGGCGCCAGGTCTGGGATGAAATCCTGATCCGACCGAGTTCTGCCATTGTCGGAATCTGAGCTTCGGATGGCGACGACACGGCGGCCACATCGCGCGAAGGAGCCGTCTCGACGGCTGCCACGTCAGACCTCACCGGTTCGGCACTGTTGCCTCTGGAAACAGGGAGCAGCATCCAGGTGCCGCAACCGACGATGATGGCCGCCAACAGCCACAGCAGGCCTCGCCCAAATGAAACGCTCGCGATCGTCACCGCCCACACCAGTCGTTCGCCGGTCCCGGCGAAACGCCCTAACCCGATGCGGTCAAACCCAGCGTTCATGGCTGCCTCACCGATCCCCGCGGAAACACGTTCGACAACGGATTCGGCCACTGCTTACCTTAATCCGGAAGACGAACTAAGGTTCCCGCGCAGCTGTCGAGTCGGCAAGAGCGGTGGCGGTCACCGGCCGAGGCCGCTAACATGCGCTGCAACATCAAGACCCGTCGGGAGAACATGAAATGCCAGTCGTCACTTGGGACCACGTCCATCTGCGCAGCCCTGATCCGGAGGCCACGGCGGCCTGGCTGCGGGACATCCTTGGTGGCGAGATCGTGCAAGCACCCGGGCGGATCGACGTGAACCTTGGAGGCGCAAGGATCTTCATCGCGCCACTCGAGGGCGACAACGCGGTCAACCCGCCGCCGCCGCACCCGCATCAGGGCCTCGACCATTTCGGTCTCACGGTGAAGGACATCGACGCCGTCGCCGCCGAGATCAAGGCCAAGGGCGTCACCTTCACGCGCGAACCGACCACGATCCGCCCCGGCGTGCGCATCTGCTTCATCCGCGGCCCCGAAGGCATCTCCATCGAGCTGCTCGAGCGCGACAAGAAATATACCTGATACCGCGCGAGCCGCATCGGCTCACCGGTCATGTGCCGCCCGGTGCGCCTAAGTCATGCTACCGGGCATGAAGCAGCGAATGGCGACGCCCATGTAGCCGTAGATCGGCCAGACCATGGTGCGCCCCACCCGGTTCGGCTCCGAGATCACGGCCTCCTCGGGCACCTCGACCCAGACGAGCTCCTGCGGCCGGCCGTCGATCACGTAGCCATAGCGCGGGACGCGGACCCGATAGTGCCCGTCCTTGCTGTCCCAGTCGGTATCCGAGAGCGCCGAGCCGTCTGCGTCGGAGCAGCACGGCCCCTTGCCGCTTCGCAGTCCGTCGAACCAGGCCTTCAATTCGGCATTGGTGTTGACGAATTGGCCGCGGTCGCGCGCGTGCCCGATCGGGGCTGCGAGTGCTATCAGGGCCAGGACGCAAGCGAGGCTCGCCACGCTTCGCCAGCGTGCCGCGCCGCCAATCCGCCGTTGTCGTGTTTCGCAAATCGTGGGACGCACACTGTACAGACGCGGCTTCTCGCCGCCGGAATCGATCCAGTTGCTCACGTTTGTCTTGCTCCAGCACCCCGCGGCCAGTGCAACAATGGTTATGCATTTCGCGGGCCAACTTGATTCGCAACGACTGGCCTCGCTTCATGATCAGACGGTCATGGCGGTGTCATAGACAAGTCGGGACAACTACGGCTCACGGGCAGGCTCGCAAGGCCGGCGGCCAAACTCCCGCGTTGCGTGGGCGCATGCCCTTTGGCATAAATGCCCTACCGGTTACGCCATTGGGCGATGGCGGCCGGCCTCGGGACGTTATGAAGAACGGCCTCTATTCGATTCACGTGAACCTGCTCGATGGTCGGGTCGGCAAGGGCAGCGGCGTGATTCTTTTTCGCGACGGCAAGATTCTTGGCGGCGATGCCTACCTCTATTACACCGGCAGCTACACGGTGAAGGACAACACCTTCAAGGGCGAGGTGCTGGTCCAGCGTCACACCTCGCCGCGGGGTGACGACAATCCGCTGTTCGGCGGGCCTGCCGCGGTCGGCATCGGCGTCAGCGGCACCTTCACAGAGACGCGCGGGGACATGACGGGCACCGCGCTGGTCGGCAAGGCCAGCCAGATTTTCGGCGCAACGCTGCACAAGCTTGCGGAGGCCGACTAGAGCTTCGGTTCTGATTGAATCAGAACTGAATCTCTCAATTGTTGTTTCGACGGGTTTTCTTCACGCGGACCGGCATCTAGTTCGCTCGAAAATGCTCGAGCTATTCCGCGGCCTGCTCGAGCGGCGCCACGCGCGGCAGGATGATCTGGATGCGTGTGCCGCTGCCCGGTTCGGAATCCAGATCGAGCCGTCCGCCGAGCCTGTTCGTGACGATGCTGTAGACGATGTGCAGCCCGAGACCGGTGCCGCCCTGGTCGCGGCGCGTCGTGAAGAACGGATCGAAGGCACGGCGACGGACGTCGAGCGACATGCCGCAACCATTGTCAGAGAAGATGATCTCGACATTGTCCTTGCCGGACTCGCGCACCTGGATGTCGATGGTCCCCGGCCGGCCGTCCGGGAAGGCGTGCGCCACCGCGTTGAGAAACAGATTGGTCAGCACCTGGCCGTACGGTCCGGGATAGCTGTTCATGGTCAGATCAGGCTGGCACTCGACGTTGAGTGTCAGATTGTGCTTGCGCAGGCCCGGCCGCAGACTCATCACCACCTGCTCGGTGAGGTCACCGAGATCGAAGCTGCGCTGGTCCGAATAGTTGCGGTCGGCGGCGACCTGCTTGAACGACTGGATCAGCTCGGCGGCGCGGTTGAGATTGGAGACGAGCTGCGAGGACGCATCGCGGCTGGTGTGGAGGAAGTCGTTGAGCGCGGAGCGGCGCAGCTCGCCACGCTCGACCTCGGCGGTGAACATCGCGGTCTTGCGCTCCAGCGCGGAGGCGACCGTGAGGCTGATGCCGACGGGATTGTTGACTTCGTGCGCGACGCCGGCGACGAGGCGCCCGAGCGCCGCCAGCTTCTCCGCCTCGATCAGCGAGGCCTGGGTCTCGCGCAGATTGCGCAGCGCGGTCTCGGCGGATTCCTTGGCTTTCCGCATCTCCTGCTCGCCGCGCTTGCGCTCGCCGATGTCGAGCGCCACGGTGACGATCCGCTCGATCTCGCCTTCGGCATCGAGCAGCGGCAGCTTGTTGACGAGCCATTGCCGCATGTGGCCGGAAGAATCAATGTACTCCTCTTCGTAGAAGCCGAGACCTTTTCGCAGCGTCAGCACGCGCTTGTCGCTCTCGTCGGACTTGGCCGCGCCGTAGCGAGACATCAGGTCGGCCGTGGTGCGGCCGAGCGCATCGCCGGGCTCGATTCCGAAGATGCCGGCCATGTAGCGGTTCATCAGCACGTAGCGCAGGTCGCGGTCCTTGACGTTGATGACCGCGGGCACGGTGTCGATGACCTGCTGGAGCAGGCGCCGTCCTTCAGCGATGGCGTCTTCCGCGCGCTTCTGGTCGGTGATGTCGCGCAGCGTGCCCTCGTAGCGGACGATGTTGCCGGCGTCGTCGCGGACGCCGGTGGCACTGTCGGACAGCCACAGGATGTCGCCGCCGCGCTGACGCACCTGGTACTCGAACTCGCGCACCATGCCGTCGCGTGCCATCAACCGCTGATATTCGACGCGCGCCTCGGGATGGACGTAGATGGTGTGGGCGATGTCGTTGATGCTGTCGATCAGCTGCTGCGGGCTATCGTAGCCCATCATCCGCGCCAGCGCCGGATTGGCGTTGAGGAGGTCGCCGGCAGGCGTCGTGACATAGATGCCATCGACCGAGCCCTCGAACAGTTTCCGATAGCTCTCTTCGGCGAGGCGCTGCTCGGTCAGTGCGCGCACCGCCGCCTCGCGCGCCGTGTCGGCCTCTTCCAGCGCGCGGCGGAACACTTCGGCTGCCCGCGCAATGTCGCCGATCTCATTGTCGAGGTCGGCGGACGGGATCGAGGTGTTCTTCTCGCCAGCTGCGAGCGCGCGGATCGACCGCGCGATCTGGGCGAGCGGACGGACCGTCCGCCGCACCACGAAACCGGCCGCGAGAATGCCGATCAGCACGCCGATGGTACCGAGCACGATGCTCTGCCAGCGCGCCTCCGTCAGCGTGCGGGCGAAGTCGCGCGACAGCACGTGGCCGCGCCGGGCGCTGACCTCGCGCAGCAATTCGGTGACGCGGCCGATCAGCCGGCCCTCGGTTCCCAGCACCTCGCGGTCAATGTCGGCGATCTGCCGTTCGCGGACCGCGACCGCGATGATCGCCTCGGCGTAGTCGTTGACGGCCGATCTGAGCTTGGGATCAGCGACGCCCATCGCGCGCATGCTCTGCGCCGCCTGCTCGGCCGCGGACGGGTTGCGCGCAAGCAAACCGAGCGCGATCCGGCTCTGCGCTTCCGACAGGCGGGACGCCAGCTCCCGGTCCCCAGTGCCGGAGACAGCCGCGTCGAACTGATCGCGGAGCGGCGGCAGGCCGGCGAGCAGCTGGGCGCGGCGGTCGATCAAGGTCGAGATCCGCTCCAGGCCGCTGCGATAGGTCGCAAGCCGCTCGCTGACCCCGTCGATCATGTCCTGCTGCTCGGGCACGAGCTCGATGCGGGTCTTCTTCAGGATGTCACTGAGCGTCGAGGCCGCCTCGCCCACCTGCTTGAACTGGATGCCGGCGCCGGGATCGGTGACGAAGTCGCGCGCGGCGAGCCGCAGCTCGTTCATGCGGCGGTCGATGTCCTCGGCGAGATCGCCGACGCTCTGCAGCCGCTGCAGCTCGGCAAAGGTCGTGTCGATGTGCCGGATCGCGATCACGCTCGCGGTCGAGGTGACGATGATCACCGCCAGCACCAGAAGGAAGCTGCCGAAGGTAAGCTGGCCGATGGAGAGCGAGAATGTTCGCTTTTTCTCAGGGGTCGGCGTCAATTCGGCGGACATTGGTGATGTGAGGACCGGGCTATTGGAGCTCCAATATACGACGTATTGCGGTCCCGGGGGAACATGCGTCTGGCCGCCGAATATCCTTAATATTGAAGCCCTGCCGCCCTCCTTGGCCCCGGCTTTATGACGTTTTGACGCCGGCCGGCCGCCGGGCCGGGATGGTCATGGCGGCGACGCCGAGGATGACGCAGGCAAGGCCGATCCAGGCGGTCCGGCTCAGGCTCTCGCCGAGGAAGGCGACGCTGATGGCAACCCCGATCGGCACGCGGAGATAGGCCTGCGCGGTGGTGCCGACCGAGCCCAGGGTCTGGATCAGGCGGAAATAGATCGCGAAGGCCGCGGCGGTCGAGAAGGTCGCCAGCGCGACCAGCGCCAGCACGGAACTCAGCGAGGGCGACAGCGTCCAGGGCTGCTCGACGATCAGCGAAGCCGGGATCAGCGCCGCCGCCCCCGCCAGCAGCGAGCCGGCCGCGGGCGCCATGGGATCGAGGCCCTTGAAGCCGCGACCGAAGATGGCGGCGCAGGCGTAGCAGATGGTGGCGGCAACGATGGCGGCCTCCGCGACGAGGCCGCTTCCGACATCATGGAAGGCATCGACGCCGACGATCAGCAGGATGCCGGCCATGCCGGCAACGACGCCGACCAGCTTGCGCGGTGTCGTCGCCTCGTGACGCGTCACGACCGCCGTGAGCAGGAAGGTGAAGATCGGGCCTGCCGAGTTGAGAATGGTCGCAAGCGCGGCATCGACGTGGCGCTCGCCCCAAGCGATCAACGTCCAGGGGATCACGCTGTTGAGCACGGCCTGGAAGGCAAAGCGTTGCCAGGTCGCGGCATCCGTCGGCATCCTGATGCCCCGCGCCCACATGATCGCGAGCAGCAGCAGGCCCGCAATCGTGGTGCGCGCCGCGATCAGCGTGATCGGCGGAATGGTGGCGACGCCGAGCTTGATGAAGGTGTAGGAGCCGCCCCAGAGCGTCGCGAGCGCGAGCAGCAGCGCCAGCTCGACGGCGATGTTGTTGTTCTGCCGATTGTCCTGCCGGTTGGCCATATCGCGCGTCCCGTCCCGTTGTCAGGGACGCAACCTAGCGCGTCTGCCCTCGCCGATACTTCGCTTGGTGTCGAAGTGTCTTAGCCGATCGCCCCGACCTCGAACACCTCGCCGTCATAGCCGGCCTCGCGGGGAATGCGGAGCTGACGGCCGGTATCGGTCTTGGTCATGACAGGCATCACCGTCACGACAGACATCCCGCGGGCGTGCTCGAGCGCGGCGCTCACGCTGCCCTGTTTGGCGAGCCGGATCAAATTGCGCGTGGTCGGGAACGGCAGCTTGAAGCGGCCGCTCTCGCCGCCCTCCACCGCCTCCCGCGGCGAGACCCAGATCGAATCGGTCGACTCCCGGCCGTCATGCGCGCCGAGCTGGTCGGGCGGTGCCGCCGCAAGGAAGAACCAGGTGTCGAAACGTTTTGGCATGCCCTCGGGCGTGATCCAGTGCGCGTAAGGCACGAGCGTATCGAGAGCGAGCTGAAGTCCGTTGTCGGCCAGTATGCTCAGGAAGCTGATCTTGTGCTCGTTGAGCGCGACGCGATGCGCATCGGCGATCTCGCCGGCGCGCTTGGCGTCAACAGGTGTACCCGAGTCTTTCGAGCGCGCCAGCAGGATGCCGCTTTCCTCAAAGGTCTCGCGGATCGCGGCGATCCGAAAACCGCGGTCTGCTTCGTTCAAGCCCTCGCCGCCCGAATACAGGTCGGAGCGCTTGACGATCTCCTGATCGCCGGCATCGACGCTGCCGCCGGGAAACACCAGCGCGCCCGAATTGAACTCGATCTGATGATGGCGGACCATCATGAAGACTTCAATTTCGTCGCGGCTCTTGCCGTCGACCTTCACGCCGTCGCGCAGCAGGAGGATCGTCGACGCAGGGCGTGATGCTGATGCCTCGGCCATTCGACTAACCTGCCGCGCTGGATTGCGGACCGAGATTGGCGCGCTTGTCGATTCGGGCGACGCGCGACAGCAGGTACTCGACCTCTGCCTTCGCCGCAGGCGTAATGGTGGCGCCGGGCTTGCGCTGGGCGCTGGAGGCGATGATGCCGCGCTTCTGCAGCACGTATTTGCGCACGGCGAGGCCCGCGCCCGGCTGCTGCTCGTAGCGGATCAGCGGCAGATGTGCGTCGAACAGATCATGGGCGGCGTCGCGCTTGCCTTCCTTCGAAAGGCGCACGACGTCGATCAGAAGCTCGGGAAAAGCGTAGCCCGTCATGGCGCCGTCGGCGCCGCGCTCCATCTCGAAGTCGAGAAAGAGCCCGCCATTGCCGCAGAGGATCGAGAGCGGCCGCAGCGAGCCGTCCTTCTGGAAATTGCGCAGCGTCGAGATCTTTTCCAGCCCCGGCCAGTCCTCGTGCTTGAGCATGACGCAGTTCGGATTGTCCATGACGATCTTGCGGATCACGGCAGGGGTGAACACCACCGACAAGGTCAGCGGATAGTCCTGGAGCACCCAGGGCACGTCGGGGCCGATCGCCTCGGCCGCCTGCTTGTAATAACCGATGATCTGGTCGTCGGTCCTCAACGACGGCGGCGGCGCGATCATCACACCGGCTGCACCGGCCTCCATCGATGCCTTCGCCAGCGAGCGCATGGTGGCAAAACCCGGCGCGGAGACGCCGACGATCACCTGCATTGTCTTGGCGCGCTTGACGAAGCGTACCGCTACCCGCTCGGCCTCGGCGGCATCGAGCTTCGGCGCCTCACCGAGGATGCCCAGCACCGTGACGCCGTCGCAGCCGACCTCCTCGTAGAAATCGGTCAGGCGGTCGATGGAGCGCTCGTCGATCCGGCCGTCATCGTGGAACGGCGTCGGCGCGATTGCGAAGGTGCCCTTGGCGTCGGCGGTGAGTTTCATTGGGTCTCTCTTCCTCGGTCATTCCGGGGCGTGCAAAGCACGAGCCCGGAATCCATTTATCTGCTGCGCGTGCTGTACCATGGATCCCGGGCTCACGCTTCGTGTGCCCCGGGATGACGGCCTGTCAAAACCGCCGCGCCCCCATCTTGATCTGCTCTTCGGAGAAGAAGATCTCCTTGGCATGATCGGCGATGTCCTGGGCCTTCCAGGCCGTGTGCGGCGGCTTCCAGCCGTCCATTTCCATCATCCGCATTTCGCGCACGCCGCGGGGCCCGGACACGCCCAGCACCTTGCCGGTCTGGTCGCCCGACAAGTCGCTGACCATGTATAGCACGGCCGGCGCGATGCCGTCCGGCCCCAGCGCCGCACCGGGGTTCTCCTTATAGCGGGGCAGGTCTGCGGTCATGCGGGTCAGCGCGCCCGGCGCAAGCGTCCAGATCCGGATGTTGTATTTGCGCCCCTCGATCGCCAGCACGTTGGACAGGCCCCAGATGCCGCCCTTGGCCGCGCCGTAATTGCTCTGGCCGAAATTGCCGATCAGGCCCGAGGTCGAGGAGGTGTTGACGATGACGCCGCCGCCGTTTTCCCGCATCCAGCGAAACACCGGCATGGTGCAACAAAAGGTGCCCTTCAGATGCACCTTGATGACCTTGTCCCAGTCGGACTCAGAGGCCTTGGCGAAGGTCTGGTCGCGCAGAATGCCGGCATTGTTGACGAGGATGTCGGCACGGCCGAAATGCTTGATGGCGTCGTCGAACACCGACTGGCCGCCTTCCATGGTGGAGATGTCGGCGCCGTTGGCGACCGCCTTGCCGCCCTCGGCCTTGATCGCGTCTACCACGAGCTGCGCCATCGATGTGTCGGCGCCGGTGCCGTCACGAGGTCCGCCGAGGTCGTTGACGACGACGGAGGCCCCTTCCCGCGCGAACAGCTTTGCGTAGGCCTCACCGAGCCCCCCGCCCGCGCCGGTGATCAGCGCAACCTTGCCGTCGAGTAATCCCATGGTGGCGTCTCCCTGGTTTTGTTTTTCTTACCTCGCCCCGCTTGCGGGGAGAGGTCGGATCGCCCTTGCGATCCGGGTGAGGGGGTACAGGTCTCAACACCGTCTTGGCTCGCGGTGAGAGCCCCTCACCCCACCCTCTCCCCGCAAGAGCGGGGCGAGGGAGTGAAACGCCGGTGCCCGACTAACCCAGCACCGTCTTGCCGTTCTTGATCACGGTGACGCCGCGCGACTTCACCTTGGCTTCGAACGAGATCACGCTGCCGTCCTTCCAGAGGTCCATGGTCACGGTCTCGCCGGGATAGACCGGCGAGGAGAACCGCGCGACGTGCTGGCGGAAGGCGGAGGCGTCGTAGTCGGCATAGGTCTGCAGCACGCCGCGGCAGGTGATGCCGTAGGTGCACATGCCGTGCAGGATCGGACGCGGGAAGCCGGCCTTCTTTGCGAACTCGGGATCGGAGTGCAGCGGGTTGCGGTCGCCGCACAGACGATAGACGAGCGCCTGATCGGGGCGCGTGACGATGTCGATGGTCGTGTCGGGCGCGCGCGACGGGATCTTGTGCGGATCGGGCTGGGTCAGGTTCGGCCCGCCAAAGCCGCCATCGCCGCGGGCGAAGCGCGAAGCGACCAGCGTCGCAAGCTTCTCGCCCTTCTCGTTCTTGAGCACGGTCTGGTGGCTGATGACGACGCCCTTGTCCTTGCCCTTGTCGTAGACTTCGACGACGGAGGAGTCGGCGGTGATGTGCGCGGCGACCGGCAGCGGCTGGTGGAAGGTGATATCGCGCTCGCCGTCCACCACCATCACGCGGTTGAGGTTCATCTCGCCGGGCCCCGCGCCCCATGCCGCGACGGAGGCGAAGGTCGGCACCACCTTGAGCGGCCGCGGCGACAGCGTGCCCTCGTTGACGAAGGCGAGCTCGTTTTCGTCCATCGGATCGGCGCCGAGGCCGATACCGTAGGCATAGAGCATCACTTCACGGTCGGTGTAGGCATATTTCTGGCCGAGGTTCTTGAGGCCTTTGAGTTCGTCGTATCTGGCGGACATTTTATTGTTACTCCCCGGATTCTTATGCGCCGCTGCCAGTCGAAGTGCCCTCTCCCCTTGTGGGAGAGGGCTGCACGAGTCGTGCGGCAAACTCGTTTGGGTGAGGGTTGCTTCCGCAGTGAAAGCTTTCTCCGCGGAGCGATACCCCTCATCCGGCGCTTCGCGCCACCTTCTCCCACATCCGCCTTCGCCAAGGCTTCGGCGGACATGAGGGGAGAAGGAAGAAGCAAACTACGCCGGCGTAAAAAACGGCAGCGGCGCGCCATCGGTCGGCTTGAACACCACCTTCACCTTCTGGCCGATCTTCAACGTCGTCAGATCGCAATCGACGAAATTGGTCTGGAGCGATGGGCCTTCCTTCAGCGTGACGTAGCCGATCGCGTAAGGACCGGTCGGCGACTTTCGCATCAAGCTGTACGTGTAGATCGTGCCTTCGCCCGAAGACTCCTCCCACACCGTCTTGTCGGAGTAGCAGAACGGGCAGATCGCGCGCGGGAAGTAATGCGCCTCGCCGCAGGCGGTGCAGCGCTTGATCATGAACTTGCCCTGCTTGGCGGCGTCCCAGAACGCGGCGGTCTCAGGGTTGGTCACCGGCGCCGGATATTTCTTGGCTTCGCTCATCACACGCGCTCCAGAATGGCAGTCGAGGCGGCGTGGCGGACACCGAGCAAGCCGCCGGTGCCGTGGGCGATGGCGAGATCGCAATTCTTGACCTGCACCTTCGGATGCGCCTCGCCGCGCAGCTGCCGCACAGCCTCGAGGATCTTGGTCATGCCGCCGCGGTTGACGGGATGGTTGCTGCAGAGGCCACCGCCATCGGTGTTGAACGGCAACTTGCCCACGCCCGAGATCAAATTGCCGTCGGCGACGAACTTGCCGCCCTCGCCTTTCTTGCAGAAGCCGAGGTCCTCAAGCTGCATCAAGACGGTGATGGTGAAGCTGTCGTAGATCGATGCGTATTTGATGTCCTTCGGCGTGATGCCGGCCTCCTCGAAGGCGCGCGGGCCGGACCAGATTCCGGCGGAGTAAGTGAGGTCGAGATCCTTGCCGCCGCGCGGGCCCTTCATCGCTTCGCCGTGACCGATCAACCGGACCAGCGGCTTCTTCAGGCTTTTTGCGATCTCGGGCGTGGTCACGATCAGCGCGCCGCCGCCGTCGGAGACGACGCAGCAATCCATGCGATGCAAGGGATCGGAGATCATCGGCGAGTTCAGGACGTCCTCGACGGTGACCACATCCTTGAGCATCGCATGCGGATTGTATTGCGCGTGGTGCGAGGCCGCGACCTTGATCCAGGCGAGCTGCTCGCTCGTGGTGCCATAGTCGTGCATGTGGCGCATGGCACACATGCCGTAGGCATTGTGCGTGGTCGCGCCGTATGCCGTCTCGAAATCGGCCTCGGCGCCGGCCGCGCGCGGCGGCATCGCCCCGGTGCGCGGCTTGCCGGCCAACGTGATCAGCGCGATCGAGCACTTGCCCGCGGCGATCGCTTCGGCGGCATGGCCGAGATGGATGATGTAGGAACAGCCGCCGGTCTCGGTGGAATCGACATGACGGAGTTTCTTGGTGTTCAGCCCGAGATAATCGACCATCGGCCAGGCGCCGCCCGGGGCGTCGCCGGCGCAGAAATAGCCGTCGACATCGTCCTTGCTGAGCCCGGCATCCTCGATCGCGCCCTTGGCGACCTCGGCATGGAGCTGCGCGGTGGATTTGTCCGGCGCGTGCCGGGTCGGGTGTTCAAAAATCCCGGCAATGTAGGCCTTGCCCTTGATGGTCAAATAAGGTCTCCGCTGGCGTGTCTCACGTCCGGTTTTTTCTGAACCGCTGCCGCCCTGTTGGCAAGCGCGGAAATATTCCGCCGGGCGAGAGAGCAGCGGGTCCGCGCAAGTGGACGGTCGGTCGGAGCGCCTCTGCTTCCGGAGCAGTCATTGCGAGCGCAGCGAAGCAATCCAGGAATCTTTCCGCGGACGCATTTCTGGATTGCTTCGCTGCGCTCGCAATGACGGGAACGACGGGCAGAACCCTAAAGGTGTTTTGCCCGACGACACAAGCGGTTTCGCTTTATCGAAAAACCCTTTTCCGCGAAAACAACCCCATGCACAGTAGAAAGGAGATTGATTTCAAACAGAAATTTGTGGGGTGGATCAGCGGACCCCACCCAACAAATTCTACTCCGCCGCGATCTGCCTTGGCGCCGGCGGCGGGTTCGCCAAATCGGCGGCGAGCTGGGCGTAGCGGGCCTTGGCGTCTGCGACGGCCTTCTCCTTGACCGGACCGTAGCCGCGGATACGGTCGGGCAACGAGAGCAGCTCCACCGCGGTGTCGATCGTGAGCGGCGACAGCAGGCCGAGCACGGTGGCGACGTCCTTCTCGTAGCCGGCGATCAGATCGCGCTCGAGCTTGCGGTCGGCGCTACGACCGAAGATGTCGAGCGGCGTGCCGCGCAGGAACTTGAATTTTGCGAGCACGCGGAACACCGGAAGCATCCATGGGCCGAAAGCGCGCTTCTTCGGGCGGCCGAGCGCATCGACGCCACGGCTGAGGATCGGCGGCGCCAGGTTGAAGTTGAACTTGAAGTCGCCTTCGAACTGGTCGCGAAGCTGCTTTTCGAACGCGCCGTCGGTGTAAAGCCGCGCGACTTCGTATTCGTCCTTGTAGGCCAGCAGTTTGGCGTAATTGACCGCAACGGCGCGCGTCAGCGCCTCATCATAGCCGCCCTGCCTGACGGCATCGCTGACCTGGTCCACCAGCCTGCGGTAGCGCTTTGCCAGCCGGCCGTTCTGATAGGCGGTGAGATGCTTGGCGCGGTGCTCGAGGAGCTCGTCGAGCGTCATTGCCTCAAGCGTCTTCGGCGCAACGACCTCGTCAGTGCCCTTCAGCATGTCGGCAAGACGTGCCGGATCGGCGACCGCGAGCCGGCCGAGGCGGAAGGCTTCCTTGTTCATCTTGATCGAGACGCCGTTGACCTCGATCGCCTGCTCGATCGCCTCCGCCGACAACGGCAAGAGGCCCTTCTGATAGGCGTAGCCCATCATCATCATGTTGGTGGCGATGCTGTCGCCGAGGAGCTGCTCGGCCGGCTTGGTGAAGTCGAAGAATACCGACTCCTTGTGCAGCGCGGTCTCCAGCAACCCGTTCAGCTTGCGGGTCTGGAAGTTGAAGTCGCGGTTGAGGACGAAGTCGGCGGTGGGAATGACGTGGCTGTTGATGATGCCGCGGGTGCGGCTGCTGTCGCAGAGCGAGATGGTGTCCTTGGCAACCGCGACCACCTCGTCGGCTGCGAGCACGACATCGGCCGTGCCGGTGACGATGCGCGAGCAGGTCACCTCGGCCGGATGGTCGGACAGGCGGACATGGCTCAGCACCGCCCCACCCTTTTGCGCCAGGCCCGACATGTCGAGGATCATCGAGGCCTTGCCCTCGATATGCGCGGCCATGCCGAGCAACGCGCCGATGGTCAGCACGCCGGTCCCGCCGACGCCGCCGACCGCGATGTTGTAGGGCTTGTCCAGGTTGGGGCGTGATGCCGGCTCGGGCAGCGCGCCGATATCGCCGACGCCCGCCGGCGCACGCTTGCGCATCTTGCCGCCGTCGACGGTGACGAAGGACGGGCAAAAGCCTTTGACGCAGGAATAATCCTTGTTGCAGGTCGACTGGTTGATGGCGCGCTTGCGGCCGAACTCGGTCTCCAGCGGCTCGACCGAAATGCAGTTCGATTGCACCGAGCAATCGCCGCAGCCTTCACACACCGCGGGATTGATGAGCACACGGCGCGCCGGATCCTCCATCGTGCCGCGCTTGCGGCGGCGACGCTTCTCGGCGGCGCAAGTCTGCACGAACACGATCGCGGACGCGCCCTTGACCTTGCGCAGCATTTTCTGAACCGCGTCGAGCTCGTCACGATGCGCGGTCTTGACGCCGGGCGCGATCTCGTTCGCCGGATAGGCGTCAGGATTTTCCGAGACCAGATAGATCTCGCGGATGCCTTCGCTGTGAAGCTGGAAGGTGATCTGCTGCGGCGACAATTCGCCGTCGACATGCTGGCCGCCGGTCATCGCGGTCGCGTCGTTATAGAGGATCTTGTAGGTGATGTTGGCGCCGGAGGCGATCGCCTGGCGGATCGCGAGGCTGCCGGAGTGGAAATACGTGCCGTCGCCGAGATTGGCGAACACGTGCTCTTCTTTGGTGAAGGGGGCAACGCCGACCCACGGCACACCCTCTCCGCCCATGTGCGTGAAGGTCTCGGTGGAGCGATCCATCCACAGCGCCATGAAGTGGCAACCGATGCCGGCAAAGGCGCGACTGCCTTCGGGCACCTTGGTCGATGTGTTGTGCGGGCAGCCGGAGCAGAAATACGGGGTGCGGGCGACAGGCGCGGTCGCCTGCATTTGCGAGGCCTGGCGGCCGTTGAACCAATCGGCCTTCGAGCGCAGCATCGTTGCAATTTCGGGATTGAGATCAAGTCGAAGCAGGCGCTCGGTCAGCGAACTCGCCAGTGAGGCGACGCTAAGTTCTTCGGCAAAGGGGAGGAAGCGCTTGTCGTGATCGTCCATCTTGCCGATGATGCGGGGACGGACGTCGTCGCGCCAGTTGAACAGCTCCTGCTTCACTTGATTTTCGACGATCTCGCGGCGCTCTTCGATGATGAAGATTTCCTCCAGGCCCACGGCGAATTGCCTGACGCCTTCCGGCTCCAGAGGCCAGGGCATGCCGATCTTGTACAATCGAAGTCCGATCTTGGCGGCGACCTCGGGCGTGATACCGAGCTCGCGCAGCGCCTGACGGATATCCTCGTAGCTCTTGCCGGACGCCATGATGCCATAGCGGGCATTCGGCGAGTCCATGGTGATCCGATTGACCTTGTTGGCGCGCGCAAAGGCGATCGCGGCAAAGCCCTTGTAGTCCTGCAGGCGGCGGTCCTGGGCGAAGCGGTCGTCGGGCCAGCGCAGATTGAGGCCGCCTTCGGGCATCTCGAAATCGGTCGGGATCACGAACGGCGTCATCTCGTCGGTGAGATCGATCTCGGCGGTGGTCTCCACGGTCTCGGTGATCACCTTCATGCCGACCCAGCAGCCCGAGTAGCGCGACATCGCGATACCGAGAAGACCCATCTCGATCATCTCGTGGACGCTCGAGGGGTAGAGATAGGGCATCAGTGCCGACATGAAGGCGTGGTCGGACTGATGCGGGACGGTGGAGGATTTTGCACCGTGGTCGTCGCCGGCGAGACATAAGACGCCGCCGTTCTTGGCGGAGCCCGCGGCATTGCCGTGACGAAAGACGTCGCCGCAGCGATCGACGCCGGGGCCCTTGCCGTACCAGATGCCGACCACGCCGTCATACTTGGCGCCGGGCGAGAGGTTGAGCTGCTGCGAGCCCCAGACCGCGGTCGCGGCCAGATCCTCGTTCACGCCGGGCTGGAACTTGATGTTGTACTGCTCGAGATGTTTTCGCGCGGCGAAGAGCTGCTGATCGTAGCCGCCGAGCGGCGAGCCGCGATAGCCGGAGATGAAGCCCGCGGTGTTCAGCCCTGCGGCACGGTCGCGCCGGATCTGGGCCATCGGCAGGCGGACCAGGGCCTGAATGCCGGTCGTGAAAATATGTCCGGTGTCCTGGGTGTACTTCTGATCGAGACTGATCGGACCCTGGTTGATGCCCATTATGTCCTCTTCCGCCCTTTTGAGCGCTTGGCTGCTTAAGCCGTTGCCTGCCCGTTGTTTTTAGCTAGGGCGCGCCGACCATTTCCGCCACTCTATGTCGGATATTTCACGCTCCGCATCACAATTCTGGACCAAAGGCAGCGCCGGGTAAAAATCGCAATTTCGTGGCTGCATTGGCATCCGCGATTTTCATTTTGTGTCACCATACCCCCGCCGTCGCGCAACGAATTGACGCCCGGTCATCCGGGACGGCGTCGATGGGTCGCAGGAGAGGCTTTCGATGCGGACGATTCTGGCTGGCCTGGGTCTGGTGGGTCTGGCGTTGTGCAGTGCGGTTGCGAGCGCGTCCATGGCGGCTGAGCCGTCACCGGAGCTGATCGCGTATGGCAAGACGCTGGTGGAGGCCGGCGACTGTGCCGGCTGCCACACCGCCGATCCCGCCAAACCGTTCGCGGGCGGAAAGCGCATCGACACGCCCTTCGGCGCGATCTACGCGCCGAACCTGACGCCGGACCGCGACACCGGCATCGGCGCCTGGACCGATGCCGACTTCACCCGCGCCGTGCGCACCGGCGTCGCGCCCGACGGCTCCAACTATTACCCGGCGTTCCCCTACCCCTATTTCACGCGGATGACGAAGGACGACACGCTGGCGATCCGGGCGTATCTCGGAACGCTCGCGGCCGTCACGAGCCGCAACAAGCCGCCGGAGCTGCGCTGGCCGTTTGGCTATCGCGGCCTGATGCGGATCTGGAACATGATGTATTTCAAGCCGGGCTTGTTCGAGCCGGACCAAAGCCAGAGCGCGGCCTGGAATCGAGGCGGCTATCTCGTCACCGGGCTCGGCCATTGCGGCGCCTGCCATACGCCGAAGAACTATTTTGGCGCGGACAAGCAGGCGCAGGCACTCGCGGGCAACGAGGTCGGCGGCTGGTACGCGCCACGGCTCGATGGCGCCGCCCGCACCGGGCTGAAATCGTGGAGCGTCGAGGACGTCACGGAATATCTCCAGAGTGGGCGCAACGCCAGGAGCCACGCCAGCGGGCTGATGGCAGAGGTGGTCGTAAACTCGACTTCGAAGATGAGCGATGCCGACGTGCGCGCGATCGCGGTTTACCTGAAGGACCTGCCGCCGGCGCGGCGTGAGACGATCGTGACGCCGCCTGACGATCCCGAGATGAAGGCCGGCCAAGCCGTCTACGCCAAGCTCTGCATCGCCTGCCATGAGGCCGACGGATCCGGCGCACCGCGCATCTATCCGCCGCTACCCGCCAACGCGCTGCTGCAATCGGTCAATCCGTCCTCGACCTTGCGCATCATCCTCGACGGCGCTCACACCGTCACGACGCCGCGCGCGCCCAACACCGGCGAGATGCCGGCCTATTCCAACCAGCTCTCCGACGAAGAGGTCGCGGCGGTGACGAACTACATCCGCAATTCCTGGGGCAACGCCGCACCGCTGGTGACGCCGGCGCAGGTGGCGAGGGCGCGGAAGCAGGAGCCGTAGCTCAAGGCCCGCGCTCCTCCTCTTCCGTGAAGACAAATTTCGGCATCTCCCATTTGTAGCGCACCGCGAGGAGACGGAAGCTGATGCCGAGGGCGAACGTCAAAATGGTCCAGAGCTCGGCGTTCAGCTTGAGGCCGAAGGCGGTGGCATAGAACAGCCCCGTCACCACCGAGACGCTGGCATAGAGCTCGGAGCGAAACAGCAGCGGCACGTCGTTGCAGAGCACGTCCCGCAACACGCCGCCGGCGCAACCGGTCACCATGCCGGAGACGATGACGATCGGCAGCGTGGCGTCCATCTGCCAGGCGATGTCGCAGCCGGTCATGGTGAAGACGACGAGGCCGATGGCATCGAGCACGATGAAGGCCAGTTTGAGCCGGTGGACCAGCCGCGCCATCAGGATGGTGAGGAAGGCGGCGCCCCCGGCCATTGCGAGGTAGATGGGGTTTTGCACCCAAGCCAGGGGATAATGGCCGAGAAAGACATCACGCAAGGTGCCGCCGCCGAGCGCGGTGATGCAGCCAAGGAAGCAGACGCCGAGCCAATCCATGCTGCGGCGGCCGGCAGCGAGCGCGGCAGTCATGCCTTGCGCCGCCACCGCGACCAGCGACAACAGATGCAGCACGCTATCGCTCGGCGGCAAGCTCCACATCGTTTGGTTCCTTCCCGCCAGCGGAACTTACGCTTCAGGCACCCAGCGAACAGGTTCCCGATTCCCGCCGCGGGCGCAACATACGACGAAAGCACTAAGGAGGGCGGAACAGAAGCTCGCATCTAAGGGTTGTCCAGCCGCAATAATCGAGGAGAACCAATCGATGGCTGACGACCGTTTTACCAACGATCCGTACCGCCCGAATCTCGCCGATGATGAGTATCGTAGTGCGGCGCGACGGGATGCCCAGCTTCAGGTCGACCCCGAGCTTGGCGAAGGCCCCGCCTCCAGCGGCAAAGTAGCCCTGTTCGCAGTGGCAATCGCCTTGGTGCTGGGTGCCGTATTCTATGGCCTGAACAACACCGGCACGAGCAACCAGGCGAGCACCACGCCGGCAACGCAGACCGCCCAGCAGGCGCCGGCCACCAATCCGGCCGCACCTCCCGGCATGCGTGACGTGACGCCGCGCACCAACACCGGCCCGGGCGTGACCACGGGCGCCGCGCCGAGCAAGCCGGCCCCGGATACGCCCGCACCGGCTGACGGCGCGAAGTAACGATTTGCAACAATATGCGACAGCGGCGGGATTTCAGATCCCGCCGCTTTCGTTTGTCTTTAGCTGAAGATCTTGTTGAGTTCGCCCCCGGGGTAGCCGGTACCGAGTTCGGTGAACGTCCCCTTGTCCGCCATTTCCTTCGCGGCCCGCATGAAGCCGCCCCAGGCGGCGCGAGCGAGTGAACCGCCGACGCTGATCCGGCGCACGCCGAGATCGGCAGCTTCCTGCAATGACAGCCCGGAGCCGCCGATCAGCAGGTTGAACGGTTTGGGAGCGACAGCCTTCACCACCGCGGCGATGTCCTCGCGGCTCTTCAGGCCCGGCGCGTAAAGGCAATCGGCGCCGGCATCGGCGTAAGCAGTGAGCCGGTCGATGACGAGCTTGAGGTCGGTCACGCCCCACAGGTAGGCTTCGCAGCGGCCGACCAGCAGCGCGCCGCTGTCGCCGATCGCCTTGCGCGACGCCTTGATGCGCTCGACTGCGAGCGCGCGATCGTAGATCGGCTTGTCCTTGTCGCCGGTGGAATCCTCGATCGACAGGCCGGCAACGCCGGTGCGCACACAGCGCTCGACATTGTCCGCGACCTTGTCCGGCTCGACCGCAAAGCCGCCCTCGAAATCCGCGTTCACCGGGATATCGACGGACGTGCTCAATGCCGCCAGATGCTGACAGACCTCCTCGACGCTGACATGGTTGTCGGCTTTGCCGATGGTCCAGGCAAAGCCCGCACTCGACGACGCGAGTGCCTTGAAACCGAGATGCTGCAACGCTTTCGCGCTGCCGACGTCGACCGGATTGGGCAGGATGAAGCAGCCGCTCTCGTGCAGCTTCCTGAAGGTCGCGCGCTTGTCAGCAGTTGTCACATGCATGTTTCTCTCCCTTGTTGGCCGCGCAGAGATGGGGACGTGCCGCCGCGCGCGCTAGTGCGCGTCGTGCACCGCGCGGCTGTCCTTTGGCGCCTGCTCGCGATCATTCATGCTGTAGTCGCGGATGACGCTAGCGATCCGCAAATGATAGTCAGTGAAGATTTTTGCGCGGCCCTTGGCCTGGGTGCGGCGGTGCTCCATCGTGTTGCGCCAGGCTTGCACGGCCGCCTCGTCCCGCCAGAACGACAGCGACAAGATCTTGCCCTTATCGGTCAGGCTCTCGAAACGCTCGACCGAGATGAAGCCGTCGATGGTCTGCAGGATCGGCTTCAGGTCGGCCGCAAGCTCGAAATAATCCTGGCGGTGTTCCGGCTTCGGCCAAACCTCGAAGATCACGGCGATCATGGGCATCTCTCCTGTCGTTGATGGCCTACGATACCACTTACAAAACCACTTGGCGCAGAAACGTGCGCTCTTCCGCGAGGATGAATTTGTGCTCCTCGGCGAAGTGGAAGTTCGCCATGCCTTCCGTATCCTGACGCAGCCGGGCGCGATAGGCCTCATACGCAGCCAGACTCTCGAAGGTGATCAGTGCAAACGCGATATTGTTGGTGCCCTCGTGCGGCATGAAATAGCCGATCAGATCGCCGCCGCATTTCGGGATGATGGTGAGCCAGCGCTTCGAGTACTCCTCGAACTGCGCGCGCTTGAACGGATCGAGCTGGTAGCGGATGAAGACGGTGATGGACATGATGGGCTCCTGATTTATCGTGCGAGACACGCGAGCGACATCGTCGCCGCTGAAGCACTGGATTGCTTCGCTTCGCTCGCAATGACGTGTTTGCGGGACACAGGCTACGCGCTTGCCTCCCCGCAATGCTTCGGCTACGATCGAAGCATGAAATCAGGTCCCGACATCGCCATGATCGCCTCGCTCGTCGGCGATCCCGCACGCGCCAACATGCTCACGGCGCTGATGAACGGCCGCGCGCTCACCGCAAGCGAGCTGGCGCAGGAGGCCGGCATCACACCGCAGACTGCGAGCTCGCATCTTTCCAAGCTCGAGGCCGGTGGCCTGATCGAGCCGGAGAAGCAGGGCCGCCACCGCTACTACCGCCTCACCGACGACGACGTCGCCGGCGTGCTGGAGGGCCTTGCGGGCCTTGCCGCGCGGACCGGCCACATGCGCGTGCGCACCGGGCCGAAGGATCCGGCGCTGCGGCGTGCGCGGATCTGCTACGACCATCTCGCCGGTGATCTCGGGGTGCAGATGCTCGACACCCTGCGCGCGCAAAACCTGGTCAGGCAGAAGAAGCAGGAGATCGAGCTGACGGCGGAGGGCGAGCGCTTCCTGGCCAAGCATCTGCAGATCTCGCCCGACATGCTCAGCCATCCCCGCCGCCCCGTGTGCAAGGCCTGCCTCGACTGGAGCGAGCGGCGCCACCATCTCGCCGGCACGCTCGGCGCCGCGATGATGCAGCGTTTCGCCGAGCTGAAATGGGCCGCCCGCGACGCCACGCCCGGCAGCCGCGTGGTGAATTTCACCCGCACCGGCGAGAAGCAGTTTGCCGCGTTGTTCGGGACTGCGAAGGACTGAACACAAGCGCGTGTAAGCGTGTCTCGTCGTCATGGCCGGGCTTGACCCGGCCATCCCAATCTTTAGTGCAGTTTGCGCGGCACGACGTGGATGCCTGGGTCAAGCTCGGGCATGACGGAGAATGTGTCTCCTAGCGCCAACATGACTCAGAGCCTTCAATGATCCGCCTCCTCCCGACCGTGCTTTGCGCGGCTCTTCTCGCCGCTCCTCTTATATCCCGCGCCGCCGACGCCGCCCCGCGCGAGCCTTACGGCATCGCGCTCGAAGGCTTTGCCTATCCCTATCCCGTCCACCTGCTGCCCCTGACCAATGACGGCGAGCAGCTCAGCATGGCCTATATGGACGTGCCGGCTGCGCAGCCGAACGGCCGCACCGTGGTGCTGCTGCACGGGCGCAATTTCCCGTCGAGCTACTGGGCGCCTGTTATCAAGATGCTGAGCGAGGCCGGCTTCCGCGTCGTGGTGCCGGACCAGATCGGCTTCGGCAAATCCTCCAAGCCGATCGGCGAATTGCATTTCGACAATCTGGCGCGCAACACCATCGCACTGCTCGATCACCTCAAGATCGACAAGGCCGAGATCGTCGCCCATTCGCTCGGCGGCATGCTGGGCGTCCGCATCGCGCGCGCCTATCCCGACCGCGTCGCTCATCTTGTTCTGACGGCCCCGATCGGGCTGGAAGACTACCGCCTCTATGTGCCGCCGACGCCGACCGAGAAGATCATCGAGACCGAGGACAAGCTCACCGCCGATGGCTATCGCAAGCAGCTCCAGACCAATTATGCAATCAAGCTACCGGCGGAGGCGATCACGCAGTTCATCGACGCCCGCTTCAACATCAAGGGCAGCCCGGATTATCCGCGCTGGCTGCGCGCCTTCGTCAGTTCCGGCCAGATGATCTATCGCGAGCCGGTGGCGCACGAGATCGCGCTGATCACCGAGCCGACGCTGTTCATCATGGGCGCCGACGACCACAACGCACCGGGCCGACCGAACGCGCCCGAGGCGCTGCGCGCGAAAATGGGGCAGAACGCCGAGCTCGCGAAGGCACTCGCGGCGAAGATGCCGAATGCGCGCGCCGAGGTGATCCCGGACACTGGCCATCTCGTCTTCCTGGAATCACCAGAGAAGTACAAGGAGCTGGTGCTGGGCTTTCTCGGCCGCTAGCGACATTGCTGTCGTCCGGAGCCGCGTGCGGGGAATGTTCATGCCGCATTCAGGTCATGATTGGCAGATTTGGCTGGCGTCGTGTCGGCATGTTGCGATTTTAACGTGTCGAATCGTGTCTTTTGATTCATGGTGCGCCGAAAGCGCCAAGCCCTCCTAGAAGCTGCCCCAATCCTGCCCCCAAAACCTGCCCCCCAAAGCTTGCCCCCAAAGACGAGAAGGAAGATCAAATGAAATACCTGTTCGCCGCCGTGATGCTCGCCAGCGCGGTCGTTGGTTTCAGCGAGGCGGCCAGCGCCGCCGGCGGTTGCGGCCCCGGCTGGTATCGCGGCGCCTATGGCGGCTGCCGCCCGATGCGCGGTCCGGTCGTTGTCCGCCCGGGTCCGATCGTGGTTGCGCCGGCCCCTGTGGTGGTCGTGCCACGGGCGCGTGTGTGCCCCTACGGCTTCCGCTGGTACGCCGGCCGCTGCCGCCCGTTCTGATCTCGTTTTTTGCATAGCTAAATGGCCGCGCGGCGAAAGCCTGCGCGGCCATTTTCTTTTTGAGCGCCTGACGCCGCACCGGGATGTCTCGAATCAAAACGGGGACCGCGATCGCGGTCCCCGTTCAAGCCTGGTGCGCGAAGCTTACCAATGACGGCGGTGCCATCGCCGGCGATGCCAGCCCCAGTGACGGCGGCGCCAACCCCAATGACGGTGGTGGCCGTGCCAGTGCACCTGCTCGGGCTTCAACTGCGCGACCTCTTCGCTGCTGGTGACTGCGGGATGAGCGTCGGGATTGCCTTGCGGCGTGCTGGGATCACCGAGCGACTGCGGCGCCAGCGGCGCAGCCTGCGCGGCGGTCGTGAACGCGGCAGCTCCGGCCGCGACACCGATTGCAAATTTCAAAAACTTCCGGCGCTCCATGACTTCTTTCCTCTTGGATGGTCGTGCCAGTGATGCAGAGGCGAGTGTCGTGGTGACGACATGAACCGAAGCTGAATCGCGCGTTCAGCTTCGTTGCGCAGGTGACAGGAGAATTCGCAGCACCGTAGCCCGATGCTCTATTTCCCGAACTCCTGCGCCAGCACCAGCAACTCGCGCGTGCGCGTCACGTCGGGCCAGTCGCGCTTGAAATCCGCCACCAGCTGCGTCAGCGCATCGCCCTTCAGCATGGCGCGCAGCGCAGCCTCGCTCTCGAACTGATACACCGCCTGATGCAGTGACGGATCGTCGAGGCTCCAGAACCGCCAGGCCTTACTCGCACCGAACGCCTTCATCGCGTCGGGCAGATGTTCCGTCTCGTACCACCTGTCGAAGGCGGCGCGCCTGCCGACATCGGTGATGATGGCGCGGACGACGAAGAAGGCTGACGGCATCGGATTTCCTCCTGTTGTTTGGGATGAGACTAGCCGATGACGTCGGCGACGACAAAAAAGGATTGGCAGCGGTGTCGGACCGCGCGCCCCTCATCCGTCCTATGCGTAAGACAGCACGGAGACGTCCCATGGCCGACCTCACCCTCACCACCTTCAACTGGGTTCCCCAACTGCCCCGCGGCTTCGTCCGCGATCTTCGCGTGCGCTGGGCGCTGGAAGAAGCCGCCTTGCCCTACCGCGTCGCCAGCGCGCCGTTCGACGACCGCGGCGCCGCGCATCTCGCGCACCAGCCGTTCGGCCAGGTGCCGTGGCTGACCGACGGCGATCTCTCGATCTTCGAGAGCGGCGCGATCCTGCTGCATCTTAGCGAGCTCAGCGCGAAGCTGATGCCGACGGATCCACGCGGCCGCGTTGAGGCGAAGGAATGGATATTCGCCGCGCTCAATTCCGTGGAGATGGCGAGCCTGCCCTGGGCGCTTTTCAGGTTCACCGGGAATAACGACGGCTCACCGGCCGTGAAGTTTTTCGACGACTTCCTCAAGCTCCGCCTCAAGCACATGGAGCCGGTGCTGGCCGGCCGTGAATGGCTCACGGTCTCCTTCTCCGTCGCCGACATCCTGATGGCCGACGTGCTGCGCCTCGTCGATCATTTTGACGGGCTCACGGAGCATCCGGCCTGCCGCGCCTACGTCGCGCGCGCCACCGCCCGCCCCGCCTTCGCCAAGGCCCACGCCGACCAGATGGCGCATTTCGCTGCGGCGGACGCGACGCGCTGACGCGGCGTGAGGTGTGACGTGCCTCACATAATTAATTCGGCGACGGCCCTAGGCTCACAGCCATCAAATCAACCCCTGCGGAAGGTGACACATGGCCCGCATCGCATATCTCAGAGACCAGCTTGCCCGCGCCGAACGGCTGGCAAAGGCGATCCTCGACCGGCAAACCGCCGAGCAGCTTCAGGCGTTCGCAGCTGAATGCCGCGAGGAGCTGCAGGTGCTTTCGCGCAAGGCTGCGGCGTAAGGCTGCTCGATTACGCGAGCTTCATCGGCGTGTCGGCGACCACGCGAAGGTCGATGCGGCTGATCAGTTGAGACCGAAGCGCCTCCGCGTCACCGATCGCGCTCTCTGTCTGCCGCAGCGTGCTGACGTTCGAACCAAGCGAGACAATTCCGCCGAGCACAAGGGCGATCGATCCGAGCGCGGCCGTTTGCCCCATCCCGAACAAGCCGAGGATCGTGATCAGCAACAGCGCAGCCCCGCCACCGATCGCGAGCTTGGATGCCAGGATGTACTTACGGCAGCGCTCGGCGACCTCGGCCAAGGCCTCGATACGCGCTTCGATGTCTGAAATCTCGTCGGTCGGATCGTCTTCGGTCATTGGATTTGGATCGAGGATGCCAACTCAGAAACAGAATCGGTAGCCCACATGAGCGAAGCGACATGCGTGACTTGGATAGAAACCCGGATGTAGCTACCCTCATCCGGGCTACAAGTGCCCTCACAACGGCAAATTGTCGTGCTTCTTCGCCGGCGTTTCCACCTTCTTGTCCTTCAGCATCGACAGCGCCCGCGCGATCCGCTTCCGCGTCGAGTGCGGCATGATGACGTCGTCGATGTAGCCGCGCTCGGCGGCGATGAAGGGGGAGAGGAAGCGGTCTTCGTATTCCTTGGTGCGGGCGGCGATCTTGTCGGGGTCGCCGATGTCGGCGCGGAAGATGATTTCGACCGCGCCCTTGGCGCCCATCACCGCGATCTGGGCGGTCGGCCAGGCGTAGTTCATGTCGGCGCCGATCTCCTTGGAGGCCATTACGTCGAAGGCGCCGCCATAAGCCTTGCGGGTGATGATGGTGACCAGCGGCACCGTGCACTGCGAGTACGCGAACAAGAGCTTGGCGCCATGCTTGATCAGGCCGCCATATTCCTGCGCGGTGCCCGGCAGGAAGCCCGGGACGTCGACGAACGTGACGATCGGGATGTTGAAGGCATCGCAGAAGCGAACGAAGCGCGCGGCCTTGCGTGAAGCGTCGGAGTCGAGCACGCCGGCCAGCACCATCGGCTGGTTGGCGACGAAGCCCACCGTGCGGCCCGCGATGCGGCCGAAGCCGGTGACGATGTTCTTGGCAAAGGCATCCGCGATCTCGAAGAAGTCGCCCTCGTCCACGACCTTGAGGATCAGCTCCTTCATGTCGTAGGGCTTGTTCGGATTGTCGGGGATCAGCGTGTCGAGCGACATGTCGACGCGGCCGATGTCGTCGAAGCTCGGCCATTCCGGCACGCCGTCGGTGTTGTTGGACGGCAGGAAGTCGATCAGACGCCGCATCTGCAGAAGCGTCTCGACGTCGTTCTCGAAGGCGCCGTCGGCGATCGAGGAGCGCGTGGCATGCACGGAGGCGCCGCCGAGCTCTTCGGCCGTGACGACCTCGTTGGTGACGGTCTTCACCACGTCGGGACCGGTGACGAACATGTAGCTGGTGTTCTTCACCATGAAGATGAAGTCGGTCATCGCGGGCGAATAGACGTCGCCGCCGGCGCAGGGGCCCATGATGACGGAGATCTGCGGGATCACGCCGGAGGCGAGCACGTTGCGGCGGAACACGTAGGAATAGCCGGCCAAGGCAGCGACGCCCTCCTGGATGCGGGCGCCGCCGGCGTCATAGAGGCCGATGATGGGCGCCCTCGCCTTCATCGCCATGTCCTGAAGCTTTGTGATCTTCAGCGCGTGCGTTTCCGAGAGCGAGCCGCCGAACACGGTGAAGTCCTTGGCAAAGACAAACGTCTTGCGGCCGTTGACGGTGCCCCAGCCGGTGACGACGCCGTCGCCGGGCACCTTGTTCTTCTCCATGCCGAACTCGGTGGAGCGGTGCTCGACGAACATGTCGAATTCCTCGAACGATCCCTTGTCGAGCAAGAGCTCGATACGCTCACGCGCGGTCAGCTTGCCGCGGGCGTGCTGCGCCTCGATGCGCTTCTCCCCGCCGCCGAGCTTTGCGCCGGCGCGACGGTCTTCAAGGGCGTCCAGGATATTCTTCATTTGCTCCCGCCAGTTCTTAGCCTAAATGCGATTGCCGGGGTTCTAACACGGCATTTTGCGGGCCGGGAAGCGGCTTTCGGTCCCGCAGGGCTGCCTTGCCGCAGCGGGAAAGCGCAAGGAATTTCAAAGTTTTGCCTGGGAGACGAGCATGACCGAAGGAACGGCGGAGATTGGCGCTGCGACGGGCGGCGTCAACATCCTGCTGCGGCTGGAGGGCCTGACCCTGTTTGTGGGGATGGTGATGCTCTACTGGGCCTGGGACGGCTCATGGCTGGTGTTCGCCCTGCTGTTCTTCGTCCCCGATCTCAGCTTCCTGGCATACCTGTCGGACGCCAAACTCGGCGCGATGGTCTACAACGCCGCCCACAGCTACATGGCGCCGGTCGCGCTGCTGACGCTCGGCTTCGGCCTCGCCTCGCCGCTCACCCTGTCCATCGCCTTGATCTGGCTCGCCCATATCGGCATCGACCGGGCGCTGGGCTATGGCTTGAAATATTCGGCCGGGTTCGGCTTCACCCATCTCGGCCGGATCGGCCGGCAGAAGGATACCTGACCGCCGCGCGCTGCCCGTAAATTTGGCGGCCCGGCCGGTTGACCGGGCGCGGCGATTCAGGCTTGCTCCAGGCTTGCGATCAGGCGCCGAATGTTGCGTGGGCTCAGTCGGTACGGCGGCGGTCATCATTTCCGGCTGCAAGCATCACCCCATGTCCGCGACGGTCGTTCCCCTGCCGCCGAACTCGTCGTCCGAAACCACCGACTTCCTGCGGCGCATGGCCAGCATGGTGTCGGGGCGGAACGGCGAGATGCTGCTGCGCGCGGCCGTGCTGATCGAGTCGCTGACGCAGCGGGCGATGTCGGCGGAACGCCTCTATCACCGGGAGCACGAGGAGAACACGCGCAACAGCGAGCTTCGCGAGGCCGGTGAGATGACGTCCGACGCCATGGTCAAGCAAATCGACGGGCTGCGCAGCCAGCTTGCCGAAGTCACCGCCGCCGCGGCGGCCGAGCGCGCGGCATTCGATGCCGAGCGCGGCAAGCTGCTCGGCTTGATGCAGCACGCCGAGAGCCATATCGGCCAGCTCACAAGCGAGCTGGAAACGCTGCACGCCTCGGTCGACAGCTTCAACGAGACCGCAATCTCCGTGCCGATCGAGGTGCTGCGGCTGGCGCGCACCCAGTTCGATTTCCTCTCCGCCGGCTTTGCGCGCAAGGGCGACGTCATCTCGCAGGCGATGAGCGAGATTGGCGGTTTTGCCATCGACCAGGCGCTGACGGTGAAGAAGGCCGATCCCGCCTGAGGCGAACCGCCGGCTTGCGTCAATTTGACAGCGCGCAGGCCTGTTGTTCTACTCACTGAAAATCACGGGGGAGGATCCGATGCCGACGGCATTCCGCGCCGCCATGGCGCTCTGCATTTCAACGCTATTCGCCGGCATGGGCGCCAACGCGCAATCGCTTCCCAGGGAAGTCGCCACCCGCGCCGAGATCTACCCGATCCCCTCGCTCACCCTCTCCGACCAGCAATTCCTCAGCGGCGACGCCGCGGCCGGAAGGCCGGTGACGGTCGCCGGCGAACTCCGCGTGGCGCAAGGCAGCGGAAAACTCCCCGTCGTGGTGCTGATGCACGGCTCGAGCGGCGTCGGCGCCACCACCGAAGCCTGGGTGCACGCGTTCAACGCCATGGGCATCTCGACCTTCGTGATCGACGGCTTTACCGGCCGCGGGCTGACGGTGGTGGGGCCGAACCAGGCCCTGCTCGGCCGGCTCAACCTCGTCATCGACATCTATCGCTCGCTGGAGATCCTCGCAAAACATCCCCGCGTCGATCCAGATCGCATCGTGCTGATGGGCTTTTCACGCGGCGGACAAGCGACGCTCTATGCGAGCCTCAACCGCTTCCACAAGCTCTGGAACAAGTCCGGCATCCAGTTCGCCGCCTACATTCCGTTCTATCCGGATTGCTCGACGACCTATCAGAACGACACGGACGTCGCCGCGCGCCCGATCCGCATCTTCCACGGCACCCCCGACGACTACAATCCCGTCAAGAGCTGCAAGGCCTTCGTCGAGCGGCTCAAGACGGGCGGCCGCGACGTGGTGCTGACCGAATATCCCGACAGTGCGCACGGCTTCGACAGTGGGCTGCTCGGCGTCAAGACGGTTGCCGTGTCCACGGGTGCGCAGACCGTGCGCAATTGCCAGATCAAGGAAGGCGATGGTGGCGTGCTGATGAATGCCGATACGAAAGCGCCGTTCACCTACCAGGATTCCTGCGTCGAGCTCAATCCGCATGTCGGCGGCAATCCAGCGACAGCCGCCGAGTCGCGCAAGGCCGTGGAGGGATTTTTGCAGGCGCTGTTCAAGCTGAGCTGAGAAGCAGCTCGGCCTGCATGGTTCGAGACGCCCGCTTTGCGGGCTCCTCACCATGAGGGTCTGACTTCTTGCCGCACAACAAGACCTCATCCCTGAGGAGCCCGCGAAGCAGGCGTCTCGAAGGATAGCCACAACGAACCTTCCCTACGGCTCGCCCGCCTTGAACGGCTCCTGCTTGTCCGGCGGCACGGTCTCCTCCGCCATTGCCAGCAGCATCGCGACCATCACGTAATTGCCGGCGACCGCGGTGAGATCGACGATCTGCTGATCGTTAAACGCCTTCTTCGCCCGCGCGTAGGTCTCGTCAGAAACCTTCCTGGTCGTGGTGAGCTCGGTGACGAAGTCGTAGACGACGGCCTCGTCCTCGGCCATCTTCGCAGGCCGCTTATTGGCCTTCAGCTCCGCGATGATGTCGGGCGACAGGCCCGCCTTCGCGGCGAGCGGCGCATGGGCGTACCACTCCACCTGCGAGCGCCATTGCCGCCCGATGATCAGGATCGCGAACTCGTTGAGTTTTGTCGGGACCGAGGTTTCCCAGCGCAGATAGTGGAACAGGTCGAACAGGCGCTGGCCGAGCACCGGGCTGCGGATCATCGGATTGTAGGGACCGCCGATGCCGACGCTCGAGACCTTCATGATCTGCTCGCCGAGCGGCTTCTGCTTCGCGTCGAGCTGGTCCATCGTGAGTTGCGGAAAGCGCGGCTCCCTGCTGCTGGCGGGGCCGGCAAACATCGTGGCGGCGAGCCAGCCGCCCGTGGCGGCAAGCGTGAGCGACGACAGCCAGAGCGGCGTTGAGTTCATGTTGTCCTCCCGGTTTTTCTTTGACCCGGAGGATGCTAGTCGAGCGGCGCCAGCGCGTGTGCGCTAGACGGCGCCGATCTCGGCAAGGCAGGCTTGCGTCAGCGGCATGCGCTCGCCGACCAGACGCGGCTCCTTGCAGTCCATATTGAGCGCGAACACGGTGTGCGCTTCGCCCTTCTCGGCCCAGCCCACCATCCAGCCAAGCGACGGCTCGCCGCGCTCGGCGCCAAGCAGCCCGGACTTGGCGCGAATGACGCTATCGCCGACCTTGGTCACCGGCAGGATGTCAGCGACGAGATCCTGGCTGCGTTTGGAGATCGGCAGCGCGCGGCGGCGCAGCCGGTCGACGAAATCGACCTGCTCGACCGGATCGATGCGCAAGGCGCCGGTGAGCCAGAACTGGTCGATGCCGTCGCCGATGTCGCGGTTGCCATAGTCGAACAGATCGACGTATTTCTGCATACGCTCTTGCCCGATGCGGCGCGCGATCTCCTGATAGACCGGCACCGCGCTCACGAGAATCGCGCTGCGCAGCGTGTGATCCTTGTTCCAGGCCTCGATCGGACGCTTCACGCCATCCCAGGGAAATACGTCCTTGTCGGGATCGGCGACGACGCCAGTTTCGAGCGCGATTAGCGAGTTCGGTATCTTGAAGGTCGAAGCCGGCAGCTTCGCCTCGCCCGAACGTTCCTTGTCGCTCGCAACGATCAGATAATCCTCGACCTTGTAGCCGACGAACGTCCCGGCCGTGCCGAGGTCGGTGAAGCGCTTTGCGAGGCTGTCACGAATCTCGTTCCGCGGCGGCGCGACATGGGCGAATCCGCGCGATGGCAAAGCGGCAGCTGCAGCGAGAAGGCCGAGGGTGGAACGGCGGGTGAGCACTGGCGTGTCCGTTTACGCGATGAAGAAGGCCCGACCATGCAACCGCTTTCGTGGTGAAACGATGACAGCTACCGCCTCCCCGACAGCCGCAGCACGAACACCAGCACTTCGGCGACGGCCTTGTAGAGGTCGGGCGGGATCTCCTCGCCGAGTTCGACCTTGGAGAGCGCGCCGGCCAGGATCTCGTTCTCCTCGATCGGGATGTCGTTGGCCTTCGCGATCTCGACGATTTTTTCGCCGATCGTGCCCTTGCCCTTGGCGACGACGACGGGCGCGTTGCTGCCCTTCTCGTAATGAAGCGCAATCGCAAGCTTCGACGGGTCGCTCATGTGGCGCGATCCAGGAAGTGGCCAGCGCGGGCCGGAGTGGGCTGTGGCGGGGTGCCATCGCGGACCAGGATGTCGCCGGGCTTGAGCTCGGCTCTGGTCAGGGCCTGGTTGAGCTCACCGATTCCGGCGCGAAGCTGCTGTGCGGTCGTCGGCCGCTCCGCCCACATCCGCACGAAGGTCTTGTCACCGTTGAGCGTGATCAAAGCGTGCACGGGTCCGGCCGGCTCGACGTTGAGTGTGAACCGCGCGCGCCAGGCGCGCCTGGCGGGGTCGGCGGATTCATTGCCGCCGTCGCGCGAGATCTCGAACTGCGCCATTGCCGTCCCCTGCGGCGTAGCGAACGGAATCTCGAAATTCCACTGCGGCACGGTCGGATCAATCCTGTGACCGCTGGCGTCGGTGCGATCGGGGAGCGAAGCAACCTGCAGCAAGGTCTGGCGCGCGATCGCGGCATCGGTGTCGTCGAGCAGGCGACGCACGGTCGCAGCGAGCGGCGTATCTGGTACGAGTGACGGCGAGGCGATGTATTGCGGCGACGGCAACGCTCCGCGAACCGGTGGTGGCGTCGCGCGCGCGGCGGCTTCGAAAAAATGTCCGTCGGGCACGGCTTTGTTCGAGCCCGGCAAATTACCCGTCATGCGCGGCAGGTTTTGCGTGAGTTCTTGCAGGAGGCTCGCGGCAAGGCCTTCGGTCATGGCCCGCGGCACCGCGGGCTGCGGAGCACTGCCAGCGATGTCCGCCAACACAGAGGCCGCGAGATTGACACTGTGCGGCATTTGCGGTGGTTGGGCGATCTCGGGTTCGGTTGTCGGCAATGCGGCCTGCGCGGCCTGCGTCTGCGCGGCAGCAAGCTGCGGTGTCGCCACGGTACCAGCTGGAAGGGCGGCACCTTGCGCCTGTGGCGCGGTCGCCTCGAGCGTCGTCAGCGTCTGGCGCAGCACCAGCAGCGCGGCTTTCAAATCCGGCATCGTTCCGGAGGACGGAGTCACGCCTGCGGCGAGCGAGGCCTCGAGGAGCAGCCCGGACTTCTGGAACGCGGATTCGATGTCGCCGCCGTCGAGCCCGGTGTTGAGCGGCGTCTGCTGCGCCAGCACGCCCAGCATCGCCTGCTTCAGCCCCACTGGAAGATCGCTGCCGGTGACGACCGCGGCCAGATTGGCGAACAGCGGCGCCTGGCTGCCCTGCTTTGTGACCGCCTCGGCCGAGGCCGTCGTGACAGCAGCCTGTTCGGACGGGGTCAGGGTATTGCGGGCCGCGCCCGCTGACGGCGCAATCGGCGGGCTGTCCACCAGGGAGGCCGCAGCCGGCGTCAGCGTGACCTGATCGGCGGTCGCCTCGCCTGCCCCGCCCATGACGGCGAGCCGGATCGTGCCGCCGTTTTGCGACACCGCAAGCTGGAGATTTTGTCCCGGTGTCAGCGCCACCTCGGACATCACATCCATCGAGAGGTTGGCGATCGCGATCCGCACCAGATTATCGGCGAGCACGCTGACGACTCTTGCGTCGACCACGCTGCCGGCCTGCAGCACAAGATCGGGCGTCGCCGCGTCAGCAACAGGGCTGGCGGCACTGACGGGAACGATCGAACTTATCGGCGTCGGCATCGCGAGGGGCCCGGGAAGCGCAGGTCCTACCCTAAGGCCGCCTCGTAAACCTCTCGTTAAGGACCTCCGACCGCTGGCGGCCTCACCGCGGTCAAAACCGCCACGGCAGCCTCGAAATCCCGCAGGCGGGCGGCGCGGCGGCCGGCCGCTTCGTCGTCCACGCCCCATTTCTCGGCATTCCAGTCCTCGTCGACATAAGCCGCCGCCCAGACCTGATTGGCGTCGCGCACGCCATGGGCCAGTGCCAGCGCCAGCAGCGCCGAGCCGGTCAGGGTGGTGATCACGTGGAGGGCGGCGATCGACCAGGCATCTCCCGGCAGCGCCGCACGCGCGGCCTGGAGCGCCTCCTCCGGCTGCGTCACATGCATGACGCCTTCGGACAGGATGAAATGCGCGCCCAGCGTCTCCGCGGCCCAGAACAGCACGGGATCCCAATGCGCGGCCTCCCGGGCGACAAGTCCCTCGGGATGGCCGGCGCGATAGAACAGCAGATCGGACTGAAGATATTTTGCAAGGTCGTCCGTGACGAGATCGACGCGGTCGACGACGCCCTCGACCACGCTGTTGGCGATCCGCGTCAGCGGCATGGTCAACGGATTGATCGTCTCTTTCTGATCCGCCCATTCCGCGGCCACTGCGTGGGCTAGCGCGCGCGAGGGGATCACCACCTGGCGGCCAGAGGGCGTTCGGACCGGCTTGCCATCGAGGGTGATGGCGAAGCCGCCCTCGGCCTCGGTTACCCGAACCTCCTTATAGAAACGCTTGCGCAACGGCACGCGCAAGGCCTGGCGGACCGCCTCTTGCGGATCGAGCGGGGATCGCCCCGCAACTTCATCGAACAATTCGCGCATCTGGTTTTCGGCCCTGATCACTCAATGCTAGGCTTGTAAGGTAAGAGCGGCGACCGATAAAGCGAGCGGCAGGTATGAGGGAACTTGCGGGCATTGTGGCTCTGTTCGCCGGGTTTTGGCCGGCCGCGGCGCAGGCCGGATTTCGGACTCCGGAATCGGTGGTCCGCAATGTCTACGCTCATTACGGCCAGGGCGCGCCGGAGCTCTCAAAAGGCCTGCCGCGGGATGCCGCCACCGCCCGGCAATTCTTCGACCCCTCCTTGCGCAAGGTGTGGTCCGCGCCGCGAGTCGAGCCCTACGATTTCCTGGTGCAGAGCCCGAGCTGGAAGCTCGGCCCGGTCGCGATCGCGGTCGTTCGCAGGCAATACGACAAGACCTATGTCGCGGCGAATTTCGACAACCGCGGCCGGCCGCTCAGGCTGAACTTCATCCTGGTGAACGGCCCGGAGGGCTGGCTGATCACGGATGTCGAGAGCCCGCACGACAGCTTGCGGATGTTTCTCGAGCAGTTTCGGAATTGAGGTAGGTCTATCCGATCTGCCGCTTCGTCGGCTGCTCAGTTGCTTCGATGGAGCGTCTTTGAGGTGCGGCAGGTTGCGTCAGCATGTCCCGGCAGGTAACACACAAGAAGAGACTTCTTCCGCCGAGATCCCGGCCAAGCGCCTCCCGTTCCGTCGGCGGGAACGGCCAAAGTCACGGGACCAAGGCCGTCGATCTGGCCAAGGCAATAGACGTTGCGCGCGAGAGCCACTAAAGGTTGGAAAAGAACTGGTGGACGATCAATGCCGGTGAGTTTCACTGATGGCCGCCACAGTCGACGTCAGACCGGGCTAGTTTTGGTTGCTCCCACCATGTCATGGGCACGAACGAGTCAGCTTTGGATGATTTGCTAGAGGATGGACCAGGAGACATCGAGCAAATGGCTATTGCAGCCGCTAGAGGAATGGTCGGGAAATAAGCAGCCCGTCAGGTCCGTTCTGTTGGGCATTTTGGTGTGTTCCGGCGCCATCATGATCCTCTTGCACGGGATCGGGCTCGGATCGTGGTCAAGCGCCGCGGTGCTAATTTGCCCGCTGGTCGGTCTTGTCGCCATGGGCCACTTCCGGAATACGATCTGGGATTCCGTTTTCCTCCTGTTCGTGCTTTGGCTTGGCATTTCTACCGTCGTCAACGGCCCAGGGCCTCTGAAGGAGGAAGCCCTACTTATCCTCGCCTTGGCGGCTTATCCCGCAGCTCGGTTGTCTGGCACGACCGGGCGGCCATTTTTCGCGGTGCTCGGTCTGGTCGGGTTCCTTGGCCTGGCGTGCATCGTAGTGGCGCTCCGAGATCAATGGAGCGATCTCCACGGGAAACCATTGGTCTTCGGCACTTTTGATGCCGCTCCGGCCCAGATTTCCGTTTGCTTTGCTCTTCTGCTGGCTGGTCTCGTCGCCTCACACCTCAATCGCTTATGGTTGGTTATCGGCTACATATCTGCCGGCGTGGTATTTGCCATCTTGGCGGCGTCACTCCTGCGTTTTTCCATTGTGGCGCTGCTATGCACGTTAGCCTGCGAAGCTGCTATCTCTCGCCGCACGCGAGCTAAGGCACTCGTCGCCATCTTGGTGGTTTCGACCTCCTGGGCCGCCGGGTACTATACTCGCGTCGCTACCGCCGAGCGTCTCGCCGTCGCCATATCGGCGTCTCCTCCTGCTGAGGTGGGCTCTCCTGCTGAGGTGGGCGCTCCGGGCGAGCTCGGTCCTCGGGGTGAGGTTGGTCCTCAGGTTCAGGTCGGTCCTCGGGGTGAGGCCGGTCCTCAGGCTGAGGCCGGTCCTCGAGGTGAGGCCGGCACAGCGGCGTGCGGCGACCTAAAACAATATAATTCTGTCCTGACACGAAAGAAGCTCATCAGCGACGTAGCCAGCGCGATACCTCGCGCGGGGATCTTTGGTCACGGCCTTTCGAGCTTCACCCAGATGACGTGCCTAGGCATGGAAACCCACCTCAGCCTTGCCCAGGTTGTCATTGAGTTCGGATGGCTGGCTGGCGTGCTGCTTGGATTTATAGCGCTTGGAGCGCTTGCCATGACCGCTCGCCTGGAACGAGCCGAGGCCAGATTTGCCTTCATGGGTTTCCTTTTCGTGGCAATGCTAAGCTTTGCTCATGGCGATCTGGCGCGAGACGGGCTGCTTTTCCTGTTCTTGGGCTACCTCGTACGAATTTCGGAGCCGCAACCGTAGCAGTGGCGTCTGACCGGTTTCGCAAGGCGGTACGAATGAACGTAGCCAGCCAACTTGCGCGCCATACTTGATTACTCTTCCGGCGCGTTCTCGATCGGATCAAACCGGCTCGCATCGAGCCCGAGCAGGTTCCATGACTGCTGCATATGCTGCGGCAGCGGCGCGGTGGCATCAATGAAGCCGCCGCGGGGATGCGGGATGACGATGCGGCGCGCCAGCAGGTGCAGCCGGTTTTGCAGGCCGCCCGGCAGTTGCCAGTTCTCGATATTGAAATATTTGGGATCGCCGACGATGGGGTGGCCGATATGTTCCATGTGGGCGCGCAGCTGGTGGGTGCGCCCCGTCACCGGCTTCAGCGACACCCAGGTCAGCTTGTTGCCGGCGGTCTCGACCACCGCATAGTACGTGACCGCGTGGCTTGCGCCCTCGTCGCCATGCTGGGCGATGCGCATGATGGTGTCGTCTTCGCTCTCCTCCTTGGCAAGGAATGTCGAGATGCGGCCCTGCTTCGGTTTCGGTAGCCCCGGCACCAGCGCCCAATAGGTTTTTCGCGCCGACCGCGAACGAAAGGCGCCGGTCAGATGCGAGGCGGCAAAGCGGGTCTTGGCGATCAGGAGACAGCCCGACGTCTCCCTGTCGATGCGGTGCACGAGGCGCGGCTTCTGGCCCTTGGAGTCGCGCATCACCTCGAGCATCTGGTCGATGTGTCGCGTCATGCCCGAGCCGCCCTGCACGGCAAGTCCGGCCGGCTTGTTCAGCACGAGAACGTCGTCGTCCTCGTAAATCGTCATCTCCTTCAGCGCCGCAAGTGTCTTTTGCGCCGCCTCCGACTGCGGGTTGGGTGCCTTCGGCGTGTCGAGCTTCAGCGGCGGAATGCGGACGCTCTGGCCCTCCTCCAGCCGGTCCTTGCTGTCGACGCGCTTGCCGTCGACGCGCAGTTCGCCTTTGCGAACGACGCGCTGAATGTGGGAGAACGACAGGCCGGGAAAGTGCGCTTCAAGGAAGCGATCGACGCGCATGTTGTTCTCGTCGGCCGTCACCTTGACGGTCTGCACCTTGGTCGGCAGCAATGCCTCGACGGGCTTTGCCGGTGCAGCCTTTTCCGGTTCGGCTTTGGGCGCGCGCCGCTCGACGCGCTCGCTGGCAAAGCGCGGCGCCTTCGCGCCCGGCTTGCCGCCCGGCCGCAGCCCAGCAGGCTTCGCGCTGCGCGCCTGGAACGGGCGCGCCTCCTTGCGCTCATCGCGCGAACGGGGCTTTGGATCGGTTCTTTTGATGCGGCGGCTCATGGTGCCTGCCTAGCTCAAAAGCGGCCTCGCGTCACGGCGAAATGGCGATTTTGGCTTCAGCCACCCCGCTCCTTGCGCAACTTGGCCCAATAATCCAGCCGCTTCCTGATCTCCCGCTCGAACCCGCGGTCCGGCGGGTCGTAGAAGGTCTGGCGGCCCAGGGCTTCCGGGAAGTAATCCTGGCCGGAGAAGGCGTCGGGCGTGTCGTGGTCGTATTCGTAAGATGCGCCGTAGCCTTCCGACTTCATCAGCTTGGTCGGCGAGTTGAGGATATGTTTCGGCGGCAGCAGCGAGCCGGCCTGCTTTGCGACCTGCATCGCCTTGCCGAAGGCGGTGTAGACGGCATTCGATTTCGGCGCGGTGGCGAGATAGACCACCGCCTGCGCGATCGCGAGCTCGCCCTCGGGGTGACCGAGGAAGTCGAAAGCGTCCTTGGCTGCGTTGGCGATGACCAGCGCCTGCGGATCGGCAAGCCCGATATCCTCGACCGCCATGCGCACGACACGGCGCGCCAGGAACAGCGGATCCTCGCCGGCGTCCAACATGCGCGCGAGATAATACAGCGCGGCATCGGGATCGGAGCCCCGCACCGACTTATGCAGCGCCGAGATCAAATTGTAATGGCCGTCGGCCGACTTGTCGTAGATGGGCGCGCGGCGCTGCAAAATCTCCTGCAACTGCGCGGCGTCGAAAATCTCGTCCTTGCGCGCGGCGCGCCAGACTTCCTCGACGAGCGTCAGCGACGCGCGGCCGTCGCCATCGGCCATGCGCACCAGCACGGCGCGCGCTTCCTCGTCGAGCGGCAGCTTGCGGCCCTCGATCTCCTCGGCATGCGCAAACAGCTTTTCGATCGCGGCCGCGTCGAGCGAGCGAAACACCAGCACGCGCGCCCGGGACAGAAGCGCCGCGTTGAGCTCGAAGGACGGATTTTCGGTGGTGGCGCCGACCATCACCACCGTGCCGTCTTCCATGACGGGCAGAAACGAATCCTGCTGGGCGCGGTTGAAGCGATGCACCTCGTCGACGAACAGCAGCGTGCCCTTGCCCATCTCGCGGCGTGCGCGCGCGGCCTCAAAGGCCTTCTTCAAATCGGCGACGCCGGAGAACACCGCGGAGATCTGCTCGAAATGCAAATCGGTGGCGTCCGCGAGCAGCCTTGCGACCGTGGTCTTGCCAGTGCCGGGCGGGCCCCAGAACACCAGCGAGCCCAGCGTGCGCGTCTCCAGCATGCGCGTCAGCGCGCCGTCGGGACCCAGGATGTGATCCTGGCCGACGACCTCCGAAAGCGCGCGCGGCCGCAGCCGATCCGGCAGCGGATGCGGAGCCTCGTGATCGAGCCCCGCCGCGGCGAAGAGAGTTGGCGTCTCCTGTGGTCGCTTCGGACTCATCCGCCCAGCGTGACGTTGATCTGCTGGCCGCCACGCACCAGCGTGATGCGCCAGATGCGCTGGCGCTCGGCCGCCGCCTTTTCGAGATCGCTGGTCTTGCTGATCTTCTGGTTGTTGACGGCCAGGATGACATCGCCCTTCTGGAAGCCGACATTCGCGGCCGCGCTGTCGCCGCCGAGATCGGTGACCACGACGCCTTCGGTGTCGGCGTCCAGATGCAGCTCGTCGGCGAGCGCCGGGGTGATGGTCGAGACCTTCGCGCCCTGGAGAGGCGAGCGCGCGGTGATGACGAGCTCGTTGCGGCCGGCATCGGGCGCGGCGTCCAGCGCCACCGTCAACTTGACCGGCTTGCCGCCGCGCTGCACGTCGATCTGCGCCGTGCCGCCGAGCGGCCGTGTGGCGAAGCGATAGTCGAAGGCGTTTGGATCATCCACGGTCTGGCCGTCGATCGAGACGATCAGGTCGGAGGATTTCAGCCCGGCCTTGGCCGCCGGTCCGTTCGGAACGACGCTTGCGACCAGCGCACCGGTCGGCGAACGCAGGCCGAGACTCTCGGCGATCTCCGGCGTCACCGCCTGCAATTTCGCCCCGAGCCAGGGTCGCTTCACCGCCTTGCCGCCGCCCTTCGCGGAGGCGACGACGACGCGCACCATGTTGGCGGGGATCGCGAAGCCGATGCCCTGCGAGCCGCCGGAGCGCGAATAGATCGCGGTGTTGATGCCCGCGAGCCTGCCGTTCATGTCGACCAACGCGCCGCCGGAATTGCCAGGATTAATCGCCGCGTCGGTCTGGATGAAAAACTGGTAGTCGGTGATACCGACCTGCGTGCGCGCCAAGGCCGAGATGATGCCGTGAGTCACGGTCTGGCCGACGCCGAAGGGATTGCCGATCGCCATCACGACGTCGCCGACCATCAGCTCGTCCGAATTGGTGAATTCGAGAGCCGGAAACTTCTCCTTGGTGTCCTTCAGGCGCAGCACCGCGAGATCGCTGCGAGAGTCCTTCAGCACGATCTCGGCCTCGAACTCACGCTTGTCCGACAGCGACACCTTGACCTGGTCGGCGCCTTCGATGACGTGGACGTTGGTGACAACGAGTCCCGACGCATCGACGATCACGCCCGAACCAAGCGAGCGCTGCACCTGTTCCTGTTGCTGGCCGGGCACGCCGAAGAAGCGGCGGAAGATCGGGTCGTCGAGCAGCGGGTTGCGATTCTGCACCACCTTGGCGGCATAGACGTTGACGACCGCCGGCTGCACCCGCTGCACGATCGGCGCATAGGACAGCCGCAGTTCGGCGGGCGAGGACGGCACTCGGCGGTCCTGCGCGGCGGCCGGATTGAAATTGGCCGAAAAGGCTATGCACAGTGCCGTGACGACGGCGCTCCAGGTCGATCGAAACATTCCTACCTCTTGGAAAAGACGCCGGAATATAGGCGCGTTCGCCCGCCAATAGAAGGGCGCCCGGCGCGATATTCGACCCCCTTTTGGTGTGTCCCGCCTGCAAGCTCTGCGTGCGAAATTGCAATTTGCCGGGGCTGCCGATTGGCATGATGTGCGTCATCTTGCATGGTGGTGCTAGGCGGATTCGGTTGCGGCGAATTTACACCAGTGGGAACCGCGCAACCGGGCGCAGCGTCGCGGAGCAGTCATCGATCGTACCTAGGCTCTCCGCCAGCGACTTGGGAAGTTCGTCAACCGATGGAGTCATGACGTGAGCAGGACAAGAATTGCATCCACAGCGATTGGTCTCGCCGCCGCGCTGGCAGCCTCGCAGGCCCAGGCTCAATCGGCGAGCAGCAGCGACCAGGAGATCGCGCTCCTGAAGCAGCAGTTGAAGATGCTGGAGCAGAAGCTCGACAAGCTCCAGAGCCAGACCGCGGCGAACACTGCCGCTGCAGCAAAGGCCAGGACCGAAGCCAAGGCGGATGCGAAAGCTGAGGCGCGGTCCGAAGCGAAGGCCGTCGTCGCCAACGCCAACGCGGCGATCCCGCTCAAGGGACCGGCGCCTGCCTCCGGCGTCCTCGTGACGATGCCGAACAATCGGCCGACCATCTGCACTGCCGATGGGGCAAACTGCGTCGGGATCACAGGTCGAGTGCATTGGGACGCCGGCGGCTACGACTATCGGCCCAACACGGCCGCAACCGTGCCGCAGAAACTCGATAGCGGCGAGAACGTCCGCCGCGCGCGCATCGGTCTCGCCGGCAAGTTCTTCAACGACTGGAATTTCGCGCTGGTCTACGACTTCGGCGGCTCCTCCGACGGGTTTGGCGGCGCAGCTCCGGGTTCGCTGCCCGGCGGCGGCGTCTCCGGCATCGAGAACGCCTATCTCAGCTATACCGGCCTGAAACCGTTCGGCGGCAAGATGGCCATCGAAGGCGGCATCATGGACCTGCCCTACACTCTCGATGAAGCCACGAGCTCCAACGACATCATGTTCATGGAGCGCGCCTCGGCCGGCATCATCGCGACCAGCATCGCCGCGGGCGACTTCCGCTCGGCTGTCGGCACGCGCTGGTACAACGACCAGCTCTGGATCGGCGGCTATGTCACGGGACCCTCGACCGGCGCGATCCATTCGGCGTCGAGCGCAGCACCGAACGGTGCCTCCGAGCAGTATGGCGCCGTCGCCCGCGTTGCCGGCCAGGTCGTCAGCGGCAAGGATTACTCGCTGCATCTTGGCGGAAACGCCGAATGGCTGATCCAGCCGTCGCGCAACATGGTGACGGGTGCGCAGGCGGTCACGCTCAGCGATCGTCCGGAACTGCGCATCGATCCCACGTCACTAGCTACGACCGGCGCAATCGCCAATGCCTCCGGCGCGCAGGTCTACAGCGTCGAAGCGGCCGCCACTTATGGACCACTGATCCTGCAAGGCGAGTATTTCTGGTACAACATCGATCGCAGCGCCAACACCGGCCTGCCGCCGCTGGGTGCGCCGAGCCTCAAATTCCAGGGCGGCTACGCGCAGGCCGGCTACGTGCTGACGGGCGAGGGTCGCAGCTATAATGCGGCGAATGCGGCCTATGGCGGCGTCAAGCCGGCGCACCCGTTCTCGCTCGAGGGCGGCGGCTGGGGCGCGTGGGAAGTCGCGGGACGCTTCTCCACGATCGACCTCAACGATCAGCTCGGGACCGCCACCGGCATCGCGGGCGGCCGGCAGACCGTCTACACGGCGGCGCTGAACTGGTACGTCAACGGCAACGTCCGTTTCATGCTGGACTATCTGCATGGCACGGTGTCAAGGCAGGCCTCGCCGATCTCGACCGCCGATGTCGGCTCGAAGTTCGATGCGGTCGCGATGCGGACGCAGTTCGCGTTCTAGGTCTCGCCTGTCGTCCCGGGGGCGCGCAAAAAACGCGAACCCGGGACCCAGCACCTGCAACACTTTCGAAGGAGACAAGCCATGAAGGCCGTCGGCTACAAGAAATCGCTTCCGATCGAGGATCAGGACGCGCTGTTCGATTTCGAGACCGCCAAGCCCGAACCCAAGGGCCGTGATATCCGCGTCGCCGTAAAGGCGATCTCGGCCAATCCGGTCGACTACAAGGTGCGCAAGCGCGCCGCCCCGCCCGAGGGCGAGACCAAGATTCTGGGCTATGACGCGGCAGGCGTGGTCGATGCCGTGGGGCCTGACGTCTCGCTGTTCAAGCCGGGCGATGAGGTATTTTACGCCGGCTCGATCCTGCGCCAGGGTACCAATTCCGAATTCCACCTTGTCGACGAGCGTATCGTCGGCAACAAGCCGAAGAGCCTGTCGTTCGCGCAGGCCGCCGCCCTTCCCCTCACCTCCATCACCGCCTGGGAGCTGTTGTTCGATCGGCTCGGTGCGGTGCCCGGCAAGAGTGTCGATCCGCGCACGCTCTTGATCACCGGCGGCGCCGGCGGCGTCGGCTCGATCCTGATCCAGCTCGCCCGCCGCCTCACCGGCCTCACGGTGGTCGCGACCGCGACGCGGCCGGAATCGCAAAAATGGTGCCTCGATCTCGGCGCGCATGCGGTGATCGACCACGGCCAACCGATGAAGGAGCAGATCGAGAAGCTCATGCTGCCGCCGGTCGCGCTGGTGGCGAGCCTCACCTTCACCGACCAGCACTACAAGAGCATTGCCGACTTCATGGCGCCGCAGGGCAGGTTCGGCCTGATCGACGATCCCCCGGAATTCACTGTGAGCGCGTTCAAGGGCAAGGCAATTTCGGTGCATTGGGAATCGATGTTCACGCGCTCCTCGTTCCAGACCGCCGACATGATCGCGCAGCATCATCTGCTCAATGACGTCGCCGACCTCATCGACAAGGGCGTGCTGCGCACGACGCTCGACCAGACCTTCGGCACGATCAACGCGGCCAATCTCAAGCGGGCCCACGCGCTGCTCGAGAGCGGCAAGTCGCGCGGCAAGATCGTGCTGGAGGGGTGGTAGGTCTTAGCTCGAAGCGGGCGCCGCATTCGTCTCAGGCGGACGCGTCGCCCGCTCGATAAAGCCCTTGGCGAGCGCGTGGTAGATCCCCTCCTTGCAGATCATCCGCGATGTGGCATGTGCAATCAGGGCGGCGGCCATCAACGGCACCACCATGGCGTGGTTGTCGGTCATCTCGGTCACGATGACGAAAGCGGTGATCGGCGCCTGCACCACACCGGCAAAATACGAGACCATGCCGAGCAGCATGATCGCGCCGAGCGGAGCGTCGTGGAAGAAGGACGCGATATTGCTGCCGAGGCCGGCCCCAACGGCGAGTGACGGCGAAAAGATTCCGCCGGGTATGCCACTGATTGCCGCGAAGGTGGTGGCGAGAAGCTTGAGGATGCCGAAGTCCTGCGGCAGCGGTGCGCCCTGCTCCAGGGCCGTCTTTACCTGCTGGTAGCCTGTGCCATAGATCGTATCGCCGGAGACGATGCCGCAGATCGCGACTGCGAAGCCGCACACGAGCGCAAACCACAACGGGTGGCGCTTGACCGAACGCCCTAGCGGATGGGCGAAGCCGCGCGCCATCACGATGACGATACGGCTGAAGACGCCGCCGGCCACGCCACCAACCACGCCACACACCGGAACCGCCAGCCAGTCGGCACCGGGGGCTAGCGACATCGCACTGCTGCCGAAATAGGCGTAATTGCCCATCAGCGCGAGCGAGGTCAGACCGGCCGCGATCACCGCTGCGATGATGAGACTGCTGGTACGTGTCTCGAAAGCACGGCTCATCTCCTCGATGCCGAAGACGATCCCCGCCAGCGGCGTGTTGAAGGCGGCCGCGACGCCGGCGGCCGCGCCGGCCAGGATCAATCCGGGCTGGCGGCGTGGCGAGACGCGTCCGAGCGCGAACATGATGGAAGCGCCGACTTGAACGCTCGGTCCTTCCCGGCCGACGGAGCCACCGCATAGCAGGCCGAACAAGGTGAGGATCACCTTTCCGATCGCGATTCGGATCGAGACCAGGCTCTCGCGCGCCGCCTGGTCGGTCAGATGCCGCGCGGCGATCGCCTGGGGAATGCCGCTGCCCTGTGCGTTCGGGAACAGCCGGGTGGTCAGATAGGCCGAAAGCATGAAGCCGAGAGGTGTCACCGCCAGCACGGCGTAGCGCGACTTGGCCAACACCAGCGCGAAGGCGTGCTGGGCCAGATCGGCGAGCTGGGCCAGCACCACCGCCGCGGCGCCCACCCCGATCCCACCGAGCACGAAGATTGCCCGCCGCTGCCATCGCGCGGATGTCAGCCTGAACAGGCGTTTGTGGCGGGTCGACAGGGGCCAGAGCATGAAGCCGAGGTTTAGCCGGTCCCGCCGCGAATTGAAGGGCTTATCGAGCAGACCAGCTAGACTGGAACCACGCCCTCGACGAACATCAAGCGTCGCTCCAGCGCCGTCTGCTGCAGCTTCAGCGCTTCGGCGTATTCCGCCGACGCGTACCATTCCTGCGCCCGCGCCATCGATGGGAACTCCACGACGATGATGGTCTTGGGCGGCGGGCCGCCCTCCACCACCTCAGTGGCGCCGCCGCGCACGAGATAGCGGCCGCCATATTGCGCGATGGTTGCCGCGGCCAACGTGCGATAGGCCTCAATCGCGGCTCTGTCGCGTACCTCGACCTCGGAGATCACATAGGCCGACATGCGCAGGCCTCAGGCAATCGTGTTGACGATGCCGCCTTCCGCGCGCAGCGCCGCACCGTTGGTCGCGGAGGCTTCCTTCGAAGCTGCATAGACCACCATGTTGGCGATCTCGTCGACGCTGGCAAAGCGCTGGAGCAGCGAGCTTGGGCGATGCTGCTTGACGAAATTGGCCGCGGCCTCATCGACCGACTGGCCGTTCTGCTTGGCAAGATCCTTCACGAACGTCTCGACACCTTCCGACATTGTCGGGCCTGGCAGCACGGAATTGACGGTGACGCCTGTGCCGCGTGTGAGCTGCGCCAGGCCGCGCGCGACCGAGAGCTGCGCCGTCTTGCTCATGCCGTAGTGGATCATCTCGACGGGAATGTTGAGCCCGGACTCCGAGGAGATGAAGACGATTCGGCCCCAGTTGCGCTTGAGCATGCCCTTCATGTACGCGCGCGAGAGGCGCACGCCGCTCATCACATTGACCTCGAAAAAGCGGCTCCAGTCCTCATCCGGAATGTCGAAGAAGTCCTTCGGCTCGAAGATGCCGGCATTGTTGATGAGGATGTCGACGTCTGGCAGCGCCGCGGTAAGCGCCTTGCAGCCGGCAGCGGTCGAGACATCGGCGGCGATGCCGCGGACCTTTCCGCCCGCTCCCTCCAGCTTGCGCACGGCCGCATCGACCTTGTCCTGGCCGCGTCCGTTGATCACGACGCTCGCACCCGAGCCGGCAAGGCCTCTGGCGATGGCGTGGCCGATGCCGGCGGTCGAGCCGGTCACGAGGGCGGTCTTTCCGGAAAGGTCGATCTTCATGCTATGTCTCCATTAGAGCTGACGGAGATATCGTGAGCTGCAAGGGCGCGTGCAATCGCTCCTCACCGACGCGTGAGGATTCAGTTGTGAGGCGGAAGCGTCCTGAGAAACGCGACGATGGCATCGAGATCCTGGGCCGTCATGCTGGCATAGGCAGCATAGGCCATCGGCGGCTTCAGTTTGTGGCCGTCGCGTGCAATGCCTTGTGTAATCGCACGTTTGATTTCGTCGTCGCTCCACCCGCCGATGCCCGCGGCTGTATCCGCGGTGATGTTGGGAGAGACGGATTCACCCCACGGCCCCTTGAACGTCCGACCGCCCTTGCCGCTTGCTCCGGCGAAATCGTGCACGGCGGACGGGCCGTCCGGCGTGTGGCATTCCAGGCAATGGGCGATGGTCAGGAGATAGCGCCCACGCGCGAGCTTGTCGGACAGCTCAGCCTCGCTCGCTTGCTTGCCGGCGTAGGTCGGCATCTCCGGCTTCAGCATGATGCGGTACTCCGGCGCCGGCGTCTCGTGATGCACCGACGGCACCGAGTGCAAATAAGCTGCGAGCGCGTCGAGATCGCGGGTGGTGAGCACGGTGTAGAACGCGGTCGGCATGATCGGCGCGACCCTGGTTCCGTTCGGCCTGACGCCGCTGACGAGAAACCGCCTCAGCTCCGCGTCGGTCCAATTGCCGATGCCGGTGTCCTTGTCCGGTGTGATGTTGGAGCCAGAGACCTTGAAGGCGGGCTCGTCAAAAACCTGGCTGCCGCCGGAGAGCGCGCGAGAGAGATCGAGCCCTTGCGGCCCTCGCGGCGTGTGGCAGTTGTGGCAAACCATCACGCTGTTGACGAGATAGGCGCCGCGCTCGACCAGCGTCTCGCCAGAGGCCGGCGACATCAGCAGCGCCAGCGCAATCCCTGACACAATCCTCATCGAGAGCCCCCCGGCCGGAATCGCGTTCAACGAAACGATGCGCGGTATGAGATGCAGCCGCGCCATACAAAAAAGCGGCGCCCGAAGGCGCCGCTTTCTGAAACTCTCCGCCAGTCGGATTACGCCGCCTCGGCTTCCTTTTCCTGCACCGGGCCGGAGTCCTGGCCCTTGGCATCGACGTCGCGATCGACGAACTCGATCACGGCCATCGGGGCGTTGTCGCCGTAGCGGAAGCCGGCCTTGATGATGCGGGTGTAGCCACCCTGGCGATCCTTGTAGCGGGGCGCGAGCGTGTCGAACAGCTTCCTGACCTGATCCTTGTCGCGCATCTCGGAGATGGCCTGGCGACGCATGGACAGGCCGCCCTTCTTGCCGAGGGTGATCAGCTTCTCGACGATCGGACGCAATTCCTTCGCCTTCGGCAGCGTGGTGACGATCTGCTCGTGCTTGATCAGCGCGGCGCACATGTTCGCGAACATCGCGCGGCGATGCTCGGCGGTGCGGTTGAGCTTGCGATGAACCTTGCCGTGACGCATTTTATCTATTCCTTGAATTTCATTCGTCGCGACGGTTCGTCGGACCAGTTGCTCAGGTGGGCTGCCTGCGTTCGCCCGCTAAGGCGCGATGAATTCGCGCCTCAGCCTGTCGTCGTTCGGATCAGTAGTGATCCTCGAAGCGCTTGGCGAGCTCGTCGATGTTCTCCGGCGGCCAGCCCGGCACTTCCATGCCGAGGTGCAGACCCATCTGGGCCAGCACTTCCTTGATCTCGTTCAGCGACTTGCGGCCGAAGTTCGGAGTGCGGAGCATTTCCGCTTCGCTCTTCTGCACGAGGTCGCCGATGTAGACGATGTTGTCGTTCTTCAAGCAGTTGGCCGAACGCACCGACAGCTCGAGCTCGTCCACCTTCTTGAGGAAGGCCGGGTTGAAGGCGAGGTCGGGGATGATCTCCTGGGCGACTTCCTTGCGCGGCTCTTCGAAGTTGACGAACACGTTGAGCTGATCCTGCAGGATGCGCGCAGCGTAGGCCACGGAATCATCCGGCGTCAGCGCGCCGTTGGTCTCGATCGTCATGGTCAGCTTGTCGTAGTCGAGGATCTGGCCCTCGCGGGTGTTCTCGACCTTGTAGGAGACCTTGCGGACCGGCGAGTACAGGCTGTCGACCGGGATCAGGCCGATCGGCGCGTCCTCGGGACGGTTGCGCTCGGCGGGCACGTAGCCCTTGCCGGTTGCGACCGTGAACTCCATGCGGATCTCGGCGCCCTCGTCGAGCGTGCAGATCTGCAGGTCGGGATTGAGCACGACGACGTCGCCCACGGTCTGGATGTCGCCAGCGGTGACGACGCCCGGGCCGGACTTCTTGACGACCATGCGCTTGGGGCCTTCGCCCTGCATCTTGATCGAGATGTCCTTGATGTTGAGCACGATGTCGGTGACGTCCTCACGGACGCCCGCGATCGAGGAGAACTCGTGCAGCACGCCGTCGATGTGCACCGACTGCACCGCCGCGCCCTGGAGCGAGGACAGCAGGATGCGGCGCAGCGCGTTGCCGAGCGTCTGGCCGAAACCGCGCTCGAGCGGCTCGGCGACGATGGTCGCGAAACGGGTCGGATCGCTGCCGGGCTGTACCTGCAGCTTGTTCGGCCGAATCAGTTCTTGCCAATTTTTCTGGATCGTCACTGTTTCACCCATACAGGCCAGTCAGACTGCTGTTGCAGGCACTGGCGTTGGAGAAAGGCCGCAGATCATTTCCACGGCTTTGCAAAAAGTAATCGCGGGCGCCAATGCGCCCGCAATCTGGTATCAAACGCGCCGACGCTTGCGGGGACGGCAACCGTTGTGCGGGATCGTGGTCACGTCGCGGATCGAGGTGACGGTGAAGCCCGCAGCCTGGAGCGCCCGAAGCGCCGATTCGCGGCCCGAACCGGGACCGGCGACTTCGACTTCCAGCGTGCGCATGCCGTGCTCCTGCGCCTTCTTGGACACGTCCTCGGCGGCAACCTGTGCGGCATACGGGGTCGACTTGCGCGAGCCCTTGAAGCCCATCGTGCCGGCGGAGGACCAGGCAATCGTGTTGCCCTGCGCGTCGGTGATGGTGATGGTCGTGTTGTTGAACGACGAGTTCACGTGCGCGACGCCGGAGGCGATGTTCTTGCGCTCACGACGACGAACGCGGGTGGCTTCCTTGCCCATAGACTACCTTTCCTGAAGATCTCAAACGCCGCCGTAATGCCAGCGGCTACACCTGTGGAACGAAAGGCGTGTGGCGAACGGGTCATCCCCGGGCCGCCACACGCCGTGATTGGATGCGAAAACTTACTTCTTCTTGCCGGCGATGGCCTTGGCCGGACCCTTGCGCGTACGCGCATTGGTGTGGGTACGCTGGCCACGCACCGGCAGACCGCGACGATGGCGCAGGCCGCGGTAGCAGCCGAGGTCCATCAGACGCTTGATGTTGATGCCAACCTCACGACGCAAATCGCCCTCGACGAGATAGTCGCGGTCGATCACTTCGCGGATCTGAAGCACTTCGGCGTCGCTGAGCTGATTGACCCGACGATCGTCTGGGATCTTGACCTTCTCCATGATCTCACCGGCGATCTTCTGACCGATGCCATGGATGTACTGGAGCGCGATCAGCACGCGCTTGTTGGTCGGGATGTTCACGCCGGCAATACGGGCCACGGCCTTCTCTCCTGTCGCCGATCCCTCGTCAGGAATCGTGCTTTAAGTGCTTGGTTTCTCGGGCAGGTGTTCACAAACGCGAACACGACGCCCACCCCTGGTCTTCCTGGGGCCCGGCATCGTTTGAAACTATCCGACTTGGATGCGGGGCTTATTAGGGGATTCAGGGGGCTTTCGTCAACCGCTGCTAGCGCTTAGCTCGCTTTTTCGTGACCTTTTTTGCGGCTCTTTTGGCACCTTTCTTGACAGCCTTCCTGGCGGTCTTTTTGGCTGCCTTCTTCTTCCCCGCCTCCTTGGCGGCTTTCTTGACGATTCTCTTGCCTGCCTTCGTAGCCTTCTTGGCCACCTTCTTGGATTTGGCGGCCTTTTTGGCCGTCTTCGCGGGCTTTTTGGCCGATTTCTTCGCCGCCTTGGCCTTTCTGGCCGGGGCCGCCTTTGTCGCACCCCGGGCGTGCGTCTTGCCATGCGTCTTGGGCTCGACCGCCCCGAGCGCCAGGAGCTGGCGATGGATGGCGCGGGTGACCTCGTCGATGGCCATCATACCATCGATGGTCGAGAGCTTCCGCCGCTCGGAATAGTAGTGAATCAGCGGTTCCGTCTGGCTGCGGTAGCTGGCTAACCGCTTGGTCAGGACTTCCGGGGTGTCGTCGAGCCGGACCTCCTCCCCCCGCTCGCGCATCTGGGCGACGCGAGTCTCGACGCGGTTCAGCAGCGCGCTCTCGTTAACGCGGAGCTCGATCACGGCGTCGAGCTTGAGGTGCTTGTGCTTGAGCAGCTCATCCAGCGCCTCGGCCTGCGGCACGGTCCGCGGGAAACCATCGAGGATGAAACCGTTTTTTGCATCCGGCTGATCGATCCGATCGGAGATGATTCCGACCACGACATCGTCTGGCACGAGACCGCCGCTGGCCATGATCTCCTTGGCCTTGAGCCCGACCGGCGTTCCGGCCGCCACCGCTGCACGCAACATCTCGCCGGTCGAGAGCTGGACGATGCCATAGCGCTGCACCAGCAGCTGCGCCTGGGTGCCCTTGCCCGATCCCGGTGGCCCCAGAAGTATAATTCTCATCGGCGTACGCCCCCCGATTGGTGCGCGATACGTCGCGCGCCTGTGTTTTGAAGTCCAGTTACAGTGCAAATCATAATCAGCGCCGCACCGCTACCCATATCATAGGGGAGCAAATGGCCGGACGCCAAGAAGCCTTTGAGATCAGTGCTTGGAGATCAGTGCTTGCACGACGGTAAGAGCGACTCCGCCGAGGCGACCGAATGGCCGGCTCGCCGTCCGCGCGCGCTGCACGCGCAGCGATTCGGCGGAGCAATCGCGCCGCCCGAGAGGACGCCGCGCTTAACGGCGGCGGCCGCGCAGCTTTGATTTCCGAATCAAGCCTTCGTACTGATGCGCCAGGAGATAGCCCTGCACCTGCGCCACCGTGTCCATGGTGACGCTGACGACGATCAGCAGCGACGTGCCGCCGAAGTAGAACGGCACCGACGCGTAGGAGATCAGGATTTCCGGGATCAAGCAGACGATCGCGAGATAGACCGCGCCGAGCACGGTGATGCGCGACAGCACGTAGTCGATATATTCCGCGGTACGCTCGCCGGGACGGATGCCCGGAATGAAGCCGCCGTGCTTCTTCAGATTGTCCGCGGTCTCGGTCGGATTGAACACGATCGCGGTGTAGAAGAAGGCGAAGAACACGATCAGCGCCAGATACATGATCAGGAACAGCGGACGGCCGTGGCCGAGCTGGGTGTTGATCCACTGGAACCATTCCGGTCCGCTGCCCGCGTTGAAGTTCGCAACCGTGGTCGGCAGCAGCAGCAGCGAGGACGCGAAGATCGGCGGGATCACGCCCGAGGTGTTGAGCTTGAGCGGCAGATGCGAGGACTGCCCCTCGAACATCTTGTTGCCGACTTGGCGCTTCGGATACTGGATCAAGAGCCGCCGCTGGGCGCGCTCCACGAACACGATGAAGGCGATCACGGCGACCGCCATGACGATGACGACCAGAATCAGGCCGGTCGACATCGCACCCTGACGGCCGAGCTCGAGCATGTTGGCGAGCGCCGCGGGCAGCTCGGCGACGATGCCGGAGAGAATGATCAGGGAAATGCCGTTGCCGATGCCGCGCGAGGTGATCTGCTCGCCCAGCCACATCAGGAACATGGTGCCCCCGGTCAGCGTGATCGCCGTGGACAGACGGAAGAACATGCCGGGGTCGCTGACGACGTTGCCGGCGCCTTCGAGGCCCACCGCGATGCCGTAGGACTGGAACGCCGCCAGGATCACCGTGAGATAGCGGGTGTACTGGTTCAGCAGCTTGCGGCCGGACTCGCCCTCCTTTTTCAGCGCCTCGAGCTGCGGCGAGACGGTGGTCAGGAGCTGGATGATGATGGAGGCCGAGATGTACGGCATGATGTTCAGCGCAAAGATCGCCATGCGGTGAATGCCGCCGCCGGCGAACATGTTGAACATGCCGAGGATGCCGCCCGCCTGCGAGCGGAACACCTGCTCCCAGATGTTGGGATCGATGCCCGGCAGCGGGATGTAGGTCCCGAGCCGATAAACGAGCAGCGCCCCCAGGGTGAACCAGATGCGCTTCTTCAGTTCGTCGGCCTTGGCAAACGCACCGAAATTGAGATTGGCTGCCAGTTGTTCCGCTGCAGAGGCCATCTTGGACTTTCTCCCGCCGCTTTTTGCGCCGTCATGCCCGCGGCCGGGCTACATTATACCGGACACCGGACATTATCTGGGGCTACGGCTTCGATAAGTCCATCGTCCCGCGTGCGTAAAGGCCCGCGAGCCGCGGGCCGATGACGCAGTTGTTACGCCGCCTCGCCTTCTTCCTTGGCAGGCGCGAGGATCTTCACCGAGCCGCCGGCCTTCTCGACTGCCGCGATCGCGGTCTTCGAGGCGCCGTGCACTTCGATGTTGAGCTTGGCCTTGAACTCGCCGCGGCCGAGCAGCCGCAGGCCACCCTTGGCGCGGCGCAGCACGCCGGCCTTGACCAGGGATTCGACGTTCACGACGCTGCCGGCGTCGATCTTCTTGGCATCGACCGCGTCTTGGAGCCGGTCGAGATTGATCTCGGCGAACTCGACGCGGAAGATGCTGTTGAAGCCGCGCTTGGGCAGACGGCGATGCAAGGGCATCTGGCCGCCTTCGAAACCCTTGATGCGCACGCCCGAACGCGCGGTCTGGCCCTTGCCACCGCGGCCGGCCTGCTTGCCCTTGCCCGAACCAATGCCGCGGCCGACACGCATACGCTTCTTGCGCGAGCCGGCATTGTCGGCGATATCGCTGAGCTTCATCGCCCTGCTCCTTGTTTCTTGCGCATGACCTTCACCGAAAACGGGTCTCCGCTTCGGGATGGTGCGCCTTTGCTTACTTCTCGTCGACGATGCGAACGAGATGGTGAACCTTCAAGATCATGCCACGGACCGCCGGGGTGTCCGGCAGTTCGCTGGTGCGGCCGATCTTGTTGAGCTTGAGGCCGATCAGCGTCGAACGCTGCGAGTGATGGCGGCGGATCGCGCTGCCGGTCTGCTCGAGTTTGATCGTCTTTGCGGTCGTAACGGCACTCTTGGCCATGGGCGTCTACTCCGAAAAGCTTCCGTTATTCGGCAACCGCCTCGGCGTCGCCACCGATACGGCGGGACTGGAGGGTGGACACCTTGATATTGCGGCGGGCAGCGACCGAGCGCGGTGAATCCTGATGCTTCAGCGCATCGAAGGTCGCGCGAACCATGTTGTACGGGTTCGACGAGCCGATCGACTTCGCAACCACGTCCTGGACGCCGAGCGTCTCGAACACGGCGCGCATCGGACCGCCAGCGATGATGCCGGTACCGGCCGGAGCTGCGCGCAGGTAAACACGGCCGGCGCCGTGACGGCCCGCGATGTCGTGATGCAGCGTACGCCCCTCGCGCAACGACACGCGGGTCAGGTTGCGCTTGGCGGATTCGGTTGCCTTGCGGATCGCCTCGGGCACTTCGCGCGCCTTGCCGTGACCGAAGCCGGCGCGGCCCTTCTGGTCGCCGATCACGACCAGCGCTGCGAAACCGAAGCGCTTGCCGCCCTTGACGACCTTGGCGACGCGATTGATGTGGACGAGCTTGTCGACGAACTCGCTGTCGCGCTCTTCCCTGCGTTCACGTCCGCCGCCGCGTTGATCGCGTCCACCACGTTGTTCGCGTTCTGCCATGGTTTTTCCAGTCCTTCAGAGGCTTACGCCTCAATCCTCAAATTCTGTTAGAAGCTCAGCCCGCTCTCACGCGCCGCGTCGGCGAGAGCCTTGACGCGCCCGTGATAGAGATAGCTGCCGCGATCGAACACGACTTCCTTGACACCCTTCTCGGCGGCGCGCTCGGCCAGCAGCTTGCCGACCGCCTTCGCCGCATCGATGTCGGCGCCGGTCTTGCCGCCATCGCGCATCGACTTCTCGAGCGACGAGGCAGAGGCCAGCGTCTCGCCCTTCAGGTCGTCGATGACCTGGGCGTAGATGTGCTTGGACGAGCGGAACACCGACAGGCGCGGACGGCCGCCACCCGAGCGGCGCAGCTTCAGTCGTACACTGCGCTTGCGCCGGGCATTCGTAACCTTGGCTTTCGACATGACCGGCTCCGTTACTTCTTCTTGCCTTCCTTGCGGAAGATGAATTCGCCAACATACTTCACGCCCTTGCCCTTATAGGGCTCCGGCGGACGATAGGAGCGAATCTCGGCGGCGACCTGGCCGACGCGCTGAATGTCGCTGCCGGTCACCGTGATCTCGGTCGGCTTCGGCACGGTGATCGTGATCCCCTCCGGGATCGCGTAGACCACGTCGTGGCTGTAGCCGAGCGCGAGCTGCAGGTTCTTGCCCTGCAGCGCAGCGCGGTAACCGACGCCGGTGATTTCGAGCTTCTTCTCGAAACCCTTGGTGACGCCTTCGACCAGATTCGCGACCTGGGCGCGAGCGGTCCCGTACAGGGCTCGCGCACGGTTGGTCTCGACCCGCGGGTTCACCTTGACCTGGCCGTTGTCGAGCTTCACCTCGACGTCGTTATGGACGACGAACTGAAGCTGGCCCTTCGGCCCCTTCATCTTGACGGTCTGCCCGTCGACGGTCGCGGTCACACCCGACGGCACCGCTACCGGCCTTTTGCCAACACGTGACATGGATCAAAAATCCTTCTCAGAACACCGTGAAGAGAACTTCGCCGCCCACGTTCGCTTCACGCGCACTGTGGTCGGCCATGATTCCCTTCGGCGTCGACAACACCGAAATGCCGAGTCCGTTATTGACCCGCGGCAGGTTCTTCACCGAGGCGTACACGCGACGCCCGGGCTTGGAGACACGCTCGATCTCGCGGATAACGGGCTCGCCGTCGAAATACTTCAGCTCGATCTCGATCTCGCTACGGCCCGAGGAGTGCTCGAGCGTGGCGTAACCGCGGATGTAGCCTTCGCTCTTCAGCACCTCGAGGACGTTCTCGCGCATCTTCGAACCAGGCGTGGAGACCTTGTTCTTGGAACGCATCTGCGCGTTACGGATGCGGGTGATCAGATCGCTGATTGGATCGTGCGTAGACATTTAAACGACCCTCCTTACCAGCTGGACTTCACGAGGCCCGGGACCATGCCCCGGGAGCCAAGGTCGCGCAGCGCGATACGGGACAGCTTGTTCTTGCGGTAGTTCGAGCGCGGGCGGCCCGTCAGCTCGCAACGCAGACGGATGCGGGTCGCCGACGAATTGCGCGGCATTTCCGCCAGCTTCAGGGTCGCGGCGAACCGCTCCTCCATCGGCAGCGTCTTGTCGGCGATGATCGCCTTCAACCGCTCGCGCTTCGGGGCGGCGTTCTTCGCCATCCGCTTGCGCCGGTTGTTCTTCTCGATTGAACTCTTCTTTGCCATGCTTGGCTCCTGGGTATCCGCGTTTGAGAGGCTTTAGGTCAGCGTCTCACTGCCGGAACGGGAAATTGAAAGCGGTCAACAAGGCCCTCGCCTCGTCGTCGGTCTTGGCCGTGGTGCAGACGGTGATGTCCATACCGCGGGATTCCGTGACCTTGTCGAAGTCGATCTCGGGGAAAATGATGTGTTCCTTGAGGCCGAGCGAGTAGTTGCCACGGCCGTCGAAGCTCTTCGGGTTCAAGCCGCGGAAGTCGCGGACGCGCGGCAGCGCGACCGTCACCAGGCGATCGATGAACTCGTACATGCGGGCCTTGCGCAGCGTGACTTTGCAGCCGATCGGCTGGTTCTCACGCAACTTGAAGGTCGCGATCGCGATGCGCGAATAGGTCACGATCGCCTTCTGGCCGGCGATCTGGGTCAATTCCGCAGCGGCGTTCTCGGCCTTCTTGCGGTCGTTGACGGAATCGCCAACGCCCATGTTCAGCACGACCTTGTCCAGGCGCGGAACCTGCATGACGTTCTCATAACCGAACTTCTCGGTCATTTCCGTCCGGATCTTCGCGTCGTATTCCGCGCGCAGGCGCGGCGTGTAAGCGGCCTCAGCCATCGATCTCAGCTCCCGAGCTCTTGGCGATGCGGACCTTCTTGCCGTCCGCCAGAATCTTGAATCCGACGCGGGTCGGCTTCCCGTCCTTGCCGACATACGCGATGTTGGACAGTTGGATCGGCGACTCTTTCGAGATGATGCCGCCCTCCTGGGCCTGCGTCTGCTTCTGGTGACGCTTGACCATGTTGATGCCGCGCACCAGCGCCGTACCGGCGTCGGGACGCACTTCGAACACCTCGCCGGTGCGGCCCTTGTCGCGGCCGGTCAGCACGACGACCTTATCGCCCTTGCGGATCTTCGCAGCCATCACAGCACCTCCGGCGCGAGCGAGATGATCTTCATGTGGTTCTTGGCGCGCAGCTCGCGCGGCACGGGCCCGAAGATACGGGTACCGACCGGCTCGGACTGATTGTTGATCAGAACGGCGGCGTTGCGGTCGAAGCGGATGACCGAACCGTCGGCGCGGCGGATGTCCTTGCGGACGCGCACCACGACGGCCTTCATCACGTCGCCCTTCTTCACCTTGCCACGCGGAATCGCTTCCTTGATCGAGACAACGATGATGTCGCCGATCGTGGCGTAGCGGCGCTTGGAGCCCCCGAGCACCTTGATACACATGACACGGCGTGCGCCAGAATTATCGGCCACGTCGAGGTTGGTCTGCATCTGAATCATTGATGCACCTCGTCCTCTTCTATTTGCGCCAGCCCAGCCGGCGCTCAACATTTCCCTGAAGTCAGTCGGCTAAAGCCAACAGATCAGGCGCTTTTCTTGTGTTCGCCCCGGATCACGACCCAGCGCTTCAACTTCGAAATCGGCTTCGATTCCTCGATCCACACCATGTCGCCCGGCTTGAACTCGTTGCTCTCGTCGTGCGCGTGGTAGTTCTTCGAACGGCGGATCGTCTTCTTGTAGATCGGGTGCGTAAAGCGGCGATCGACGCGCACCACGATGGTCTTGGCTTGCTTGTCGCTGACGACCACGCCCTGCAAAGTACGTTTCGGCATCTTCGTAAGCCTCTTACTTCTTCTTCGCGCGCGTCTGCGCGGCGACGGTCTTGATCCGGGCGATGTCACGGCGAGCCTCGCGCAGGCGCGAGGTGTTCTCGAGCTGCCCGGTGGCGCGCTGGAAGCGCAGGTTGAAGCGTTCCTTCTTCAGGTTCAGGATGGCGTCATCCTGCTGATCGGGGCTCAACGCGCGGATGTCTTCGATTTTCATCTGGGCCATGGCCATTACTCCGCAATGCGCTCGACGAAGCGCGTCTTGATCGGCAGCTTGGCTGCCGCCAGGGTCAGCGCTTCACGCGCCGTCTGGGTGTTGACGCCGTCGATCTCGAACAGCACCCGGCCCGGCTTGACGCGCGCGACCCACAATTCCGGCGCCCCCTTGCCGGAACCCATGCGGACTTCGGCGGGCTTCTTCGACACGGGAACGTCGGGGAAAATGCGGATCCAGACGCGGCCGGCGCGCTTCATGTGGCGGGTCAGTGCGCGGCGAGCGGCTTCGATCTGGCGCGCGGTGACGCGCTCAGGCTCGGTTGCCTTCAGACCGAACTGGCCGAACGCCAACGTCGCGCCCGAAGACGCAACGCCGTGGATACGGCCCTTATGCGCCTTCCGGAACTTCGTTTTCTTAGGTTGCATCATGGCTTCAAGCCCTCAAATTCTCTGTGCTGGCGTCAGGCTGCAGCGTTGTCCCGGCGCTGCCGGCCGCCGCGATCGCCGCCGCCACCAGTCTCGCCTTCGGCCATTCTCTTGTCCTGGGCCATCGGATCGTGCTCGAGGATCTCGCCCTTGAAGATCCAGACCTTGACACCGCAGGTGCCGAAGGTCGTGAACGCGGTCGCAACGCCGTAGTCGATGTCTGCGCGCAGCGTGTGCAGCGGCACGCGACCTTCGCGGTACCACTCCATGCGCGCGATTTCCGCACCGCCCAGACGTCCCGAGCAGTTGATGCGGATGCCTTCCGCGCCGAGACGCATCGCCGACTGGACGGCGCGCTTCATGGCGCGGCGGAACGCCACGCGGCGCTCCAGCTGCTGCGCGATCGACTCGGCCACCAGCGTCGCATCGAGCTCCGGCTTGCGGATCTCGACGATGTTGATGACGACGTCGGACGAGGTGATGTCCGCGACCTTCTTGCGCAGCTTGTCGATGTCGGCGCCCTTCTTGCCGATCACCACGCCCGGACGAGCCGAGTGGATGGTGACGCGGCACTTCTTGTGCGGACGCTCGATCACGATGCGGGCGACGGCCGCCTGCTTGAGCTCCTTGTGCAGGATCTCGCGGATCTTGACGTCCTCATGCAGCAGCTTGCCGTATTCCTGCTTGCCCGCGAACCAGCGGGAATCCCAGGTCCGGTTGATGCCAAGACGCAGACCGATCGGATTGATCTTTTGACCCATCGTGTTCTCCTGCGTCCCTTAAGCCGCTGCTGCGGCTTCGACCTGACGAACGATGATCGTCAGCTGTGAAAATGGTTTGTAGACACGGCCCGAGCGGCCACGCCCGCGGGCGGCAAAGCGCTTCATCACGAGGCCGTTGCCGACGAAGGCCTGGGCCACGACGAGATCGTCGACGTCGAGGTCGTGGTTGTTCTCGGCGTTGGCAATAGCCGATTCCAGGCACTTCTTCACGTCAACCGCGATCCGCTTGCGCGAAAACTGCAGGTCGGCGAGCGCAGCAGCCGCCTTCCGGCCGCGAATGAGCTGGGCGACCAGGTTGAGCTTCTGCGGGCTCACCCGCAGCATCCGGGCGACCGCCTTGGCCTCGTTCTCGGCGAGGCTCCGTTCGCGCTTAGGTTTGCTCATCGTTTAATCCTCAAGCCTTCTTGGCTTTCTTGTCCCCGGAGTGGCCATGGAAGGTACGGGTCGGCGAGAACTCGCCGAACTTGTGACCGACCATTTCCTCGTTGACGGCCACCGGCACGTGCTTCTGACCGTTGTAGACGCCGAAGGTCAGGCCGACGAATTGCGGCAGGATCGTCGAGCGACGGCTCCAGATCTTGATGACGTCGTGACGGCCGGACGAGCGCGCGGCATCTGCCTTCTTGAGCAGAGAACCCTCGACGAACGGGCCTTTCCAGACTGAACGAACCATGTCCGGCGTTCCTTACTTCTTCCGCTTGTGGCGGCTTAGGAGAATGAATTTGTTGGTCGACTTGTTCGAGCGGGTCTTCTTGCCCTTGGTCGGCTTGCCCCACGGAGTAACCGGGTGGCGACCGCCCGAGGTACGACCTTCACCACCGCCGTGCGGATGGTCGATGGGGTTCATCGAAACGCCGCGGTTGTGCGGTTTGCGGCCCAGCCAACGGTTGCGGCCGGCCTTGCCGATCGACGTGTTCATGTGATCCGGGTTCGACACCGCGCCGATCGTGGCGCGGCAACGGCCGTGCACCAGGCGCTGTTCGCCCGAGTTCAGGCGGACGATCACGTAGTCCTGGTCGCGACCGACGAGCTGGGCATAGGTGCCCGCGGAACGGGCGAGCTGGCCGCCCTTCCCGATCTTGACCTCGATGTTGTGGATGATCGTGCCGACCGGCATGTTGCCGAGCGGCATGACATTGCCCGGCTTCACGTCGACGTAGTTGCCGGCGACGACGGAATCACCGACGGCCAGGCGCTGCGGCGCCAGGATATAGGCCTGGGTGCCGTCTTCGTACTTGACCAGCGCGATGAACGCGGTGCGGTTCGGATCATATTCCAGCCGCTCGACCGTCGCGGGTGCATCGACCTTGTCGCGCTTGAAATCGACGGTACGCAACGTCCGCTTGTGGCCACCACCGCGGAATCGCACGGTGATGCGGCCGGTGTTGTTGCGGCCGCCAGAGGAGTGCTTGCCTTCGGTGAGCGCCTTGACCGGCTTGCCCTTGTAGAGGGCCGAACGATCGACCATGACCAGCTGGCGCTGGCCCGGCGTCGTGGGATTGAATGTCTTCAGTGCCATCGTCGTACGACCTTACAGACCGGTGGTCACGTCGATCCGGTGACCCTCTTCGAGAGTCACGATCGCGCGCTTGGAGTTCGACTGCGAGCCGAGATTGCCGCGGAAGATCTTGGTCTTGCCCTTGCGGACCAGCGTGTTGACGCTCTTGACCTTGACGTCGAACAACTTCTCGATCGCTTCCTTGATCTGCGGCTTGGTCGCCTTCGCGGCCACCTTGAACAGCACCTTGTTGTGCTCCGAGGCAATCGTGGCCTTTTCGGTCACGACCGGCGACAGGATCACGTCGTAATGGCGAGGCTCGATGTTCTTCGTCATTTGAAGCGCGCCTCCAGCGCATCGATGGCGGCCTTGGTCAGAACAAGCTTCCGACGGCGCAGGATGTCATAGACGTTGATGCCCTGGATCGGCAGCACGTCCATGTTCGGGATGTTGCGGGCCGCAGCGGCGAAGCCGTTGTTGAGCTCGGCGCCGTCGATGATCAGCGCGTTGGTCAAGCCCAGACCGGAGAAATGACCGAGCAGCGCCTTGGTCTTAGCAGCTTCCAGCGCGGCCTTGTCGATCACGATGAGATCGCCGTCCTTGGCCTTGGCCGAGAGCGCATGCTTGAGGGCGAGCGCACGGACCTTCTTCGGCAGGTCGGTGGCGTGCGAACGCACCACCGGACCGAAGGCACGGCCGCCGCCGCGGAACTGCGGCACGCGGGCCGAGCCGTGACGAGCACCACCGGTACCCTTCTGCTTGTACATCTTCTTGCCGGTGCGCCAGATCTCGGCGCGGCCCTTGGCCTTGTGCGTACCGGCCTGGCGCTTGTTGAGCTGCCACTGCACGCAACGTGCAATGATGTCCTGGCGCGGCTCGAGGCCGAAAATGGTATCGGAAAGCTGGACCGAGCCGGCTTCCTTACCTTCGAGGGTCGTGACCTTCAATTCCATCTCACGCCTCCTGCGCAGCCGGAGCAGCGTCCGCTTCGCCAGCAACCTTGAACTTGCCGGGCTTCGGAGCTTCCTTCGGCAGCGGCTTCTTGACGGCGTCGCGCACGCGGATCCAGCCGCCCTTGGAGCCGGGAACGGCGCCTTCGACGAGGATCAGACCGCGCTCGACATCGAGCTGGACGACCCGAAGGTTGAGCGTGGTGATGCGGTCAACGCCCATGTGACCGGGCATCTTCTTGTTCTTCCAGGTCTTGCCCGGGTCCTGACGGCCACCGGTCGAACCGATCGAACGATGCGAGACCGAGACGCCGTGAGTGGCGCGCAGACCGCCGAAGTTCCAGCGCTTCATGCCGCCGGCAAAACCCTTGCCGACCGAGGTGCCGGTGACGTCGACGAACTGACCGACGACAAAGTGGTCGGCCAGGATCTCGGCACCGACGGGGATCATCTGATCCGCGGAGACGCGGAATTCCTCGACCTGCCGCTTCGGTTCGACCTTGGCGACCGCGAACTGGCCGCGCTCCGCCTTGGGCATGTACACGGTCTTGCGGCTGCCAGAACCAAGCTGGAGCGCGACATAACCGTTTTTCTCTTCGGTGCGGTGGCCTACGACCTGGCAATTGCCGAGCTTCAGCACGGTCACGGGGATATGTTCACCGGCCTCTGTAAAGACCCGCGTCATCCCGACCTTTTGTGCGATCACTCCGGAGCGCATCGGCGTGCTTCCTGTTCTTTCTGTCCGCTAGTGGCGAACGTGATCCAAAAATCTTAGAGCTTGATCTCGACGTCGACACCAGCGGCCAGGTCGAGCTTCATCAAAGCATCGACGGTCTGCGGGGTCGGATCGACGATGTCGAGCAGGCGCTTGTGAGTGCGCATCTCGAACTGCTCGCGGCTCTTCTTGTCGACGTGCGGCGAACGGTTGACGGTGAACTTCTCGATGCGGGTGGGCAGCGGAATGGGTCCGCGGACCTGCGCGCCGGTGCGCTTCGCCGTGTTCACGATCTCGCGGGTCGACGTATCGAGGATACGATGGTCGAACGCCTTGAGACGGATGCGAATGTTTTGGCCGTTCATTGCCGTGGTCTTTCTTCAGTGGGGTGGCGAATAGCGAATAGCGAATGTCACATTCGCTATTCGCCGATCCCTATTCTCGTAATTACTCGATGATCGAGGCGACGACGCCGGCGCCGACGGTGCGGCCACCTTCGCGGATCGCGAAGCGGAGCTTCTCTTCCATCGCGATCGGCACGATCAGGTGCACTTCCATCGCGATGTTGTCGCCCGGCATCACCATCTCGGTACCTTCCGGCAGATGCACGACACCGGTCACGTCGGTGGTGCGGAAGTAGAACTGCGGACGGTAGTTGGTGAAGAACGGGGTGTGGCGGCCACCCTCTTCCTTGGTGAGGATGTAGGCCTCAGCCTTGAACTTGGTGTGCGGCTTGACCGAACCCGGCTTGCACAGCACCTGGCCGCGCTCGACGTCCTCGCGCTTGGTACCACGAAGCAGCGCACCGATGTTGTCGCCGGCCTGGCCCTGATCGAGCAGCTTGCGGAACATTTCGACGCCGGTAACCGTAGTCTTCTGCGTGGCGCGCAGACCGACGATCTCGATTTCCTCGCCGACCTTGACGATACCGCGCTCGACACGGCCGGTCACGACGGTGCCACGGCCCGAGATCGAGAACACGTCTTCGACCGGCATCAGGAACGGCAGGTCGACCGGACGCTCCGGCTGCGGAATGTAGGCGTCGACCTGCTTCATCAGCTCGAGGATCGCCTCATGGCCGAGGGTCTTGTCGGAATCTTCGAGGGCGGCGAGCGCCGAGCCCTTGATGATCGGGATGGTGTCGCCCGGGAATTCGTACTTCGAGAGCAGCTCGCGAACCTCGAGCTCGACCAGCTCGAGCAGTTCCGGATCGTCGACCATGTCGCACTTGTTGAGGAACACGACGAGCGCGGGAACGCCGACCTGGCGGGCGAGCAGGATGTGCTCGCGGGTCTGCGGCATCGGACCGTCAGCGGCCGACACGACCAGGATCGCACCGTCCATCTGGGCGGCGCCGGTGATCATGTTCTTCACGTAGTCGGCGTGGCCGGGGCAGTCGACGTGCGCGTAGTGGCGGTTCTTGGTCTCGTATTCGACGTGCGCCGTCGAGATCGTGATGCCGCGCGCCTTCTCTTCCGGCGCCTTGTCGATCTGGTCGTACGCCGTGAACGTCGCACCGCCGGCTTCGGCGAGGACCTTGGTGATCGCCGCGGTCAGCGACGTCTTGCCATGGTCGACGTGACCGATGGTGCCGATATTGCAGTGCGGCTTGTTACGTTCAAACTTTGCTTTGGCCATTTGACTCTCCGTTCAATCGTCAGTTCGAGACCGACGACAATCAGGCAAACTTCTTCTGGACTTCTGCCGACACGTTGGCCGGCGCTTCTGCGTAGTGGTCGAACTGCATGGTGAAGGTTGCGCGACCCTGGCTCATCGAGCGAAGGTTATTCACGTAACCGAACATGTTCATGAGCGGCACCATCGCATTGATGACGTTGGCATTGCCGCGCATGTCCTGACCCTGGATCTGACCGCGCCGGGAATTCAGGTCGCCGATGACCGAGCCGGTGTAATCTTCCGGGGTCACCACTTCGACCTTCATGATCGGCTCGAGCAGGACGGACTTGCCCTTCTGCAAGGCTTCGCGGAATGCAGCGCGCGAAGCGATTTCGAAGGCGAGCGCCGACGAGTCGACGTCGTGATACTTGCCATCGACGAGCTGAACCTTGACGTCGACCACGGGGAAGCCCGCGACGACACCAGAGCCCATCACGCTGTTGAGGCCCTTTTCGACGCCGGGGATGTATTCCTTCGGAACCGCACCGCCGACGATCTTGGACTCGAACTCGTAACCCTTGCCGGGCTCGTTCGGCTCGACCACGATCGACACTTCCGCGAACTGACCGGTACCGCCGGTCTGCTTCTTGTGGGTGTACTTGACCTCGGCCCGCTTGGTGACGCGCTCACGGAACGCCACTTGCGGCGCGCCGATGTTGGCATCGACCTTGTAGGTGCGGCGAAGAATGTCGACCTTGATGTCGAGATGGAGTTCGCCCATTCCCTTGAGGATGGTCTGGCCGGACTCCTGGTCGGTCGACACGCGGAAGGACGGATCCTCCGCAGCGAGCTTCGCCAGCGCCACGCCGAGCTTTTCCTGGTCGGCCTTGGACTTGGGCTCGATCGCGATCTCGATGACCGGCTCGGGGAATTCCATCTTTTCGAGGATCACCGCCTTGTCGGGATCGCACAGCGTGTCACCGGTGCGCGCTTCCTTCAGGCCAGCCAGTGCAACGATGTCGCCGGCATAGGCTTCCTTGATGTCTTCGCGGTTGTTCGCATGCATCAGCAACATGCGGCCGATGCGCTCCTTGCGGTCGCGCGTCGAATTGATGACGCCGGTACCCGACAGCAGCGTGCCGGAATAGATGCGACAGAAGGTGATGGTGCCGACGAACGGGTCGTCCATGATCTTGAACGCCAATAGAGCCAGCGGCTCCTTGTCGTCCGGGCGGCGAACGACCTCGTTGCCGTCTTCATCGACGCCCTTGATCGCGGGAACGTCAACCGGCGACGGCAGATAATCCACGACTGCGTCGAGCAAAGGCTGCACGCCCTTGTTCTTGAACGCCGAGCCGCACAATACTGGGAAGAACGCGCCAGTCAGCACGGCCTTGCGGATCAAGCGCTTCAACGTCGCCTGATCGGGCTCCTTGCCGTCGAGGTAAGCGGCGAGAACGTCGTCGTCGAGCTCGACGGCGGCTTCCAACAGCTTCTCGCGATATTCCTTGGCCTTCTCGACCATGTCTTCGGGAATATCGATGTCAACGAACTTGGCGTCGAGCTTCTCTTCTTCCCAGACCACGCCCTTCATGCGGACGAGATCGACCAGGCCCTTGAAGTTGTTCTCGGAGCCGATCGGAAGCTGGATCGCGATCGGCTTTGCGCCGAGGCGGTCGACGATATCCTGCATGCACTTGTAGAAGTCAGCGCCGGTCTTATCCATCTTGTTGGCGAAGACGATGCGCGGAACCTTGTACTTGTCGCCCTGGCGCCAGACCGTCTCGGTCTGGGGCTCGACGCCCTGGTTCGAGTCGAGCACGCACACGGCGCCGTCGAGCACGCGCAGGCTGCGCTCGACTTCGATGGTGAAGTCGACGTGGCCGGGAGTGTCGATGATGTTGAGGCGCTTGCCTTCCCAGAACGCGGTGGTCGCGGCCGACGTGATCGTAATGCCGCGCTCCTGCTCCTGCTCCATCCAGTCCATCGTCGCGGCACCTTCGTGCACTTCGCCGATTTTGTGGCTCTTGCCGGTGTAGTAGAGGATGCGCTCGGTGGTCGTGGTCTTGCCGGCATCGATATGCGCCATGATACCGAAGTTACGGTAGTTCTCTATGGCATGAACGCGGGGCATGGAGTGTTCCTTAGATTCCGTGTGTCGCCGTTACCAGCGATAGTGCGAGAAGGCGCGGTTGGCTTCCGCCATCCGGTGCACGTCTTCGCGCTTCTTGACGGCGTTACCCCGGTTGTTCGACGCGTCCAGGAGCTCCGCAGAGAGCCGCTCGGTCATCGTCTTCTCGTTGCGATCGCGCGCAGCCGAGATCAGCCAGCGAATGCCCAGCGCCTGACGGCGCACCGAGCGAACCTCGACCGGAACCTGATAGGTCGCGCCGCCGACGCGGCGGGAGCGCACTTCGATCGTCGGCATGACGTTCTCGAGTGCCTGCTCGAACACGCCGAGCGGATTCTGCTTGGTCTTGCTTTCGATGAGGCCGAACGCGCCGTAGACGATACCTTCGGCGACCGACTTCTTTCCGGCGTACATCACCGAATTCATGAACTTCGTGACGATGATGTTCCCGAACTTCGGATCGGGAAGGACTTCGCGCTTTTCGGCAGAATGGCGACGAGACATGGACCTGGTTCCCGCTTACTTCGGACGCTTGGCGCCGTACTTCGAACGGCGCTGCTTACGGTTCTTGACGCCCTGGGTATCCAGAACGCCGCGGAGGATGTGGTAGCGCACGCCGGGCAAATCCTTGACGCGACCGCCGCGGATCATGACCACCGAATGCTCCTGGAGGTTATGGCCCTCACCGGGGATGTAGCCGATCACCTCGAAGCCGTTGGTCAGGCGCACCTTGGCAACCTTACGAAGCGCCGAGTTCGGCTTCTTCGGGGTCGTGGTGTAAACGCGCGTGCAAACACCGCGCTTCTGCGGCGACTGCTGCAGCGCCGGCACCTTCTTGCGCGACTTCTGCACTTCCCGCGGTTGAGCGATCAGCTGGTTGATCGTCGGCATCCTGGCATTACCCTTTGTGTTCTGCCGCGGCCCGTCACCGGGTCCGCAAATTCTTTCGAGCTACCCGCCCGACGAGGCCGCCTTCCGCGGAACAATCCGCACAAAGCGAAATCGCGCCAACCACCCATCAACGGGCGGAAAGCGCTTCGACGCCACAGAGGACCGCAGTAGTTGGACCGGTCAGCTTGAAGCTGCAGCCCGCGCACCGAGGTCATGCATCCGAATTCGATCTCGAGAGAACATGCTCACGAGACCTAAAATCGCACTGGCATTGCCTAGCTATGATCGACAGCGTTTGAGCGGCATTCGTCGAGGTTGGTGCCCGTCCTGAAGATCCCCAGGGGGATCAAACGGGTGGCCCGTTCCGACGTTGGCGATGCTCACCGCCTGTCGTTAAGTGAGGGGGTTCTATAAGTGGGAGTCGGTCAAGTCAAGGCGAAACGTCAGTCAGAAGCGCTTCCCGCGCCTGCCGAAATCGCTTCCCGGGCCGCTCGCTGCACCTTCGCGAGACGGAAACGAAGGGCGCGTTCCGCCACCGCGAATCCTATTTATACCCGGATTAAATATACTTTTATAACCATTGGCTAAGGCTTTCTTTCCTGTTGGAGCCCCAATGTGCCGCCTTGGGCAGAGATTGGCGCCATGCGGTACACCGACATTGCCATTATCGGCGGGGGATTGTCCGGCTCGACCGCCGCCGCGATGCTCGGCCGTAGCGGCATTTCGACCATCCTGATCGATCCGCATGAGAGCTATTCGGCGGATTTTCGAGTCGAAAAACTCAGCGGCCACGTGCAGGTCGGACGATTCCAGCAGACGGGAATCGCCGAATCGGTGCTGCGGCGCGCGACCTTTGTTGGTGAGAACTGGATTGCGCGCTTCGGCCGTCTTCTCGACAAGGCGCCAAGCCGGCAGTTCAACATCCTCTATGATTCCCTCGTCAACGCTGTCCGCGACGAAATTCCTGCCGGCGTCGAGCGCATCTGCGCCAAGGCCGTCTCGGTCGAGACAAGCGCGGAGCGGCAGAAGGTCACTCTCTCCAACGACGGGATGGTTTCCGCCCGGCTGGTCGTGCTCGCCAACGGCCTCAACGTCGGCCTGCGCCACCAGCTGGGAATCGCCCGAAAGATCGTCAGTGCCTGCCATTCGATTTCCATCGGCTTCGACGTGGTGCCCGCGGGACGGGCCTCGTTCGACTTCCCGGCGCTGACCTATTTCTCGGAACGGCCGAGCGACCGCATCCCCTACCTCACGCTTTTTCCGATCGGGACGCGGATGCGCGCCAATCTGTTCGTTTACCGCAGCTTCGACGATCCCTGGCTGGGTGAGCTGCGCCGCGCGCCCGCCGAGACGTTGAATGCCGCGCTGCCACGGCTCAAGCGGATCACCGGACCATTCGACATTCCGGGTGAGCTGAAGATCCGCCCGGTCGATCTCTATGTGAACGATGCAAGCGGCCAACCCGGCCTCGTGCTGGTGGGCGACGCCTTCTCGACCTCCTGCCCCGCCGCCGGCACCGGCTGCGACAAGGTGTTCACCGATGTCGAGCGCCTCTGCAACCTCTACATCCCGCAGTGGCTGGCCTCCGACGGGATGGACACAAGCAAGATCGCCGCCTTCTACGCAGATCCGGTCAAGCGGGCCTGCGACGATTGGTCGGCGGCGAAGGCGTTCGACTTCCGCTCGGTCTCGATTGCGACGAGCCCCTATTGGACGGCGCAACGCTGGGCACGCTTCATTGCCTGGTCTATTCAGGGGCTATTGCGGCCGCTGGGAGGAGCCTTCGATCTGGAGCCGAACTTCCTCGGTCACTCCTCCTCATCGTCCTCGTCGAGATCGTCTTCATCCTCGTCGTCATCGTCTCTGTCCTCGTCGACGTGAGCCGGCGCGCCATGCGGTTGGTGGATCTGGTCGTTCCACAGCTTGCGATAGGTGCCGTTCCTGGCGAGCAGCTCGGCATGCGAGCCGCGCTCGATCGCCCTGCCCCCTGAAATCACGATGATCTCGTCCATCTCGACCACCGAGGTCAGGCGGTGGGTCGACCAGATCATGGTGCGGCCCTTGGCAACCTTCAGCAGCGTTCGGTTGATCGCGGCTTCCGTGGTCTGGTCGAGCGCCGAAGTGGCTTCGTCCAGCAGCAGCACGGAGGGATTACGGATGACCGCGCGCGCGATCGCGATGCGCTGGCGCTGGCCGCCCGACAAGGTATCGCCGCGCTCGCCCACCGGCGTGTCGTATCGCTGCGGCAGGCTCATGATGTAGCGGTGGATCTCGGCCTTCTTGGCCGCCTCCTCCACCTCCTCGTCGGTCGCGCCCTCCTTGCCGAGCCGGATGTTCTCCCGGATCGACATGTTGAACAGCATGTTCTCCTGGAACACCACCGCCATGCTCCGGCGCAGCGAATCCAGCGTCACCTTGCGAACGTCGACGCCGTCGATGGTGACGCGGCCCTCGTCCGGCACATAGAGCCGCAGGATCAGATTCAACAGCGTGCTCTTGCCCGAACCCGACGGACCGACGATGGCAATTCGCTTGCCGACATTGAGCTTGAGGCTGAGATTGTCCAGCACCGGCGTCTGGCTGCCTTCGTACTGGAACGTCACGTGGTCGAAGGTGATGTCGTTGGTGATGCGGGGCAGATCGGGCGCGCCGGCACGATCGGCGCTGCGCGTGGGCTCGTCGAGCAGCTCCTGCATGTGACGAATCGCGGCTGCCGAGGAGATCGACACGGGAATGAAATGCATCACATGGGCGATGTTGTAGGACACCTCCCAGAACGCGCTCTCGAAGGTGACGAAGGTGCCGATGGTGATCTGACCCTTTGTCGCCAGATATGCGCCGATCGCCAGCACGACGAGATGCAAGAGCAGCACCGAGATGGTGACCGTCCGCTCCACCATGGTCGACAGGAACGCCGCCGAGGCCATCTTGTTTCGCGTCTCGTCGTTGCGGAACTTGAAGAAGCCGAACATCCGGCGTTGCAGGCTGAACGCCTTGATCACGGCCTGCGCCGCCACGTTCTCCTGTACCATGCCGAGCAGCGCGGACTCATTGAGCTTTTGCTCGTAATTCGCCTGAACGGCCTTCGGCGTGAGCATGCGGGGACCGATCAGCGTGATCGGGAACACCAGCAGCGCAACCGCCGCGAGCTGCCAGTTCAAGAACACCATCAGGATGATGCCCGCGATCAACTCCAGGAACGGCAGTGCGGCGCTGTTGGCGAAGGTCTTGACCGAGCCCTCGAAGGCCGCGAGGTCGACGGAGAAGCGCGACAGGATCTCGCCGCGCTTGGTGCGGCCGAAATAGGCAGCCGGCAGATCCTGGACGTGCTCGAACAGCCGCTTGCGGACGTCGGAGATGATGCAGGCCGCGAGCCTCGCATCCCAGCGTTCGTACCAGACCGCGACGATCGAGGTGAAGATGCCCGCAACTGCGAGCACGCCGAGGATCTTGTACAGCGCCTGGAAATCCTCCTCGCCGAGCGCGTCGTCGATCAGGTACTTCAGGCTGAGCGGCATGATCACGTTGAATAGCGTCTCGACGAAGACGCCGAACGCCACGAACGACAGCATCTGCTTGTAGTTGACCAGGAAGGGTTTGACGAAGCCCAGGATGGTCGCGAGCGCGCCGGCGGCCTCGCGCGCGGTAAAGACGACAAGGTCCTCGTCCTCATCGTCGTCATCGAGCTCCAGCCCGCCATCCTCCTCGTCTTCATCGTCCTCGTCGTCTTCGAGATCCGGCTTGGCGGCAGGGACAAGCTTGTCGTCGAGCTCGGCCGCCTCTTCCGCGGCGAGCTTCTGTTTGTCGGGCGGGAGGTGCTTGGACGCCATGAAACCAACCGTTGCTGACGGCCGGCATGACCGCAGAGAAAGCAGGAAATAGCGGAAACCGCTATTGCACCGATTCTATGCGATCAGGATGAATTCGGCAAAACAATTGGCGAAGGCGCCTGCTTCAGGCGGCTAATCGTCTTCCTCGTCCTCGACCTTGTCGAAAAAGGAATAGCGCAGGGAATCGGCGTCGGCGTACCACTGGCCCGGGCCCTTGTTGGCGGCGAGCGTCGCCTCCCAGAGCGCGTCGGTGCAATCCTTGCGGTGCATCGACAGCTCGAAGCCGTTGCCAAAGAACAGTTCGGACCATTCCCACCAGGTGCCGAGCTTCTTGACCCCGCGCAGAAGGTCGTAGCGGTCGATCAGTGCCGGCGCCATGTCCGAGGTGACCGAGCCGAACACGAGCCCGGTCTTGACCACACGGTTCAGCTCCCTGATCGCACGGACCACCTGCTTCGGGGAAACGTGGCAGAGGCTGGTCTCGAACACGAAGTCGAACGCACCGTCCTTGAACGGCATGTCGGTGATCGAACCGAGCTTGTTGTACTTCTTCAGTGCCTTCGGCGTTCTGGCGTGAATGGTGCGGTTGTTCTCGATGCCCCAGGCATCGATGCCGCGATCGCGCAGCGCGCCGACAAGCTCGCCGCTGGCCGAGCCCGCGATCAAGAGCTTCGTGCCTTTGGTTTTGCCCCAGACGATGCCGATCAGTTTTGTGAGATAGTCGGGATCGGTGAAGTGTTGCCACACTTCGCTGTAGGGACCCTGGCCGCGATAATTGTCGAAATAATCGCGATCGATCTTGTCCGAGAGCGGCTTGTCGTCCTGCGAACGCTCGCGGCGCAGGCGCATCATCTCGGTCAAGATGATGTCGGTCGCCGCGTCCGAGGAATCGAGCAGGCCGTTCAGCGTCGAGTCGAACAGATAGTCACCGACCACCACGATTCCAGGATGTTCCTTCGGCTCGGGGCGGTGATTGGTCATGACGTCGCGCACGGGCAAGCCGCCCGGAATCGCGTTCACCGACGACAGCCAGCGGTGGATCTTGCCTTCCATGAAATGCGAGCGAGCATCGCCGAGCGATGCCGGCAGTGATTTCAGCGCGGCATCGATCAACTCCTGGTCGGAGAGATTCGCAAAGGCCAGCGCGTCGGAGCCCGGAATCAGCCAGTTCAGCACGCCGTGCTTGCCCACATCATGGCGCGCGCCCTCGTTATAGACGCAGCAACCGCCAAAGGCTTCCGACATGAACCAGGCGCCGGCGATCTTGTCGCCCCAGAACGGCGTGTCGAACAGAATCGAGACACGCAAATAGTGCGCAGGACGGTCGAAGTACGAGACGTGCTTGACCATCGACTTGCGGAGCTGTTCGCCCTCCCAGCCGACGGTCCCGAGCCAGGAATGCGGCAGGCACATCAGCACCAGATCGAAGTCTCGCGTCTCCGGTCCCTTGCCGTTCATCATCTTGAGCTGATAGCGGCCGGTCGGCGCCTTGCCGACCGTGAGGATTCGGTGATTGAGCTGGATGTCGGCATTGACCTCCGACTGGAGGCACTCGATGAGCTGCTCGTTGCCGTTCTGGATGGAATAGAGGCCGATATAGCCGTCGACATCCATCAGGTAGTTCTTGAGCGCGTTGAGCCCGTTGGTGTTGTGGCTCTCGGTCGCGAGATCCGAGCGCGCCATCACCTTGAAGAATCGCTTTGCGGTCTCGTCCTCGACTTCCTCGTCGAGCACCTGTTCGGCGGTCTTGTAGGCCCAGGGATTCTCGTTGTCGTGCGCGCCGACGCCCTCGTAATACTCGATCGGCGTCATCGCGTCGGCGCAGCGCTTACGAAACGCCTCGATCGCGGCCGCGGTCTTGTTCCCGTATTTGCGGCGCATGCCCGCGACGTCGTTGAGGAGCTCGCCGCCGAACTGCACCTGCTCGGCATCCATCGGAATGGTCTGCAAGCCGAAATGCTGGATCAACTCGCGCAACGGATCCGGCCCGGTCATCGAGTAGTCGTAGATCTCGGCAACCCCGGCCTCGTACATCGCGGGCGCAGAATCGAATTTGCGCGTGACGATCTTGCCGCCGAGCCGGTCGGATGCCTCGTAGATGGTGACGCGGCAGAGATCGCCGAGCTTGCGCTTCAGGTACCAAGCGCTCATCAGCCCGCCGGGGCCGCCGCCTACGATTGCGAGATCAAGCATGAGAATTCCGTGGTCTCCGGCCCGCCCCCTTCACGGGACCACCGGTCTAAGCTCTCCTAGCAGAAGCGCTTTTGCGCCTGAAGGAAAGATGAACAAAGGTTGATCCTGCACCGCAACAGGGAAACAAAGCAGCAAAAAGGCCGGCTTGCGCCGGCCTTTTCAGTGTCCTCGGTATTCCTACGGATGAACGATTATTCCGCAGGTGGCAGCGCCATCGGCTCCACTTCCGGCGCCGGCGGCACGACGGCCGCCTGCTTCTCGCGCTCGTCGAGGATCATCTTGTCGCGCTTCACGGCGACTTCGCGGATCTTCGCCATGGAGGCGCCGGTGCCTGCCGGGATCAGCCGGCCGACGATGACGTTCTCCTTGAGGCCTTCGAGCGGATCGACCTTGCCGTTGACCGCCGCTTCCGTGAGGACGCGAGTGGTCTCCTGGAACGAGGCCGCCGAGAAGAAGGAGCGGGTCTGAAGGCTCGCCTTGGTGATGCCGAGCAGAACCGGCGTCCCCGTGGCGATCTTCTTGCCCTCTTCCTTGGCCTTGGCGTTGATCTGGTCGAACTCGATCTTGTCGATCTGCTCGCCCGAGATCATGTCCGTGTCGCCCTGGTCGGTGACTTCCACCTTCTGGAGCATCTGACGGACGATCACCTCGATGTGCTTGTCGTTGATGAGCACGCCCTGGAGCCGATAGACCTCCTGGATCTCGTTGACCAGATAGGCCGCGAGTTCCTCGATGCCCTTGACCGCCAGAATGTCGTGCGGCGCCGGATTGCCTTCCACGATGAAGTCGCCCTTTTCGACGACGTCGCCGTCCTGAAGGTGGATGTGCTTGCCCTTCGGGATCAGGTACTCGCGCGCCTCGTCGGTCTTGTCCATCGGCTCGATCGAGATGCGACGCTTGTTCTTGTAGTCGCGCCCAAACCGGATAGTGCCCGCGATTTCGGCGATGATCGCCGCATCCTTCGGACGCCGAGCCTCGAACAGTTCCGCCACCCGCGGCAGACCGCCGGTGATGTCGCGCGTCTTGGCGCTTTCGGTCGAGACACGGGCGAGAATGTCGCCCGCCTGGACCTTGGCTCCGACGTCGACCGACAGAATGCCGTCGACCGACAGCATGTAGCGAGCATCGCCGCCACGGGCGAGCTTGAGCACCTTGCCGTCCTTGCCCTTGATCACGATGGCAGGACGCAGGTCCCCGCCGCCGCGCATCGAGCGCCAGTCGATGACCACGCGCTTGGCAATACCGGTGGCCTCGTCGAGCGTTTCCGAGATCGACTGTCCCTCGACCAGATCCTCGAAGCCGATGGTGCCTTCGACCTCGGTGAGGAGCGGACGGGTGTAGGGATCCCATTCGACGATACGCTGGCCGCGCTTGACCATGTCGCCCTCGTCGACGTGCAGGCGCGACCCGTACTGAATACGGTGCGTCGCACGCTCGGTGCCGTCGGCATCGACGATCGCGATCACCATGTTGCGAACCATCGCGACCAGGTGGCCTTCGCTGTTGCGGGCGATGGCCTTGTTCCGGATCACGATCTTGCCGTCGAAGTTGGATTCGACGAAAGATTGCTCGTTCAGCTGTGCCGCACCACCGATGTGGAAGGTGCGCATGGTGAGCTGGGTGCCAGGCTCGCCGATCGACTGCGCCGCAATGACGCCGACCGCTTCGCCGTGGTTGACCGGCGTGCCGCGAGCGAGATCGCGGCCGTAGCACTTGCCGCAGATGCCGTTGACGAGTTCGCAGGTCAGCGCCGAGCGGATCTTCACCTCCTGGACGCCGCCCTGCTGGATGGCATCCAGATGGCTCTCTTCCATCAGCGTACCGCGCTTGAAGATCACCTTGCCCGTGCTGTCACGCACGTCTTCGCAGGCCGTGCGTCCGAGGATGCGCGAGCCGAGCGAAGCGACCACGGTGCCGGCATCGACGATGGCGCGCATCTTGATGCCGAGCTTGGTGCCGCAATCGTCCTGCGTGATGATGCAGTCCTGCGCGACGTCGACGAGACGACGGGTCAGGTAGCCGGAGTTCGCGGTCTTCAACGCGGTGTCCGCGAGGCCCTTGCGGGCGCCGTGGGTCGAGTTGAAGTACTCGAGCACCGAGAGGCCTTCCTTGAAGTTCGAGATGATCGGCGTCTCGATGATCTCACCCGACGGTTTGGCCATGAGGCCGCGCATGCCGGCGAGCTGGCGCATCTGGGCCGGCGAACCGCGGGCACCGGAGTGAGCCATCATGTAGATCGAGTTGATGTCGGCATCCGCCCCGCTCGCCGTCTTCTTGGTCGAGGAGATCTCCTTCATCATCGCCTTGGCGATTTCTTCCGTGGCCTTCGACCAGGCGTCGACGACCTTGTTGTACTTCTCGCCATGGGTGATCAGACCGTCGTTGTACTGCTGCTCGAAATCCTTCGCCAGCGTACGGGTGGTGTCGACGATCTTCCACTTGGAGTGCGGCACGACCATGTCGTCCTTGCCGAACGAGATGCCGGCCTTGAACGCGTTGTAGAAGCCGAGCGCCATGATGCGGTCGCAGAAGATCACCGTCTCCTTCTGACCGCAGTGGCGGTAGACCTGGTCGATCACGCCGGAGATCTCGCGCTTGGTCATCAGCTTGTTGATGATCTCGTACGGAACACGCGGGTTCTTCGGCAGCAAATTGCCCAGCATGACGCGGCCAGCGGTGGTCTCGATCCAGCGCTTGGAGATCTTGCCGGTATCGTCGATGCCTTCCCACCGGTACTTGATCTTGGTGTGGAGGTGGATGACCTTCGCGTGCAGCGCGTGTTCGAGCTCCGCCATCTCGCCGAAGATCTTGCCCTCGCCGGGCAGGCCTTCGCGCATGATGGAGACGTAATAGAGACCGAGCACGATGTCCTGCGACGGCACGATGATCGGCTGGCCGTTCGCCGGATGCAGGATGTTGTTGGTCGACATCATCAGGACGCGCGCTTCCAGCTGCGCTTCCAGCGACAGCGGGACGTGCACGGCCATCTGGTCGCCGTCGAAGTCGGCGTTGAACGCGGCGCAGACCAGCGGGTGGAGCTGGATCGCCTTGCCCTCGATCAGCACGGGCTCGAACGCCTGGATGCCGAGGCGATGCAGCGTCGGTGCGCGGTTGAGCAGCACGGGATGCTCACGAATGACCTCGTCCAGGATGTCCCAGACCTCGGGCCGCTCCTTCTCGACCAGCTTCTTGGCCTGCTTCACGGTGGTGGACAGGCCCTTGGCGTCAAGCCGCGAGTAGATGAACGGCTTGAACAGCTCGAGCGCCATCTTCTTCGGCAGGCCGCACTGATGCAGGCGCAGCTCGGGACCGACCACGATCACCGAACGGCCCGAATAGTCGACGCGCTTGCCGAGCAGGTTCTGACGGAACCGGCCCTGCTTGCCCTTGAGCATGTCGGCGAGCGACTTCAGCGGACGCTTGTTGGCACCCGTGATGACGCGGCCGCGGCGGCCGTTGTCGAACAGCGCGTCGACGGCCTCCTGAAGCATGCGCTTCTCGTTGCGGATGATGATGTCCGGCGCGCGCAGCTCCATCAGCCGCTTCAAGCGGTTGTTGCGGTTGATGACGCGGCGATAGAGGTCGTTGAGGTCCGAGGTCGCGAAGCGGCCGCCGTCCAGCGGCACCAGCGGACGCAGGTCCGGCGGAATCACCGGGACCACGGTCATGATCATCCATTCCGGCTTGTTGCCGGAGTGGCGGAACGCTTCCACGATCTTCAGGCGCTTGGCGAGCTTCTTGTGCTTGATGTCGGAGTCGGTCTCCTGCATCTCCGCGCGCAAGGTCAGCTCGAGCTTCTCGAGATCCATGCCCTTGAGCAGCTCGCGGATCGCTTCCGCGCCGATCATGGCGGTGAAGGAATCCTGGCCGTATTCGTCCTGCGCCTTCAGGTACTCGTCTTCCGACAAGAGCTGACGGTCCTTCAGCGCGGTGAGGCCCGGCTCGAGCACGACGTAATATTCGAAGTAGAGGATCCGCTCGAGATCCTTCAACGTCATGTCGAGCAGGAGGCCGATGCGCGAGGGCAGCGACTTCAGGAACCAGATGTGGGCGACGGGAGCTGCGAGCTCGATATGGCCCATGCGCTCGCGCCGGACGCGCGACAGCGTGACCTCGACCGAGCACTTCTCGCAGATGATGCCCTTGTACTTCATGCGCTTGTACTTGCCGCACAAGCACTCGTAGTCCTTGATCGGCCCGAAGATGCGGGCGCAGAACAGGCCGTCGCGTTCGGGCTTGAAGGTACGGTAGTTGATGGTTTCCGGCTTCTTGATCTCGCCGTACGACCAGGACAGAATCTTCTCGGGGCTCGCGATCGAGATCCGGATCTGGTCGAAGACCTGAGCCGGCGTCGTCGGATTAAAGAGATTCATAATTTCTTGGTTCATCGTCTTCTCCTCGCGTGCCGGTCGCCTCCGGCAGCAAATTCGAAAATCACTATGCGGGGCGCCCTGCCCTCGCGATTCCTGGACTGGGCGCCGATGCCCGGCCGTTCAGGCCGGGCATGAGGGTCGTATTACTCGGCCGCTTCCGCCGTCCCCGGTCCGACCTTGGAATTGTGCAAGTCGACGTTGAGGCCGAGCGAGCGCATTTCCTTGACCAGCACGTTGAACGATTCCGGAATACCGGCCTCGAAGGTGTCATCGCCACGCACGATCGCCTCGTACACTTTGGTACGGCCGGCGACGTCGTCCGACTTCACGGTCAGCATCTCCTGGAGCGTGTACGCGGCGCCGTAAGCCTCGAGCGCCCACACTTCCATTTCGCCGAAACGCTGGCCGCCGAACTGCGCCTTGCCGCCCAGCGGCTGCTGGGTAACGAGCGAGTACGGACCGATCGAACGCGCGTGGATCTTGTCGTCGACGAGATGGTGCAGCTTGAGCATGTAGATGTAGCCCACCGTCACCTTGCGGTCGAAAGCATCGCCGGTGCGGCCGTCATAGACGGTCGACTGGCCCGAAGCGTCGAGACCGGCAAGCTTCAGCATCTCCTCGATGTCGGCTTCCTTGGCGCCGTCGAACACCGGCGTCGCGATCGGAACGCCGCGGCTCAGATTGTGGCCGAGCTCGATCAACTCGTTGTCGTTGAGCGACTTGATCGTCTCGTCCTCGCCATAGACCTTCTTCAAGGTTTCCTTCAGCGGCCGGATGTCCTGCTTCGACAAATAGGCATCGACCGTCTGGCCGATACGCTTGCCGAGGCCGGCACAGGCCCAGCCGAGATGGGTCTCGAGGATCTGTCCGACGTTCATGCGCGAGGGCACGCCGAGCGGATTGAGCACGATGTCGGCATGCGTACCGTCTTCGAGGAACGGCATGTCCTCGATCGGCACGATCTTCGACACCACGCCCTTGTTGCCGTGGCGGCCGGCCATCTTGTCGCCGGGCTGGATCTTGCGCTTCACCGCGACGAAGACCTTGACCATCTTCATCACGCCGGGCGGCAATTCGTCACCGCGCTGAAGCTTTTCGACCTTGTCGAGGAAGCGCTGTTCCAGCCCCTTCTTCGACTCGTCGTACTGCTTCCGCATGGCCTCGATCTCGGCCATCAGCTTGTCGTTCGGCGAAGCGAACAGCCACCACTGCGACTTCGGGTACTCCTCGAGCACCGCACGGGTGATCTTGGTGTCCTTCTTGAAGCCCTTCGGACCGGCGATGCCCTGCCGTCCCTCGAGCAGCTCGGCAAGACGGTTGTAGACGTTGCGGTCCAGGATCGCCTGCTCGTCGTCGCGGTCCTTGGCCAGACGCTCGATCTCTTCCCGCTCGATCGCCAGCGCACGCTCGTCCTTGTCGACGCCGTGCCGGTTGAACACGCGCACTTCGACGATGGTGCCCTGCACGCCCGGAGGAACGCGCAGCGAGGTGTCGCGAACGTCGGAAGCCTTTTCGCCGAAGATGGCGCGCAGGAGCTTTTCCTCCGGCGTCATCGGGCTTTCGCCCTTCGGCGTGATCTTGCCGACCAGGATGTCGCCGGCGCGCACTTCCGCGCCGATGTACACGATGCCGGCTTCGTCGAGGTTCTTCAGCGCTTCTTCCGACACGTTCGGAATGTCGCGGGTGATTTCCTCGGGTCCGAGCTTGGTGTCGCGGGCCATCACCTCGAATTCTTCGATATGAATTGAGGTGAACACGTCTTCCTTCACGATCCGCTCGGAGAGCAGGATCGAGTCTTCGAAGTTGTAGCCGTTCCACGGCATGAACGCGACGAGCACGTTCCGGCCGAGCGCGAGCTCGCCGAGATCGGTCGACGGACCGTCGGCGATGATGTCGCCCTTCTTGACGATATCGCCGACCTTCACCAGCGGACGCTGGTTGATGCAGGTCGATTGGTTGGAGCGCTGGTACTTCATCAGCCGGTAGATATCGACGCCCGACTTGGTCGGATCGAGATCTTCCGTGGCGCGGATGACGACGCGGGTTGCGTCGATCTGGTCGATCACGCCCGAACGGCGCGCCGCGATCGCAGCACCCGAGTCACGCGCAACCACGCCTTCCATGCCGGTGCCGACGAACGGCGCTTCGGCGCGAACCAGCGGCACCGCCTGGCGCTGCATGTTCGAGCCCATCAGCGCGCGGTTGGCGTCGTCGTTCTCGAGGAACGGGATCAGCGCGGCCGCGACCGAAACGAGCTGCTTCGGCGACACGTCCATGTAGTCGACTTTGTCCGGGGTCACCGGCAAGACTTCGCCGGCGTGACGGCAGACCACGAGATCTTCGGTGAAGCGGCCCTTCGGATCGAGCGGCACGTTGGCCTGCGCGACCGTGTAGCGGCCCTCTTCCATCGCCGAGAGGTACACGACCTCGTCGGTGACGCGACCGTCCTTGACTTTGCGGTAAGGCGTCTCGACGAAGCCGTACTTGTTCACGCGCGCGAAGGTCGCGAGCGAGTTGATCAGGCCGATGTTCGGACCTTCCGGCGTCTCGATCGGGCAGATGCGGCCGTAATGCGTCGGATGCACGTCGCGCACCTCGAAGCCGGCGCGCTCGCGGGTCAGACCGCCCGGTCCAAGGGCCGACAGGCGGCGCTTGTGGGTGATCTCCGACAGCGGGTTGGTCTGGTCCATGAACTGCGAGAGCTGCGAGGAGCCGAAGAACTCGCGCACGGCGGCGGCCGCCGGCTTCGCGTTGATCAGGTCCTGCGGCATGACCGTGTCGATGTCGACCGAAGACATGCGCTCCTTGATCGCGCGCTCCATGCGGAGCAAGCCGATGCGGTACTGGTTCTCCATGAGCTCGCCGACCGAACGCACACGGCGGTTGCCGAGATGGTCGATGTCGTCGATCTCGCCCTTGCCGTCGCGCAGATCCACCAGAGTCTTGATGACGGAGAGGATGTCTTCCTTGCGCAGCGTGCGCTGGGTGTCGGGCGCATCGAGGTCGAGGCGCATGTTCATCTTGACGCGGCCGACCGCCGAGAGGTCGTAGCGCTCGGCGTCGAAGAACAGCGACTGGAACATCGCCTGCGCCGAATCCAGCGTCGGCGGCTCCCCGGGACGCATCACGCGGTAGATGTCGAACAGCGCGTCCTCACGCGTCATGTTCTTGTCGGCCGAGAGCGTGTTGCGGATGTAGGCGCCGACATTGACGTGGTCGATGTCGAGCAGCGGCAGTTCCTTGTAGCCCTGCTCGTTGAGAGCCTTCATCGACTTGTCGGTGATCTCTTCACCGGCTTCGGCGTGGATCTCGCCGGTCTTGGGATTGACGAGGTCCTCGGCGATGTAGTTGCCGACGAGCTCGGCATCCGAGAGGCGCAGCGCCTTCAGACCCTTCTCCTGCATCTGACGCGCACCGCGCACGGTGAGCTTCTTGCCGGCTTCGAGCACGACCTTGCCGGTATCGGCGTCGATCAGGTCGTTGATGGTCGAGTAGCCGCGGAAACGATTGGCGTCAAACGGAACGCGCCAGCCCTCCTTGATCCGCTTGTACTGGATCTTCTTGTAGAAGGTACTGAGGATCGCCTCGCCGTCGAGGCCGAGCGCGAACATCAGCGACGTCACCGGAAGCTTGCGGCGACGGTCGATACGCGCATAGACGATGTCCTTGGCGTCGAACTCGATGTCGAGCCAGGAGCCGCGATACGGGATCACGCGGGCGGCGAACAGCAGCTTGCCCGACGAATGAGTCTTGCCCTTGTCGTGGTCGAAGAACACGCCCGGCGAACGATGCATCTGCGAGACGATGACGCGCTCGGTGCCGTTGACGATGAAGGTGCCGTTCATCGTCATGAGCGGGATGTCGCCCATGTAGACGTCCTGCTCCTTGATGTCCTTGACCGACTTCGCGCCGGTTTCCTCGTCGATATCGAACACGATGAGGCGCAGCGTCACCTTGAGGGGAGCCGCGAAGGTCATGCCGCGCTGGCGGCACTCGTCGACGTCGTATTTCGGCGGCTCGAACTCGTAGCGGACGAATTCCAGCATCGAGGTGCCCGAGAAGTCGGAGATCGGGAACACCGAGCGGAACACCGCCTGCAAGCCCTCGTCCGACCGCCCGCCCTGGGGCTCGTCGACCATCAGGAACTGGTCATAGGACGCCTTCTGAACCTCGATGAGGTTCGGCATCTCGGCCACTTCCTTGATGTGTCCGAAGAACTTGCGAACGCGTTTGCGACCGGTGAATGTCTGCTGCGCCATCGTGGCCTCTCATTTTCGTCGCCCGATTTGGGCGCGCCCTCCGGAACGCAGCGACCGCCGCTCCCCGGGTTGAATTTTTCGAACCCGTCTTGGGGGCCGGAGACTCAGTTTCAGGCAGGAATGTCCTGAATCTGTTCTTCAGACCTTCAAAACGCAAAACGACGCGCGGGGCGCAGGAGCGCGCCCGCCCGTCACAACCATCCTCTTCACGGACTGCAAAAGCCCGAAATAGCTTGCTCTCCCAACGGCTTACAGGGAAATGCGGCATCCCTGCCCACCGCGCTTTCGTGCTGCCGACCCGATATGGGGCGACATTAGTGCAGATTCGAGGGCTAAGCCCTCAAATCCCCACACTTTTTCGTGTTCGGCCTGCGTCGGGTCGTTCCGTCGCACGCCTTTTGCATCTGGCCCACCCTTTCGAGGAGTGGACCGAGATCCCGGCTGCGATGATGCTCACCGGGATCTCGTGCCAGTAAGCGATGCTTACTTGAGCTCGACCTTCGCGCCAGCCTTCTCGAGCTGGGCCTTGAGCTTCTCGGCTTCGTCCTTGTTCACGCCTTCCTTGACAGGCTTCGGCGCGCCCTCAACGAGGTCCTTTGCTTCCTTCAGGCCCAGGCCGGTGATGGCGCGGACTTCCTTGATGACCTCGATCTTCTTGTCGCCGGCGGCGGCAAGAACGACCGTGAACTCGGTCTTCTCTTCGGCCGGAGCGGCGGCAGCGCCACCACCAGCCGGGCCGGCCACGGCGACAGCCGCGGCAGCCGAAACGCCCCACTTCTCTTCGAGGAGCTTCGCGAGTTCGGCAGCTTCGAGCACGGTGAGGCTCGAGAGGTCGTCAACGATCTTCTGCAGGTCAGCCATTGTTCAGTTTCCTTGAATGTAAGTCTGGTTCGGGTTTGAGTTTTGCGAAGGGCGTCAGGCCGCTTCGCCCTTTGAGGCATAAGCCTGGATGACGCGCGCGAGCTTGCCCGCGGGCGCGTTGGCGAGCTGAGCGATCTTGGTCGCCGGGGCCACAAGCAGGCCGACGATCTTGGCGCGCAGTTCGTCAAGCGACGGCAGCGAGGCAAGTGCCTTCACGCCGTCGACATTCAGGACGGTCTTTCCCATCGAGCCACCAATGATGACGAACTTTTCGTTCGCCTTGGCGAATTCGATGGCGACCTTTGGCGCCGCTACCGGATCGTCCGAAGTGGCGATCACGGTCGGTCCCTTCAGCATGGGGCCGATGGCAACGACGTCAGTGCCTTCAAGAGCAATTTTGGCGAGACGGTTCTTCGAGACCTTCACCGAGGCGCCAGCCTGCTTCATCTGCATGCGCAGCTTCTGCATCTGGGCAACGGTCAGGCCGGAATATTGGGCAACGACCGCGACGCTCGTGGTCTTGAAGACCCCATTGAGCTGTTCGACCGCTTCCTTTTTTGCCGCTCGTTCCACAGCAAGCTCTTTCCGGTTGGCGGTCATCGCAAAAGCGGGACCGCCGGGTTGCACCCATCGTCCCGCCCAAACCTGAACCTCAGGGCCAAACCCATCGGACACGCCGGGCAAGACGACAATTCAAAGCCTGCCCTCCGGGAGCCCGTTAGAGCCCACGGCGTGTCGAGGTCCGAACCAAACCCATTCCGCAACCGACCCCAAGGTGGTCACGAAGTGAAATCCGGTCTTCACCCGTCTATGCAGGCCATGCGATTAAGCCGTTGAGAAATCGAAATTCCCCGCGGGCGCCTGCAGTCTTGGACAGGACAAGGTCAGCCGGCGAACCGCCCGACCTCTGCCCGCATCCCACACCCGACGAATTTCCCTCCTTTTCCAGCCAATCCTCACGGACGTCCTGAAAAGGAATGATCTCCATCGCTTGTTTTTCGGAATGCGTGCACGAACGCGCCAGCCAAGGCCGGTGCGTCCGGAAGCGGTTCTTTAACCGCTCGGAGCCTGCTTGCCAAGAGCAAAATTCACACCAGTTCCAATCCGTTGCCGCAGGCGCTTGACCCGGGCCGACAAGGGCCGATTCAGGCTCATTTGACCGCGTAAGGCAACCTCTTGCCCGCGAAAAACGCCGTCAGGTTCGCCAACACGCAGTTCTGCATGGCGACGTGCGATTCGAGGGTATGGCCGCCGATATGGGGGGCGAACACCGCGTTGGGCAGCGCCGTCAACGCGTCCGGGGCATGCGGTTCCTGGTCGTAGACGTCGAGACCGGCGCCGGCGATGGTCTTCTCGGTGAGCGCCACCACCAGGGCTTTCTCGTCGATCACCGAGCCGCGGGAGATGTTGACGACATAGCCGTCTGCGCCGAGGCGCTTGAGGATATCGGCGCTGACGGCATGCTGGGTCTCGGCTCCTGCCCGGACCGCGATCATCAGCACGCTGCACCAGTCGGCGAGCGCCTCCAGCGTCGGAAAATATTGATAGGGCAGATCGTATTTGCTGCGGCTGAAATAGCCGATTTCGCTCTCGAAGGCGGCGCAGCGCGCCGCGATCTTGCGGCCGATCTCGCCCATGCCGTAGACGCCGATGCGGCGGCCCGGCATCCCGGCCTGCGGGCGCATCATCGGCGAGGGCTTTGACGCGGCCCAATCGCCGCTTCGGACGTACTGGTCGGCAACCAGGATTCGCCGCGTCGTCGCGAGCATCAGGGTCATCGCGATGTCGGCGACCGAGGCCGCATTGGCGCCCGGGCTGTGTCCGACCGCGATGTCGCGGGCAACGGCGGCCTTCAGGTCAACACCGTCATACCCGGTGCCGTAGCAGACGATGGCGCCGAGCTTCGGAAACAGGTCCATCGCCTCCGCGCCCAGCGGCGTGCCGCCGGCGGTGAGCACCGCGCGGATGCCGCCGAGCTCGTCGGCCGAAAACACCTCGCGCGCAGGCTTGCCGGCCGTGTCGAGCAGCTCGAACCGCTCGGCGAAGCGCGCCATCATCGTCTTGGGAAAGCGCGAGTAGATCAGGACCTTGTCAGTCATTATTCTTGTTTCCGGTGAACGCCGTCACAAACGACGAGGGGCGGAATCGGTTGCCCAATTCCGCCCCTCGCCTCATGTCATTTTCAAACCTTAGCCGAGAATGGTGCCCGGCTCGACCTTCACGCCGGGGCCCATCGACGAGGACACCGCAACGCGCTGGATGTAGGTGCCCTTGGAACCGGCGGGCTTGGCCTTGGAGACAGCGTCCGCCAGAGCCTTGATGTTCTCGACCAGTTTTTCCTCGGTGAACGAGGCCTTGCCGACGCCAGCCTGCAGGATGCCGGCCTTCTCGACGCGAAACTCGACCGAGCCGCCCTTGGCACCCTTCACCGCACCGGTGACGTCCATGGTCACGGTGCCGATCTTCGGGTTCGGCATCAGGCCGCGCGGGCCGAGCACCTTACCGAGACGGCCGACCAGCGGCATCATGTCGGGGGTTGCGATACAGCGGTCGAAATCGATCGTGCCGTTCTGCACCTTCTCGACCAGGTCCTCGGCGCCGACGACGTCGGCACCCGCAGCCTTGGCCTCGTCGGCCTTGGCGCCACGGGCGAACACGCCAACGCGGAGCGTACGGCCGGTGCCGTTCGGCAAGGTCACGACACCGCGGACCATCTGGTCGGCGTGACGCGGATCGACGCCGAGATTGATCGCGACCTCGATGGTCTCGTCGAACTTCGCTTTCGCGCGTTCCTTGACCATCTTGATGGCGTCCGCGAGCGGGTAAAGCTTTTCGCGATCAATACCTTCGCGGGCTTTGTTCAAACGCTTTCCGATTGCCATGAGCCCTTACCCCGCCACTTCCAGACCCATCGAACGGGCAGAGCCCTCGACCATCTTCATGGCCGACTCGATCGAGTCGCAATTGAGATCCTTCATCTTCTTCTCGGCGATCTCGCGCACCTGCGCTTTGGTCACCGCACCCGCCTTGTCACGGCCTGGCGCCTTGGAGCCGGACTGGATTTTGGCAGCCTGCTTGAGGAAGAAGGACATCGGCGGCGTCTTCATCTCGAACGTGAACGAACGATCGGCGTAGATCGTGATCACGACGGGAATCGGGGTATTCTTCTCTTCCTTCTGGGTCTGGGCGTTGAACGCCTTGCAGAACTCCATGATGTTGAGACCGCGCTGACCGAGCGCGGGACCGATCGGGGGCGAAGGATTCGCCGCACCGGCCGGGACCTGAAGCTTCAGGTATCCGGTCACTTTCTTTGCCATGTATCACTCCTGTTGGGCCGGCCTGGGCCGGCGGTTTCAGGTTCGTGGTCTGGGTCGGATGCGGCTGGCAACCGCCCTCTCCCTCCCACGGCCTCTTGTTGCGCGAGACCGAAGCCCCACGCCTACCCGATCAGACCTTCTCGACCTGACCGAATTCCAGTTCGACCGGCGTGGCGCGGCCGAAGATCGACACGGCGACCTTCACGCGCGAGCGCGCCTCGTCGATTTCCTCGACCACACCCGAGAACGAGGCAAACGGGCCATCGGCCACGCGCACGTTCTCGCCGATCTCGAACGACACCGACGCCTTCGGCCGCTCCACGCCCTCCTGGACCTGGTGCAGAATGCGCATGGCCTCGGCTTCCGAGATCGGCATTGGCTTGTTCTCGGCGCCGAGGAAGCCGGTCACCTTCGGCGTGTTCTTGATCAGATGAAACGCCTCGTCGGTCAGCTTCATCTTCACCAGCACGTAACCCGGGAAGAACTTGCGCTCGGCGTCGATCTTGCGGCCGCGGCGCACTTCCGTGACCTTCTCGGTCGGAACCAGCACCAGCTCGAACAGCTCCTCGAGCCCGCGCTGCTTGGCCTGCTCGCGGATCGATTCGGCGACCTTCTTCTCGAAGTTCGAATAGGCGTGGACGATGTACCAGCGCTTGTCAGACAATTGAGCCGTTGCTGTTGCCATCAGTGAATGCCCAGAAGGAAGGTGATGAGGTAACGGATGATCTGGTCGGCGGCGAAGAAGAAGATCGAGGCCACGGCGACCATGACGAACACCATGATAGTGGTGATCGTGGTCTCGCGGCGGGTCGGCCAGGTGACCTTGGCGGTCTCCGAGCGCACTTCCTGCAAGAACTTGAACGGGCTGACTGCCATCGTTTGATGTCCAACGTCCGTCGACAGACGCGAATGAATTTCAGGGATCCGAACAGCCGCCGTTGGCCCAGCCCTCTGTCTCGAAGGATGAGCCGGAAACCGGGCTCGATTGTTCGGGGATTTCAAAGCCGCGCCGGAGATCCGCGTCTAACGGGCCGGCTGCGAGTGCGGGGTATCTACTGCGGATGGGACCAAAGGTCAAGATAGAGAGGGCCGGCGCGGGTAAAACGACCTCCGCGGGCGACCGACCAGAGATCAGGCCGATCAAGGGCTTATCCGCCGCCTGCAATGCGCCGTCCCAAGGCCGCAGCCGGTTCCTTGCAGGATGACACCGCCGGGCCCCTCACCTGCCGCCCCTTTAGCGCTTCTCAAGGTCAGCCGGCCTGGTCGATCGTCGAAATGCCCGGCAACGGCACAACGAACTTTCCGCCCTCGGCGAAATAGCCGGCATGCTTGGCCCGGATCGGGTCCACGTAGCGCCAGGCAAAGACGACGACGAACGCTGGCTTGCGCTCGTAAAGGGCGGCGGGCGGCAGAATCGGGATGTCGTACCCCGGGCCGGCCATCACGTTCCCCTTCTTGGGGTCGTCGTCCACCAGGAAGTCGATCTTGTTCTCCAGGCCGAACTGCGGCAGCAGGGTCGTGGTACCGACCGAGACGCCGTAGCCGGCCACGAGCTGGCCGCGCGCATGGGCGGCATCGGCCATCGCGACCAGCTCGTCGCGGATGGCGGCGATCCTCTTCGCATAGGGCACATAGTAGGCTGGCCGGTCGACGCCGAGCCGGTCTTCCTCGGCGATGAAGCGCGCGACTTCCGCGGACGACTTCTTCGCGCCGCCGGCACGCTGCACCGTCACCCGGATCGAGCCGCCCTTGGTCTCGATGTGCTGGACGTCGATCACTTCCATGCCGAGTCGCGCGAAGAAGCGCGTCAGCGGCTTGATGTTAAAATACGACAGATGCTCGTGGTAGACGGTGTCGAGAAGGTTCTTCTCGGTGACGTCGACGCCATACTGCGTTTCGAAAACGAACAGCCCGTCCGGCGCAAGCACGTCGCGAACTCCGATGACCAGCGGGTCGAGATTGTCGACATTGGCGATCATGTTGTTGGCGATCACGACACCGGCCGCGCCGTGGCTTTGCAGGATGCGGCGACCGATGGCATCGGTGAAGAAATCGCCGATGGTCTCGATCCCCGCTTCCGTCGCACGCCGTGCGATGTCGACGGCGGGATCGACGCCCAGCACCCGCATGCCGCGCTCCCTAAAGAAACCGAGCAGCGATCCGTCGTTGCTGCCGAGCTCGACGACCAGCGAGCCAGGCGCGATGGCGAACCTGCTGACGACGTCGTTGGCATAGCCTGCAAAGTGCTCCCGCAAGCCAAGCGAGAGCGAGGTGGTATAAACGTAATTTCGGTACTGGATCTCCGGATTGCCGACATGGAGAATCTGCAGATGGCCACAGTCCGCGCACAGGTGCAGCGCCATCGGCACCGCGGCCCGAAAGACCGGATCGTCGACGCTTGCATCCGGCACCTGGAAGTTCGGCGTGCCAATGGGCATGCCGGCCATCGGGACGACAAGCTCTTGCTTGTCCGAATGACAGAGGCGGCAGGTATGACGGACGTAGAACAGGTTTTTCATCGTAGGACCGTAAGACGGAGACATGCGAACAGGTGAGGCAATCTCACCCTGTGGTGATCAGATCGACGGCACCGCCTCAGGACGCCGGATATTCCGCGCGACCGATGATGAGGTCGATCGCGGCCATCATCCAGAACTGATGCGTGGTCTCGACGATGTTGTAACTGCGGCTGTCGACGTAATAATTGACGTCGCCGAGATTGCGCAGCGGATTCTCCGCGTTCATGCCCGACAGCGTGATCACATCGAGCTTCATCGCCCGCGCCTGCGCGACCGCATTGAGAATGTTCTTCGAGCGTCCCGACGAGCTGATCGCGACGAGGCAGTCGCCGGCGCGGGCGCTCAGCCTCACGGCATGCGCGAGCCAGTCCTCGAAACCGTAATCATTGGCAAGGCACGACATCATGCTGGCATCGCTGAAGCAGAGTGCGGGCACCGATGCGTTCTTCGCCAGATCGATTGCGAGATGGGAAGCGATCCCGGCCGAGCCGCCATTGCCGATGAAGATGACGCGGCCGCCCTGCTCGCGCGCGCGCAACCAGGCCGTGCGGGTGACGGAAATCCTGGCGAAAACCCCGTCGTCAATTGCCGTCGCGCGATGGAGGCGCCCTACGTAGTCGTCAAGGAAAGCCTTGTGATCGGGATCGACGGACTCGGCAGGCATGGGCTCGCGGCTCGACGGCGACATGACGCCCTGATACCGGCTATCACCAGCGATTGCAAAGCTATATTACCATCGAAGTCGACCAACAGCCGATTCGGTTTCCACCTTCACTCAACATTGGCGGGCCTATTTCGCTGGGCATTCGCATCACGGATGTTCCTATGAAATGCATCGTTACCGGTGGCGCGGGCTTCATCGGCAGTCACCTCGTCGACCGCCTCCTCGACGACGGCCATGAGGTCGTCGCGCTCGACAATTTCGTGATCGGACGCCCCGAAAATCTGTCCTCGCGCGTCGATCCTGATCGACTGAAGATCGTGCGGGCCGACGTCACCGAACTCGAATCGATCAAGCCGCATTTCGACGGCATCGACTGGGTGTTTCATCTCGCCGCGCTGGCCGACATCGTCCCCTCGATCGAGTCCCCGATCCCGTATCACCGCGCCAATGTCGACGGCACGGTGAACGTTCTCGAGGCTGCACGGCAGGCCGGCGTCAGCCGCTTCGTTTATGCCGCGTCGTCCTCCTGCTACGGAATTCCCGACGTCTATCCGACGCCGGAAGGCGCCGAGATCCGGCCGATGTATCCCTATGCCCTCACCAAGAATCTCGGCGAGCAGTGCGTCATGCACTGGTGCCAGGTCTACAAGCTGCCCGCGGTCGCGCTGCGCCTGTTCAACGTGTACGGGCCGCGCCATCGCACCACGGGCACCTACGGCGCCGTGTTCGGCGTGTTCATGGCGCAGAAGCTCGCCGGCAAGCCCTTCACGGTGGTCGGCGACGGCGAGCAGACCCGCGACTTCACCTTCGTCAGTGACGTCGCCGATGCTTTCGTGACCGCCGCGCGCTCCGAGGTCACGAACGAAAGTTTCAACGTCGGCTCCGACAACACCTACAGTGTCAACCGGCTGGTCGAGCTTCTCCGCGGCGACAAGGTCCACATTCCCAAGCGTCCCGGCGAGCCCGATTGCACCTATGCCGACATCACCAAGATCAAGCAGATCCTGAAATGGGCGCCGAAGGTAAATTTTGAGGACGGGGTCGCGACGATGCTGAAGTCGATGGATCAGTATAAGGACGCCCCCCTGTGGACGGTGGACAAGATCGCGGACGCCACGAAGGACTGGTTCAAATATCTGGGAGACAACAACGACTAGGCGTCCGGCGCGCCGCAGAAGGCAAGCCAGTGAACAGGTTCGCCAGGTATCGTTACCGCGAATCGTTCAATCCCGGGCCGCCCGGCTGAGGCCGGCTGGCGCTTTAGGTTATTCACATGGGCTATATTCCGACCGACAATCCCGCGTTGAACGACCAACTGGCGGAGCACGAAAAGATCAAGACAATCGAGGAACTGGGCGAGATCGCGCGCTCCGCGCAAGCGCGGGGCCGGAAGGTTGCACTCTGCCACGGCGTCTTCGACCTCGTGCATCTCGGCCATATCAGACACATCCAGGCGGCGCGCAACGAGGGCGACGTCGTCATGGTCACGATCACCGCCGACCGTTACGTCAACAAGGGACCCGGTCGGCCGATCTTCCCCGAAAACATGCGGGCCGAGATGCTGGCCTCGCTCGCGACCGTCGATTGGGTCGGCATCAATCACACCTCCAGCGCCGAGCCGATCCTGGACACGGTGCGGCCGGACATCTATGTGAAGGGGTCCGACTATGAAAACCCCGAAGACGACGTAACCGGCAAGATCCGGACCGAGCGCGACGCCGTCGAGCGTCACGGCGGGCGCATCGTGTTCACGCGCGACGTGACATTCAGCTCCTCGTCGCTGGTGAACCGGTATTTCGACATCTACGATCCTCCCCTCCGCGACTACCTGCAAAAGGTCCGTGAAGGCGGCGGCGCCGATCGCCTGCTGAAGCTGATCGACAAGGTGCAGGACATGCACGTCGTGCTGGTCGGCGACACCATCATCGACGAATACCAGTACGTCACGGCGCTCGGAAAGGCCTCGAAGGAAAACATCGTCGCCACGCTGTTCAAGAACGGCGAGCAATTTGCCGGCGGCGTCATTGCCGCGGCGAATCATGTCGCGAGCTTCTGCAGGTCAGTGGAGGTCGTCACGACGCTGGGTGGCAACGACTACCCTGAGGAGTTCGTTCGGGCGCATGTCCGCCCGAACGTCACGTTGACGCCAATCCGCCTTCAGGGCCGTCCGACGACCCGCAAATCGCGGTACGTCGAGCTGGGATATCTGCACAAGCTGTTCGAAGTCTACACCATGGACGACACGCCGCTCGACGAGGCCGATCGGAAGGAGATCGACCGCATCACGACGGAGCGCGTGCGTGGCGCGGACGTAGTGATCGCCACGGATTTCGGTCACGGCATGATCGCGTCGAGCACGATCGACGCCCTGATCGCCAACTCCAAGTTCCTGGCAGTTAATGCCCAGAGCAACAGCGGCAATCACGGCTACAACCTGATCACGAGATATCCGCGGGCGGACTACATCTGCATCGACGCGCCGGAGGCGCGTCTGGCTGCAAGCGACAAGTTCAGCGACATCGCGTCCGTGATCGAGGCCGGCCTGCACGGCAAGATCGACTGCGACAACATGATCATCACGCACGGCTCCTTCGGCTGCTACCCCTTCTCGTCGAAAACCGGCGTCGCGCGCGTCCCCGCATTCACCAAGACCGTCGTCGATACCGTCGGCGCGGGCGACGCCTTCCTGACGATCACCGCGCCTTTGGTTGCCGCCGGCGGCAATATCGAGGACGTCGCCTTCATCGGCAACGCAGCCGGCGCGATCAAGGTCGGAATCGTCGGCCACCGCAGTTCGGTCGAGAAGGTGCCGCTGGTCAAGTTCGTCACCGCGTTGTTGAAGTAGCGCGACGCCAGATACTGGAGAACGACAGTGATTGGTCGAAAATGGAATGTGATGGTCACCGGGGGGGCAGGCTATGTGGGTAGCGTGCTGGTCCCCCAGTTGCTCGCTGCGGGCCACAAGGTCACCGTGCTCGACCTGTTCATGTATGGCGAGGACGTGTTCGATGCTGTCCGCAACAACCCCAATTTGCGCCTGATCAAGGGTGACATCCGTGACGAAGCCGCGATCAACGAGGCCCTGCGCGGCAACAACGCCGTGATCCACCTCGCCTGCATCTCCAACGACCCGTCGTTCGAGCTGGACCCGGGGCTCGGCAAGTCCATCAACTACGACTGCTTCCGGCCGATGGTGCGCGCCGCCAAGAAGGCGGGCATCAAGCGCTTCATCTATGCCTCATCGTCCAGCGTCTACGGCATCAAGGACGAAGCCGAGGTGACCGAGGACCTGTCCTGCGAGCCGCTCACGGACTACTCGAAATTCAAGGCGATGTGCGAGACCGACCTTGCCGACGAAGCCGCGTCCGGATTCGTCGCCTGCACGGTTCGCCCCGCCACCGTCTGCGGCTACGCACCTCGGCAGCGGCTCGACGTCGTCGTCAACATCCTGACCAATCTCGCGGTCAACAACGGCCGCATCCGTGTGTTCGGCGGAACGCAGCGCCGGCCCAATTTGCACATCGACGACATGTCAGCGGCCTATCTGTTCCTGCTCCAGCAGGATGACGCAAAGATCGACGGCAAGACCTACAATATCGGCTACGAGAACCACTCGCTGATGAAGATCGCCGATATCGTCAAGTCGGTGGTAGGCAGCAATGTCGACGTCGTCGTCGAGCCGACCGACGATCTCCGCTCCTACCACGTCTCCTCGGAGAAGATCCGGCGCGAGCTCGGCTTTGCGCCGTCCCACACGATCGAGCAGGCCGTGTCCGGCCTCGTTGACGCTTTCAAGGCCGGCCACCTGCCGAACTCGCTCGACGATCCCCGGTACTTCAACATCAAGATGATGCAGAACATCAGCCTGAAGTGAGCGGCGTGCGGATCGGCATCGATTTCGACAACACGATCATCTGCTACGATAAGGTCTTTGCCGCCGTCGCACGTCAGCGTGGGCTGGTGCCGGAAGGGTGGGAGGGGCTGAAGACCGACCTACGGGATCATCTCCGGTCCCGCGCGGGCGGCGAACTCGCCTGGCAAGGACTGCAAGGCTTCGTCTACGGCAAGGGAATTGGCGGCGCCGAAATCTATCCGGGCGTGCGGGAATTCCTGGCGGCGTGCAAGCGGGCCGGCTCGAAGGTCTGCATCGTCAGCCACAAGACCCGATTCGGTCATCAGGACCCCGACCGCACCGACCTGCGCGACGCGGCGCGCGGCTGGCTGTGGGGAGCCAGCCTGATCGACGCTGCGGATGCGGCGCTGACCACCGGCGACGTCTATTTCGAGAACACACTGGCCGCCAAGGTCGAGAGGCTCGAGAGCCTGAAGCTCGACGTTTTCATCGACGATCTCGTCGACGTCTTCGAGCAACCGCATTTTCCGAAGGCCACGCGATCGATCCTGTTCACGCGGTCGCAGCCTCCCCACCCCGAACACTGCAAGCCGATAGCGACATGGGCCGATATCCGCCGCGAGGTGTTTGCAGCATGAGCGAGACCGACATCACCGCGCCGGATGCGATGGCGATCGGCAGCCGCCTGGCCGGTGCGCGTGTCGCGTTCGCCCAGCCGGCACGGTCCGGCGGCAACAACAGGGTGTTTCGGCTGGAGATGGCGGAGGGACCGCCCCTCGCCCTCAAGCATTATCCGTCCGACGGACGCGATCGCCTGGGACAGGAATATGATGCGCTCTCGTTCCTGGCGCGTCATGGCATCATGTCGACACCGCAGCCGGTCGCGAAGGACGCAGATGCGTTCTGCGCGCTGTACCAATGGTTCGACGGCGAGGCCGCGGTGCTGCGCCCCCGAAGCGACGATGCCGATCAGCTCGCCGATTTTCTCATCGGGCTGCAGAAGCTGCGCGACGCCGAAGGCGCGCAGACTTTGCGGAACGCCTCCGCCAGCATCTTTTCGCCGGAAGCGGCCATCGCCCAGTACGAGCAGCGCCTGGACGCATTGAGGCGAGCTTCGGAAGATCATCCCGACCTGCGGGCGTTCCTCGAAGGCAGCCTGGTTCCCAGCACCGACGTCGCGATTCGGCAGCTCCGCCGGCGCTACGCGGAACTAGGTCGGGATCCCGCAGCGGACCTTGCGCCCACCCATCGCGCGCTGAGTCCGTCCGATTTCGGACTGCACAACGCTCTGCGCGCAGAAGACGGGCGCTTGCGATTCATCGACTTCGAATATTTTGGCTGGGACGATCCGGTGAAACTCGTGTCCGACGCCGCCATTCACCCCGGCAGCAACCTGCCGGAAGCGAGCGCGAATCGCTTGATCGAACGGCTGTCGCGCGCCTTCGAGGCGAGCGATGACGCGTTTGCGATCCGACGGGACGTACTGCATCCTGTGTTCAAGGGAATCTGGTGCCTGATTGTCCTGAACGCCTATTTGCCGGACAGCCGCTCCCGGCGCGCAATGGCTGCGCAAGGTAGCGATGTTAGGATCCGCCTCGCCGGTCAGTTCGACAAAGCCCGCCGGCTTCACCAGACGATTCGCCGCACCCATTTACCCGAGTGACCCAGATCTCACCCCACGCTGAAGCCGCCCTCACCTGCACGCTGGATGAGCGCAGCCTCTATCTGCGCCGCCTGGTGCTCGGTTCTGTCCGCTCCGCGGGGCGCGGACATGTCGGTCCGGCGTTGTCGCTGATCGAGATGGTCCGCGTACTCTATGACGACGTGCTGCGGATCGATCCGAACAACCCGCGCGATCCGGCCCGCGACCGCGCGATCCTCAGCAAGGGACACGGGTGTCTGGCACTCTATGCGCTGTTGGCCGATCGCGGATTCTTTCCGCTGTCGGAGCTGGACGGTTTCTGCGGCCCCGACAGCATTTTGGGCGGACATCCCGAATACGGAATGGTACCGGGGGTCGAGGCCTCGACCGGCGCGCTCGGACACGGCCTGTCGATCGGTGTCGGCCTGGCGCTCGCCGCCCGCATGCGCGAGCGGACCTACCGCACCTTCGTCCTTCTTGGCGACGGCGAGATCAACGAGGGATCGGTGTGGGAAGCTGCCATGGGCGCGGCCAAGCACGGGCTCGACAATCTTGTCGCGCTGATCGACTACAACAAGCTGCAGAGCTACGGGCCCACCGATTACGTCCTGCCGCTGGAACCGCTCGCGGACAAATGGCGCAGCTTCGGCTTTGCCGTGCAGGAGCTCAACGGTCACGACGTCGGCGCCCTGCGCACCGTCCTGAAGCAGGTCCCGGCCGTTCCGGGAAAACCGACCGCGATCATTTGCCATACCGTCAAGGGCAAGGGTCTGCCGGCCGCGGAATCCAACGCCGATTGGCATCATAAGAACAAGCTCACCGACGGCGAGCTCGACGCCATCCGCGTCGCCGTTGGGGATTTTTGATCGGCTCCTCATGCGCAACACCGCGATGAACATGATCCACAAGCTCGCCGCGGGCGATGAGCGTGTGCTCTACATCGGCTCCGATCCCGGCGCAGGTACCTTGCGCGCGATGAGCAAGGAGTTTCCCAAGCGCCACCTGATCGAAGGCATTTCGGAAGCGCACATCATCGGCATGTCGGCCGGTCTCGCGATGGAAGGCTTCGTGCCCTACGTCAACACTATCGCGACATTCCTCACCCGCCGCTGCTACGAGCAGGTCGCCGTCGATCTCTGCCTGCACAATCTGCCGGTGCGGCTGATCGCCAATGGCGGCGGGCTGGTTTACGCGCCGCTCGGCCCCACTCACCAAGCGATCGAGGACATCGCCATCATGCGGGCGCTGCCGAACATGACGGTGGTCTGCCCGTGCGACGCCGACGAGGCGGCGCGCATGATTGAACAGACGCTGGACTGGAAGGGACCGATCTACATCCGGCTCGGCAAAGGTGGCGACGCAATCGTCTCGAAGCCGGAGCACGGCTTCGAGATCGGCAAGGCCATCCTGATGCGGCCGCCCGGCGACGTCGTCATGGTCACGACAGGCATCATGCTGCAGCGCGCACTCGCTGCGGCCGACCTGCTGGCAGCGCAAGGCATTCGCGCCGGCATCCTGCACATGCACACCGTCAAGCCGCTCGACACCGAGACGCTGCTGCAGGCGGCGCGCGGGATCCGCCTGCTCGTGACGCTCGAGGAGCACGTGCCCTCCGGTGGCCTCGGCAGCGCGGTCGCGGAGGCGCTGATCGACAAGCTCGGCTCCGGCCTTCCCCCAATGCTGCGGTTGTCGCTGCCGGACCGCTTCATGCACAATTACGGATCGCAGGACTCGCTGCTGAAGAAGCACGGACTGTCCCCCGACGCCATTACGACCTCGATCGCGCGCGCGCTCCCCGCCTCGCACACCTCCTCTCCTCAACTTCATTCCACCTGACGGGCCCCATGCACGACGTTCGATATTCCTATCTGCTCGAGCAATTCTCCGACCCGGCACCGATCCTGGCCGAGATCGGCCGACTGGTGGCGACGGGTGACTTCACCCTGGGGAAACCGGTCGCGGAATTCGAACGGCGCTTTGCCGAGCTAATCGGCGTGCGTCACGCCATCGGCGTCGGATCGGGCACCGACGCGCTCAAGCTGCCGCTCAAGGCGCTCGGCGTCGGCCATGGCGACGAGGTCATCACGGCCGCGAACACCTTCATCGCCACCGTCGGCGCCATCGCCGAGACCGGCGCGACGCCGGTGCTGGTCGACTGCGACGACTCCTTCTGCATGAACGTCGACTACGTCGAAGCCGCGATCACGGAGATGACCAAGGCGATCATGCCGGTTCAGTTGACGGGGGAGGTCACCGACATGGGCAAGCTGATGGCGATCGCACAGCGTCGCAACATTCCCGTGGTCGAGGATTCCTGCCAGGGCATCCTGTCGGAGTTCGCGGGAAAACGGTCCGGCACCCACGGTATCGCAGCCGGCTTCTCCCTGCATCCGCTCAAGAACCTCAACGTCTGGGGCGATGCCGGCGTCGTCGTCACCAACGACGAGGGGATGAACGAGCGGCTTCGCCTGATCCGCAACCACGGCATGAAGAATCGCGACGAGATCGCGATCCTCGGCTGCAATTCGCGGCTCGATTCCCTCCAGGCAGTCGTCGGCAACTGGCTGATCGGCCAGACCAGCGAGATCACGCGCCGTCGGATCGAGAACGCGGCCTATTACGATTCGGGCCTTGCCGGCCTGCCCGGCCTGCGCATTCCGCCGCGCCGCCCAAACGTGAAGCACGTCTACCATCTCTACATGGTGTTCGCCGAGCGCCGCGACGAGCTCTACAAACATTGCCTGGACAATGGCATCGAAGCGAAGATCCACTATCCCATCCCGCTGTATCAGCAGGAAGGCCTCAAACACCTCGGCTACGCGCCGGGCACCTTCCCGGTCACCGACCGCCATGCCCGGGAAGTCATCAGCTTCCCCGTCGACCAGCATCTGACACGGGCGCAGCAGGACCGCGTCATCGAGATCGTTCGGACGTTCTGCCATGGACGCTGACACCGGCCGCCGGCGCATCGGCTACGTCAATCTTCCCGCACAATTCGAGGAAGAGCGCGTTGAGATCATGCAGGCGGTCGAGGGCGTGTTCCGGCGCGGCGATTTCATCGGCGGCGCGGCCGTTGCGAAGCTCGAAGAGGAGCTCGCCACCTGTCTCGGTTCGCCGCATGTGGTGACGCTGAATTCCGGCACCGATGCGCTGATCCTTTCGTTGAGGGCGCTCAACATCGGTCCTGGGGACGAGGTGATCACCCCGCCGAATTCGTTCGTGGCATCGACCGCCGCTATCATCGCCGTCGGCGCCAGGCCCGTGTTTGCGGACGTGCTGCCGGACCAGAATATCGATCCCGCTGCAGTCGAGGCCGCCGTCACCTCGCGGACCAGGGCGATCATGCCGGTGCACCTGACCGGGCGCATGGCCGACATGAACCCGCTGATGGCAATCGCGGCCAAGCACGCTCTCGCCGTGATCGAGGACAGCGCGCAGGCCGTCGGCTCGACCTATGACGGGCGGATGAGCGGAACCATCGGAACGTTCGGCTGCTTCTCCGCCCACCCGCTGAAGAACCTCAATGCCGCGGGCGATGCCGGCTTCGTCGTCACCGCCGACGCCGAACTTGCCGCGAAAATTCGCCGCCTGCGCAATCACGGTCTGATCAATCGCAGTGACGTTCAGGAATGGGGCATCGTGTCACGCCTCGACACTGTCCAAGCCGAGGTGCTTCGCATTCGCTTGCGTCACCTGCCCTCTGTCATCGAACGCCGGCGCCGCAACGCCGCGCAATACCGCGCCGAGCTTGCCGCCCTTCCCCTGTTCATCCCGGTTTGCCGCAACATCGAGTTCAACACCTTCCACACCTTCGTCGTGCAGACGGACCGTCGCGACGACTTCCAGAAACATCTTGCCGACAAGGGCATCGAGACCGCAATCCACTATCCCGTACCGATCCACCTCCAGGAGGCGGCGGCGCATCTGGGTTACGGTCGCGGCGCCTTCCCGGTGACCGAGCAGCAGGCGGATCAGATCCTCACGCTTCCCATCAACCAATTCCTCTCGGCCTCGGATATCAGCTATGTTTGCGCGACGGCCCGGGAGTATTTTGCATGACGGACACCGCGTTCCTCGAGGCCGATGAGCAGGCGCTGGCGCAACGCTTCATCGACGACGGCTTCGTCACCACGCCGGCCGACGATCGCGCCGGGCTCGACCGGATCCAGCGGCGCGCCGCCGAGCTCGCGGCGGACTATCTGAAGCTGCCACACGGCAACGCCCCCTACGCGATGCTCGACACCATCCACACGCGGGTGAGCGTAGATGATCTCAACGGCCTGCGGTTGCACGTCTTCAACGGCCTCAACGCCGAGCCCTGGTTCCGGCCGACCTATTTCCGTCTGGCGCGCTCGACGATCGAGACCATCGTCGGCAACGAGCTCTGCATGCAGCGCCGCGTCAATCTCAGCATCCAGCTGCCCGGAGACGATTCGTCGCTCCTCGCCACCCATTCCGACGTCTGGTCGGGCGACTCGCCGTTCGAGGTCGTGGTGTGGGTACCGCTGGTCGACGTCCACCGCACCAAATCGATGTATCTGCTGCCGCCATCCCTGAACGGCGACATGCAGGACCGGATGGCCAGCCTACGCAGCGCCGAGGAACTCTACCAGACCATCAAGCCGCACGCGACGTTCATCGAGATTCCCTACGGTCACGTGATGCTGTTCAACCAGACCCTGATGCACGGCAATCGCGTCAACCAGGAAGCCGGCTCGCGTTGGAGCATGAATTGCCGCTTCAAGAGCATCATGTCGCCCTACGCGGACAAACGATTCGGCGAATTCTTTGAACCGATCCTGCTGCGTCCGGCGACACGCGTCGGCATGCAATACAAGCTGCCGGGAGGCTTCCATGGCTGAGCGAGCCGGCCATCGCGGCTATATCGGCGCCCGGCCGCTGAACGGCAGCCGTACCCCGCAGCACGTCCAGAACATCGTGATCCGCGACTACGCGCGGCGGAAGAATTTGCATTATCTGCTCAGCGCCGCCGAGCACACCATGCCCGGCAGCTACATGGTGCTTGAGGACATCCTGGACGAGCTGCCGCGATTGCGCGGCCTGATTCTCTACAGCATCTTCATGCTGCCGCCCGACGAGGCACGGCGGCGGGAGATCTACGACCGCGTGCTGAGCGAGGGCTGCGATCTGCACGCGGCCGTCGAGGAGATCACGCTGTGCTCGCGCGACAACATCCAGGCTGTCGAGGACATCCTGCTCGTCAATAAATTCGCGACCATCCTGTGACGATGTCGCGGACCGGTTGAGGACAATGACCGAGATCAATCTGCTCCAGCCGATGCACGCATCGACCAAGCGGAACTACGTTCAGCGGGTCGTCGAGCACGATAAGGCGGAATCCGCCACCATCGCGCGGCAATGGGGACACGACTACTGGGACGGCGACCGCCGCTATGGCTATGGCGGCTACCGCTATGACGGACGGTGGCGCCCGCTCGCCCAGACCCTGATCGACCGCTATGGCATCAAGCCCGGAATGAGCGTGCTCGATGTCGGCTGCGGCAAGGGCTATTTGCTCTACGAATTCACCCAGCTGGTCCCCGGCCTCACCATCGCCGGCATCGACATCTCCGACTATGGCATCGCCAACGCCAAGGAAGAGGTGCGACCGCAATTGAAGGTCGGCAGCGCCGTCGAGCTCCCCTACCCCGACCACAGCTTCGATCTCGTGGTGTCGCTCGGCGTGCTCCATAATCTTCCGCTCGAGGACGTCTTCCGAGCAGTGTCGGAGATCGAGCGCGTGGGGCGCGGCGCCTCGAAATATCTGATGGTGGAATCGTTCCGCGACGAGCGCGAGAAGGCGAACCTGCTCTACTGGCAGCTCACCTGCCTGAGTTTCCATGGTCCGGAGACGTGGGCCTGGATCTACGACAAATGCGGCTACCGGGGCGACCATGGGTTCATCTTCTTCGAATGAAGCAACGGGCCTGCGCCGGCCGGCCTCGCTGCGAGCGCAAAATCCCGAAGTGTATTATTCGGACGACGCCATCGTCACGGCGAACGACGCCACGATCGCGGAGCTGAAGCGCATCGCCGCGGGCAATCCGCGTCTGCGCAGCCGGCTATGCACGCATCCTGATCCCTCGTCCGGCCTGCACGAGATGCTGATCGTGCATCATCGCGAGGCCTATGTGCGGCCTCACAAGCACTTTGGCAAACCTGAATCGTTTCACCTGATCGAGGGCACTGCGCAGGTCGTGATCTTCGAGGACGACGGCCGCATTCGCGACGTGCTCGAGATGGCACCGTACGGCCAGGGCAAGCGCTGCTATTACCGCATGCCCGAGCAGGTGTTTCACTCGATCCTGATCACCTCGGAGTGGCTGGTGTTTCACGAAACCACCGCCGGTCCGTTCGATCCCTCCCGCACGGCATTCCCGGACTGGGCGCCCGACGGCAGCGATGTGGCCGAGGTCCAGAACTACGTTACGAAGGTTGGTGCGCTCGCCGCGGAGCATCTGGCCCATCGCGATACTTCACGAGCCGTTCCAGCAGAGGTTCCTGCCGATGACTGATCATTGCCGCCTCTGCCATTCGACCAATTTGCGCCCGGTGATCGACCTCGGACAGATGCCGATTGCGCATCGGCTTCGGCACAGCCGCGACGAACAGGACGAACGGTATCCGTTCGAGGTGCTGGCGTGCGGCGAGTGCGGCCTGCCCCAGATCGTCAAGCCGATCGATCCCGACATTCTGTACCGGCAGTTCAACTACAATTTCAGCAGCTGGAAGCCGGAGCCGCACCAGGTCGACGAACTCGATACCATCGCCAAATTCTCGCCCCATCAATCCGTGTTCGAGATCGGATGCAACGACGGCCTGTTCATGGACAGGCTTCGCGAACGCGGTGCGAAAGTTTTGGTGGGCGTCGAGCCCAACCCGGTGTCAGGCAAGATCGCCCGCGAGCGCGGCATCAAGGTCTATGCCGACATGATCAGCCCGGCGCTGTGTCACGACGCGGTCGCAGAGGCCGGCAAGTTCGACCTCGTCGTCTCGCGCCAGGTGCTGGAGCACATCGTCGATTTCGAGAACTTTTTCGACTGCGTGAAAATCGCGCTGCGCGACGACGGGCTTCTCTTCATCGATGTGCCTGATTTCGCGCCCGGCTCGGCGGTCGGCGACCTCTCCGTCCTCTGGGAGGAGCACGTCAGCTATTTCACCGAGCCAACGCTGCTCGCGCTGCTGGCGCGCCACGGCTTCGAAGCAGTCTCGGTGAAGAAATACAATTTCAGCGGCGGCAGCCTCGCGATCGCAGCGCGACGCGCCGCCCGCGACGTGACGGCCCCGCCCGCGCCGTCCGGCGTCGGCGAGAAATTCGGTCGGCGCGCCAGGGAGTACGGCGCGCGTCTTCGCCCGATCCTCGCCCAGGCCCGCGCCAACGGCGCCGAGATCGCCATCTACGGCGCCGGCTGCCGCGCCTGCACCTTCACCAATGCCCATGAACTTGCGGATCTCGTCGACCTCTCGGTCGACGACCAGAAGGAGCGACAGGGCTTGTTCCTGCCCGGCACCGGCATTCCGATCCGCCCGCCGGAGGACCTCGCCGGCAAGTCGGGTCCGCTCGTCTGTCTTCTGGCCGTGAACCAGGAGAACGAAGACAAGGTCGGCAGCCGGCTGCGCGAAAACGTGAAGCGTCCGCTCCACGTGGTTTCGATCTTCGCGCCCTCGGACATCTGGAGCGAGCTCGATCGCCTAGAGGCCGCCGCAGGGTCGCGGCATGGCTGAGGACAAGCTCTTCAACTATTACGAACGTCAGGACGTCCTGCCGACGTTCGGGAATTTCAAATCCGCCGCCGAACTCGACGCCTATGCCGGCCTGCGGCGCGAGTTGTTTTCGGACAAGCTGGTGCTGCCGCCGCGGTTGTTCCGCGACGCCGACGTGCTCGAATTCGGCCCCGATTCCGGCGAGAACGCGCTGGTGTTTGCGGGCTGGGGCGCGAACATGACGCTCGCCGAGCCGAACCGGCATGCGCACGCGAAAATCCAGGCATACTTCGCACATTTCAACAAGGCTCAACGTCTCCGCGAACTCGTGTCGTTCGACGTCGAAGGATTTCGCAGCGATCGTTGTTTCGACATCATCGATGCCGAAGGTTTCATCTACACGGTGCAGCCGAGCGAAATTTGGCTCGGCATCTTTCACCGGCTGCTCAATCCGGACGGGTACGCCGTCGTTTCCTACTACGAGCGCTACGGCGGTTTCTTCGAGCTCGCGCTCAAGGCGATTCATGCAGCCGGCAAGGTGCTGACGGGCCGTCCAGCGCTGGAGACGGCGAAGCTGTTGTTTGAGCCGAAATGGAACAGCATTCCGCATACGCGCAGCTTCGAATCCTGGCTGATGGACGTGCTCGAAAATCCTTTCGTCCGGCACCGCTACTTCCTCGACGCAGGGGCCTTGTGCACGGCGGCGCACGAGCAGGGATTCGACATCCATTCGGGGTGGCCCGTCTATCGCGACGGCCTGGACGTCTACTGGCACAAGAAGGTCCTCTCCGACGACGAGAAGCTGCGCCGCGCGACGCGCCATCTCGGTCGCAGCCGTCTGAGCTTTCTCGGCGGACGGAAGCTCTATCTGGCCGGCCGGACCGAAGCGGTCGACGCGATCGCGGCTTCGATCGAGACATTGGTTCTCGATGTCGATGCGATGATCGACGATCCCTTCGGCGATAGCCTGCCCCGTGTGATCGCGAACCTCGCTTCGCTGCGCGAGACGATACCGGCGACGGACATTCTTGCCGACGATGCGTCCGACATCGGCGCCATCGTGGCGACCCTCGACAGCTTCCATCGCATCTTTGGCGCGATCCGGCGACGGGATGCCTCCACAGTCACCGCCCTCACCCAATCCGACCAGGCGTTCATCAACACCTGGGGACAGCCGGCACATTTTCTTGTTATCCGGAAACGCTTCGAGGGATCCTAGCAAGTGAGGCCGGGCATTGGCATCATCGGAACGGGCATGGTCGGCCAGATGTGCCATCTCGCCAATTTCGTCGCCAATCCCGCCTGCCGCGTTGTCGCGATCGCGGATCTCCGGCCCGACCTCGCTGCCGCAGCGGCGCGTAAATTCGACATCGCGCGGATCTACGGCACGCACCGGGAACTGCTGGCGGACAGCGAAGTGTCGGCCGTCGTCGTCGTGACGAAGCGTCGCGCCACCGGCCCGATCGTGCTGGATGCATTGAACAGCGGCCGCCACGTGCTGTCGGAGAAGCCGATGGCCTACACCACGGCTCAGGCCGTTTCACTGGCCGAGGCGGCGCGGCGGCACAACCTCGTCTACAGCATCGGCTACATGAAGCGTCACGATGCCGGCGTGGCGCGCGCGCTGGCCGAGTTGACGCGCCTGCGAGCAAATCAATCGCTTGGACGCATTGTCGGCGCGCGAGGCTGGTGCCTCGGCGGCAGCACTGGCCGGTCGCAGGACAATTTCGTCATGACCGGCGAAGTGCGGCCGGACGGGCTCGAGCTCTGGCAGGACGGCCCCGACTGGATGCCGGGCGCGATGCGACCCGGCTACGACAATTTTCTGAACGTGTTCAGCCATATCACCAACCTCGCGCGCTACGTGCTCGGATCTTCGCCGGCAGTCGCCGAAAGCAACGTCGAGAGCTCGGGCGCAGCGACCGTGACACTCGACTTCGACGGCATCGCCTGCGCGCTGCAACTCGCGAATGGATCCGAAGGCGTCTGGCGCGAGGGGCTGAGCATCGACTTCGAGCGGGGCAAGCTGACCATCGAATTGCCCCCACCGTTTGCCGAGCAGGAGGCGGAGGTCATCCTCGATCAGCAAGGACAACGCACGCGATTGTCGCGCGACACGAGCTGGGCGTTTCGGCGTCAAGCCGATGCATTCGTCGCCGATATCATGGAACAGAGGACGCCGCTGGCGTCCGGCGAGGATTCCGTGGCCGACATCGCCCTTGCGGAGGCGATCTGGAAACGGCAGGTCAGCGGTTAGGTTTCACGCCGTCCGGCGACAATACCCGGGCGATGGCTGATCGCCAGCTAAGTGTTTGATTTCGCTGGCAGGAGTGGCAGGGCTCGAACCTGCGACCCCCGGTTTTGGAGACCGGTGCTCTACCAATTGAGCTACACTCCTACGGACCCTGCGTTGCCGCCCGGATCAGGCCGCTTTGAAGCACAGGGGGCGGCCGGATTGCAAGGCCGGATTGCAAGGGTGAAGCGCGCTGGCTTCGCTTGTTTGTGGCGCGCCTTCTGGGCCACAGTCTGCTCCGAACAATAATAAGCACCGGGAGTGCCCATGACTGCCCAAGCCTCTGCGACTGCCCAAGCGTCCGCGACAGCCGCCCACCGCCCCCCGACCTCGCCGAAAACCCCGCCTCTGCCGGAATCCCGCCCCGAGACGCTCGGGCTGTCGCGCCCTCGCCTCCAGGCCATGTCTGAGGCCTTCAAGCGCGAGATCGACAAGGGAACCGTGCCGGGCGTCACCGTGCTGGTGGCACGGCACGGCCAGGTCGGCTGGTTCGAGGCGCTCGGCAGACAGAGCCCGACGGGCGCAGCGCCGATGGCGCATGATTCGATCTTCCGCATCTTCTCGATGACCAAGCCGATCGTGTCGGTCGGCATCATGACGCTGGTCGAGGACGGCCACCTGATTCTTGGCGACCCCGTCGCGAAATTCATCCCGGAGTTCGCCAACCAAACGGTCGGCGTGGTCAGCGGCGGCAAGCTGGAACTGGTTCCGCCCAAGCGCCCGATGACGGTGCAGGACCTGCTGCGCCACACCTCTGGCCTGACCTACGAGCACCAGGGCGACGGCCCCGTGCACAAGCTCTACCAGGACTCGCGGGTGCGCAGCCGCAAGATCACCAATGTCGAGCACGCCGCCCTGGTGGCGAGCTTCCCGCTGGTCTGCCATCCCGGCGACGAGTTCAACTACAGCCGCTCCACCGACATCCTCGGTCGCATCATCGAGGTTGTCAGCGGCAAGTCGCTCGGCGCGTACCTCGCTGAGCGCATTCTTACGCCATTGCAGATGGCCGAGACCGGCTTCGCGACAGCTGAGGCCAATGTGGGCCGGCTGGCCGAGCCGTTCGCGGTTGATCCCTGGACCGGCGACAAGGTCGCGCTGTTCAACATGCTCGAGCAGCCAATCATGGAGTCCGGCGGCGGCGGCCTCGTCTCCACCACCATGGACTATGCCCGCTTCGCGCTGATGCTGCGCAACGGCGGCACGCTCGACGGCAACAGGATCATCGGCCGCAAGACGCTGGAGCTGATGGCCTCCGATCATCTCGGACCTCACGTCGTGACCAACGGCACTCTCCTTTCGCCCGGCCATGGCTTCGGCCTTGGCTTCGCGGTGCGCCGCGAGGCCGGCATCGCGCCCTTCCCCGGCAGCGTCGGCCAGTATTTCTGGAGCGGCATTGCGGGGACGTTCTTCTGGATCGATCCGAAGGAAGATCTGTTCGTCGTGTTCATGAGCCAGGGCCCGGGACAGCGCGATTTTACGCGAACGCTGGTGCGGGATCTGGTGTACGCGGCGGTGGATTGAGGGCTTCGCCTGGTCGCAGCGTCGCACCTCCACACTCGCTGTCATGCCCCGCGAAGGAGGGGCATCCAGTACTCCGTGGCGGATGTCGTGAGAGCGAGCTCTCCAACGAAGGCCGCGGAGCACTGGATCGTCCGCCTTCGCGGACGATGACACCTACTGTGGCCTCAACTGATCGTTGCGCCGCCGTCGATCACCATGGTCTGGCCGGTCATGAAGTCGCCGGCCTTCGAGCCCAGGAACACCGCAGCGCCCGCGATCTCGTCGGGGACGCCGATGCGCAGCAGCGGCGAACGCGCGGTCGAGGCTTTCAAATTCTCCGGATTGTCCCACAGCGCTTTCGCAAAATCAGTCTTGATCAGGCCCGGCGCGATGCAGTTCACGCGGATGTTGTGCGGGCCATATTCGCAGGCCAGGTTGCGCGCGAGCTGCATGTCGGCGGCCTTCGAGATCGCGTAGGCGCCGAGGATGGTCGAGCCCTTCAGGCCGCCGATCGAGGAGACGATGATGATCGAGCCGTCCTTGCGCTCGATCATCTGCGGCACCACCATCGAGATCAGCCAGTTGTTGGCGACGATGTTGTTGTCCAGGATCTTCCTGAACTGATCGTCGGAGATGCCGGCGAGCGGACCGTAATACGGGTTCGATGCGGCGTTGCAGACCAGCACGTCGATCTTGCCGAAGGCGCGGTTGCTCTCGTCGATGAGATTTTGCAGGTTTTCCTTCGACGAGATGTTGGCGGCGATCGCGACGGCCGTGCCCTTGCCGAACTTGTCGTTGATGGACTTCGCGACCTGGTCGCAAACGTCGGCCTTGCGCGAGGAGATCACCACCTTGGCGCCGTGCTCGGCCATGCGCTCGGCGATCGCAAGGCCGATGCCGCGCGTCGAGCCGGTGATGACGGCGACTTTCCCCTTCATGTCGAACAAGGTCATGTTTCTCTCCCAGATTGATCTTCGTGTTCATTGTCATTCCGGGGCGGCGAAGCCGAACCCGGAATCTCGAGATTCCGGGGCCGGTCCTGCGGACCGTCCCGGAATGACAGCTCACTCAGGCGAGCTTCTTGACTTCCGGTCCCGCGGGTTGATGCATCGCCGCATGCGCATCGTCCGCGATCCACGGCTGCTGGTTCACCATCGGCAGCCGCCAGACATTGCGCTCGGGGCTTGCGAAATAGTCGAGCCGCGTCACCGAGCAATTGTCGATATCGAACGCAAGCCCCCGCTCCGGCTGATTGTCGAGCGCCAGCCCCAGCGCCGCCTTGATGGTGCCGCCATGTGCGACCGCGATCACGTCCTGCCCGGCTACCTCGATATTGATCCGCTCGATGACGCGGCGCGCGCGATTGTAGAGGTCCATGAAGCTCTCGCCGCCGGGCGCAGGCTCGTTGATGTCGGCAAACCAGCTCGATCCGACGGGACGGCTGGCGATGAACTCGGCGCGATTCATGCCCTGCCAGCGGCCGAGGTTTTGTTCGGCGAGGTCCGCTTCCCATGTCATCGACGCGGGCCTCGGGAAGCCGGCCGCCCAGATCGCTTCGGCGGTCTGATGCGTGCGCATCAGATTGCTCGAATACCAGACCGCCTTGCGTGGCAGCACCTTGGCAACAGCATTGAAGACGTAGGTATCGCTGGTGTCGCAGGCGAGATCGGACTGACCGTAGATGTTGCCGCCGTCATTGCGCACGGGCGCGTGACGGACCCACCACCAGCGTGTCGTGACCACTTTGGGCTTGTCTGCACCTGCCATCGAAACCCTTCCATCCCGTTTGATGTCGCTGTACGTCAGTAGCGAACGTGTCTCAAGACACTTTACCGTTTGAAATCTTGTTTGAAATTCCGTCGCGCGGCAAGCGTCGCGTGCGAACCGAAGGGAGACAACGCATGGGCCGTCTGCAAGGCAAATCCGTCATCATCACCGGTGCCGGCAGCGGCATCGGCCGCGCGGCCGCGCTGCTGTTCACGAGAGAAGGCGCCAAGCTGATCGCGGTCGATCGCACCGAGGCGGTGAAGGAGACGGTCGACGAGGTGAAGAAGGCCGGCGGTGTCGCGGAAGCCATGGTGGCGGACGCCGGCTCCGAAAAGGACGTCATGGCCGTGATCGACAAGGCGGTGAAGGCGCACGGCCGGCTCGACGTGATCTGGGCCAATGCCGGCGTCAGCGGCGGACTCGTCCCGCTCGGCGAGCAGACCGTCGAGCAGTGGCAGGAGGTCTTGCGCATCAATCTGATCGGGCCGTTTCTCGCGGTGAAGCATGCGATGCCGCACATGGTGAAGCAGCAGTCCGGCGCGATCGTGCTGACCGCGTCCGTCGCGGGCCTCAAGGCCGGCGCCAGCGGACATCCCTATGCCGCGAGCAAAGCCGGCGTCATCTCCCTGGTGCAGACCACGGCGTATTCGCTCACCGGTACCGGCGTGCGCATCAACGCGGTGTGCCCGGGCCTGATCGAGACCGGCATGACCAAACCGATCTTCGACCGCGCCAAGGAGCGCGGCACCGCCGACAAGATCGGCCAGCTCAATCCGCTCAAGCGCCCCGGCCAGCCGCACGAGCTCGCCGCGATGGGATTGTTCCTGGCCAGCGACGAGGCGTCGTATGTCAATGGCCAGGCCTTCCCGGTGGACGGCGGACTGACGGCGTCGATGCCGTATACCGGGAAGCCGGTTTAGTTCGCGCACTCCCGTGTCCCGGACGCGCTGCAGT